>CBINOL010000099.1:0-18947 GCA_966252285.1 uncultured Caulobacter sp.
CTCCGGCCCTCTGGGCCACCTCCCCCAGAGGGGAGGATTTAGCTAGACAGATGCTCCCCCTCTGGGGGAGCTGTCGCGGAGCGACTGAGGGGGATCCGCTGCAGGCGGATCAGAGGCCGGCATCCTCCAGCGCCTTGGTCGCGCCGTCGATCCGCGTCTGCAGCTCGCGCATGAACTCGCCGCGCTTGAGGCCGGCGGGGATGGGCGGCAGGTATTCGAAGACGATGACGCCCGGCTGGATCAGCAGGCTCTTGTGCAGCCAGTGCTGGCCGCAGTTGAGGGCCAGCGGGGTGACCGGCAGTTCCAGCTCGCGATAGAGCGCGGCGATGCCGGGCTTGTAGTCGCCAGGCTCGCCGACCTTGCCGCGGGTGCCTTCGGGGAAGATCACCACCTGGCGCGTTTCCTTCATGCGGTCGACGCTGTCGCGCACCAGCTTCTTGAGGGCCGCCGAGTGGCCGTCGCGGTCGACGACGATCATCTTGGCCTTCAGGCCGTGCCACCCGAACAGCGGCACCATCAGAAGCTCCTTCTTCATCACGAAGCAGGCGTCGGGCAGGATGGCGAACTGGCTGAAGACGTCGAACATCGACTGGTGCTTGGCGGCGACGAGGGCTGGACCGGTCGGAACCTCGCCCCGCACCTCGACCCGCACGCCCGCCAGCCAGCGCAGCCCCTGGATCACGCCTTGCGACCACAGGCGCATGGCGGCCCGGTTGACCGGGCGCGGCAGGACCAGGGTTACCAGCATCAGGATGGCCATGGTCGCCGACCACAGCCAGAAGAACAGCTGGAACAGGAACGAGCGCAGATAGATCAAGAGTCTTTCCCCGTTGCCGACGTCTCGGCGGGCCCGGTCTCCGACGTCTCGGCGGGCTTGTCTTTCGGACCCAGGTTCAGGAACGCCTCGCGTCCCAGGATCGCCAGGTACTTGCAGTATTCCACGATCATCCGCCGGGCCGTGTGCGAGCGCTTCCACCAGCGGCGGGCGTTCAGGCTCTCGGTGGCCACCGGATAGGGCGAGAGCTTCACGTCGGGCATGGTGGCGCGCAGCTCGAGCATCGAGCGCGGCATGTGGTAGTCGGCGGTGACGACGATCAGGCTCTTGTAGCCGCGGGCCTTGGCCCATTCGGCGGTCTCGCGGGCGTTGCCGACGGTGTCGGCGGCGGCGAACCCTAAGTCCACGCAGCAGTCGTAGATCGGCTTGACGGCCTTGGTGACGTCCAGCACGTCGGCGCGGGTGGCCTCGCGGTTGACGCCGGAGATCAGCAGGCGCTTGCCCTTGCCGGCCTCAAGCAGCTTGGTGGCCGCCTCCAGCCGCAGGTTCGAGGCGCCGGTCAGCACCACCACGCCGTCGGCGACGGGCGGATCGGCGGCCGGGGTCGAGCGCTCCACCCGCGAGGTGAAGGCCAAGAGGCCCAGCACCCAGATCATCACCACGATCAGGAAGGCGGCGATGCTCTTCACGGCATGTCCTTCAGCAGGCGGAGGGCCGCGGCGCGCGCGGCCAGCCCCGCGACCAGCGCGGCGATCAGCGGGCAGGGCAGGGGCGCCACGAGGTCGACCCAGGCCAGAGGCAGCACCGGGGTCAGGCCAGAGCCGCCCCCCGCCAGCCGCGCCGCGACGCCGACGATGACCGCCGCCGCGCCGCCGAGCAAGCCCGCGCTGGCGGCCATGGCCGCGAACCGGTTCTGGAACAGCTTGGCGATGAAGCCGGCTTCGGCGCCGGAATGGTGCAGGACCTCGATCACCTCGTGGCGGGCGGCCAGGCCCGCGCGCGTGGCGAAGGTGATGACGGCGGCCGTGGCCGCGGCGATCAGGCCGAATACGCCCAGCGCCGCCCAGCGGGCCAGACCCGCGCCGCGCTCGATGTCGGCGATCCAGCGGCTGTGGTCGTCGACCACGGCGTCGACGGCGGCCTCGTGCAGGGCCTTGGTCAGGGTCTCGGCGCTGGCCGGAGCCTTGGGGTCGAGGTCGAGGGTGACCAGGCGCGGGGTCGGCAGGTCGGCGACCAGGGCGTCGCGGCCGATCCATGGTTCCAGCAGGGCCTCGGCCTTGTCCTTGGTCAGCGCCTGGGCCTGGACCACGCCCTTGACCCCGGCCAGGGTCTCGGCGGCGCGGGCGGCGGCGCTGTCGGGCGTCTCGCCGGCCTTGGCCCGGACGACGACGGTGGCCGAGCCGGTCAGCTGCGAGGACCAGCCCTCGGCGGCGCGGTTGGCGGCCAGGGCGGCCAGGGCGGTGAGGCAGGCCAGGAAGCACAGCACGGCGACGACGAAGACCAGCGCACCGTCGCGGGCGTCGCGCGGCGGCAGCAGCGGGCCGGGCTTCCAGCGGTTGATGTCGAACGGGCCGCTCATCGCGCCTCGCCCGTGTCGACCAGTCGGCCGTGATCGAGATGCAGCACCGGGCGGCCGGCGCGGGCCACCAGCTCCTCGTCGTGGGTGGCGATCAGCACCGTGGTGCCCAGGCGATTGAGCTCGACGAACAAGCGCAGCAGGCGCAGCGACATTGCCGGGTCGACATTGCCGGTCGGTTCATCGGCCAGCAGGATGTCGGGCCGGTCGACGACGGCGCGGGCGATGGCCAGGCGCTGCTTTTCGCCACCCGACAGGGTGGCGGGCAGGGCGTGCATGCGTTCGCCCAGGCCCACCCAGTGCAGGAGCTCGGCGACGTCGTCGCGATAGGTGTTCGGCTTGCGACCAGCGATGCGCAGCGGCAGGCCGGCGTTGTCGAACACCGACAGGTGCTCGAGCAGGCGGAATTCCTGGAACACCACGCCGATGCGGCGGCGCAGGAACGGCAGGTCGGCGGCCGGAACCAGGTTCACGTCGCGTCCGAACAGCTCGACGCGACCCCGTGACGCACGGTGGGCCAGATAGATCAGCTTGAGCAGCGAGCTCTTGCCCGCGCCCGAGGCGCCGGTCAGGAAGTGAAACGAGCCTGGGGCAAGGGAAAACCCGATGTCGCGCAGGGTTTCGGGACCCCGCCCGTAGCGCATGGAGACGCCTTCGAAACGGACCACGGGGACGGCGTCGAGGTCTTGATCTGCGCCGGTCCGCAAGGGTGTGTCGATGGGGTTTCTGGACATCAGGGTTAAAATCGGCGACCTCCAATGCTGTAAAGCGGGGATGACCGATTCGCGGCCATGATACTGACCTGTCCGGAGTGCGCCAGCCGCTATTTCGTCGACGACGCCAAGGTCGGTTCGGCCGGACGCGTCGTGCGTTGCGCCTCGTGCGGCGCGCGCTGGACCGCGCGTAACGAAACCGCCGCCGACGAAGACCTGTTCGACGCGCCGGCGGCCTCCGCCGCCAACGATCTTTCCGCCCTGGCCACGGCCTCGACCGTCGATCCGCTGCATGCGCTGGACGACGAGCCCGAACCCGAACCGCCGGTCAGCGCCCTGCCGGGCGAAGAGCTGCCCAAGGTGTTCCGCGCCCGCGCCGACGCCGAACGCCGCCTGAAGGAAGCCAAGACCACCGGCATCGTCTGGGCCTCGATGGCCGCCTTCGTGGTGCTGGTGCTCGGCTGCGTGGCCGTCTTCCGCCTCGACATCGGCAAGCTGATGCCCGGCACGGCCGGCGCCTACGCCATGGTCGGCAAGCCGATCAACACCGTGGGCCTGATCGTCGAGGAAAGCAGCATCCGCGCCCAGCCCTCGATGCACGACGGGCGTGCGGCCCTGACGGTCACCGGCGTGATCCGCAACATCACCGAAAAGCCGGTCTCGGCCCCGCCGCTGCGCATCGCGCTGCTGAACAAGGGCCAGAAGCGCGTGGCCGGCCAGCTGGCCGCCGCCGCCGATCCGGTCATCCCGCCCGGCCAGACCCGCCACTTCTCGGTCACGCTGCTGGATCCGCCGTCCAGCGCCCAGATCCTGGAGGTCGGCTTCGCCGTCGAGAAGGGCGCGGCCCACGCCGTCAAGACGGGCCTGGGGCCCGCCAAGGCCGGCCACGGCGAGCCTGAACTGCGCGGCGCCCAGGACACGACGGCCACGGATCATGCCGCCGAAGAGGCCCATGGGGCCGATTCAGCGCCCGAAGGGGCTGGACATGACGCCCCTGGTCATGAGACCGGAGCGGCCGAACCGGCCGCCGCCGACCATCATTGACCAAGATCCCCTGACATGACCGAGCTCCACCGCCCCGAAGTGCTCATTTCCGAGCAAGAAATCGCCGAGCGGGTGGAAGCCCTGGCCCGCCAGATCGCCCCGCGCATCGACGACGACACCGTCGCCGTCTGCCTGCTGACCGGCGGCCTGTGGTTCGCCGCCGACCTGACCCGCGCCCTGTGGAAGGCAGGTCGCAACGTCCGCTTCGACGCCCTGTGGCTGGCCTCGTACCATGACGAGCGCAAGAGCACCGGCCGCTGCGAAGTGCGCGCCGACCTGCAGCGTCCGCTGGTGGGCCGCCGCGCCCTGGTGGTCGATGACGTGTTCGACACCGGCCTGTCGCTGTCGGAAGCCGCCCGCCTCGTGAAGGACGCCGGCGCCAGCGAAGTGCTGACCGCCGTCTTCGCCCGCAAGCCCTGGCCGACCTCGCGCGGCATGGAGCCCGACTTCGTGGCCTGGGAAGCCCCGGCCCGCTACCTCGTCGGCTACGGCCTCGACGACGAAGGCAAGAGCCGCGGCCTGCCGTACATCGGCGCGCTGGACTGAGTTTTTAGGCCTGATCCTTCTCCCCTTGCGGGAGAAGGTGTCGGCGCAAGCCGACGGATGAGGGTTTCTCAGACGCAAAACGCCGCGAAAGCTGATCAGCTTTCGCGGCGTTTCTGTTTGTGCGACCCCTCACCCGACCTCCTTCGGAGGCCACCCTCTCCCGCAAGGGGAGAGGGATGCCGTTAGTCCATCGCCCTCTGCGTCGTCGCGATGAAGCCGCCGCCGAGCACGCGCTCGGGATCGGCGGGGTCGTAGAGCACGCAGGCCTGGCCGGGGGCGACGCCTTCTTCCAGGACGTCGAACACCAGGCGCACGCCGCCGTCTTCCAGCGTCAGGCGGCCGGGCACGGGTTCACGGGTCGAGCGCACACGGGCCAGGACCGGGGCATTGGCCTTGGCCGCCTCGATCAGGTCGTCCTCGCCGCCCAGCCAGTTGTCTTCCTTCAGGGTCAGCGCCTTGGTCAGCAGCGCCTCGCGCGGGCCGACCACGACGTGGCGCTTTTCGGCGTCGATGCGGATGACGAACAGGGGCTCGCCCGTACCGCCGCCGACATTGAGGCCGCGCCGCTGGCCGATGGTGTAGCGGGTGACGCCCTCGTGGCGGCCCAGGACCTTGCCGTCCAGGTGCACGATGTCGCCCGCTTCGGCGCCTTGCGGGCGGATGCGGTCGATCACCGTGGTGTACTTGCCTTCGGGCACAAAGCAGATGTCCTGGCTGTCGGGCTTGTCGGCCACCGACAGGCCGAGCGCGGCGGCGACCGCGCGGACCTCGGGCTTGGAGAAGCCGCCCAGGGGGAAGCGCAGGAAGTCGAGTTGGTCGCGCGTGGTGGCGAACAGGAAGTAGGACTGGTCCTTGGCCGGATCGGCGGCGCGGCGCAGCTGCGGCCGGTTGCTGGCGGCGGTGAAGCCGCGCTGCACGTAGTGGCCCGTCGCCATCGCCTCGGCGCCGAGGTCGCGGGCCACGTCCAGCAGGTCGCGGAACTTGACGGTCTGATTGCAGCGCACGCACGGGATCGGGGTCTCGCCGCGCAGATAGGCGTCGGCGAAGTCTTCGATGACCTGTTCCTTGAAGCGGCTTTCGTAGTCGAGGACGTAGTGCGGGATGCCGATGCGCTCGGCCGCCATGCGGGCGTCCATGATGTCCTGGCCGGCGCAGCAGGCGCCCTTCTTCGAGATCGCCGCGCCGTGGTCGTAGAGCTGCAGGGTCACGCCCACCACGTCGTAGCCGGCGCGGGCCAGCAGGGCGGCGGTGACGGTCGAATCCACGCCGCCGGACATGGCCGCGACGATCCGGGTTCCCTCGGGCAGGCCGACGGCCTGTTTGGCGGCCTGCGCGGCGCGCGCGATCAGGGCGTCGCCCTCCGGAACGGGGGCGTGGGCGGGGTCGAAACGGGCGAGGTCGGCGTCCATCGGCGCTATTTAGAGCCTCGACCCCGATTTTGCGAGGTGGAGCAGCGCCGCAGGCGTCGTCGGCGTTATTTCAGCACGTTCAGCAGCGACGAAGCCTGCAGCGAAGAGAACACCTGGGCCGAGGCCTGCACGGCCAGCTGGGCGGCCTGCAGGCGGGTGACGGCCTCGGCCATGTCGACGTCGACCACGCCGCCGATCATCACCGTCAGGCTGTCGGTCTGATCCTGCAGCGAGACCTGGGCGTCCTCGAAGCGCTTCTGGTTCAGGCCGTTCTTGCCCTGGGCGGTGACCAGGTCCTTGTGGGCGTCGTCGAAGGCCGGCAGCAGGCCCTTGAGGAAGGTCGACTGGGCGTCGGTCAGGTTGCCGGTGAACGGGCCGTTGGCGTCGACATAGGCCTGCACCTGTTTGAAGGCGTCGAACAGGTCGGTCCCCAGGGCGTCGCCGAGCACGCCGGTCGAGACCGTGGTCGACTCGTCGATGCGGTTGGTCGTCACGTACTGGTCGTTCTGGAACAGCGAGGCGGTGCTGGGCGCGGCCGTCAGGTCGGCCATGGTCGTGGCCGTGGTCGTGGCCGTGTCGTTCTTGGCGCCCGAGAACACGTAGTAGCCGTTGGCCTTGGTGTTGAGGCCCTGCACGGCGTCGCCAAAAGCGTTCTGCAACTGCTGCATCAGGGTGGTGGCGTTGCCGGCGGCCAGGGCGTTGGCGATCGCCTCGCGGGCGCTGGTGGCCGAGTTGGCCAGGCGCTCGATGCCCATGTCCTGCATCTCCAGACGATTGGAGACGAGCTTGGTCTGGTCGAGGAAGCCGTCGATCTTGGCCTGGGCGCTCTTCATCGCCGTCAGCATCTCGGCGTTCTTGGAGTAGCCCTTCAGGTCGCTGGCGACCTTCTGGCTGGAGACCTGCTCGCCGATCTGGTTCTGGCGCACCTGCGCCAGCATCAGGTTCGACGTCATCACGCCGTAGTTGCCGGAGGTGGAGACACGGGTCATGGCGAACCTCAGATGATGTTCACGAGGACGTCGTACATGTCCTTGGTCGCCTGGATCAGGCGGGCCGAGGCGTTGAACGCCTGCTGGTACGTCGTCAGATTGATGAGCTCTTCGTCGAGATTGACGCCCTCGTGCGACTGGCGCTGGGTGTCGACCTCGACCTTCACCGAAGCGGTGGCGTCTTTCTTGGATTCGGCGGCGGCCGCCTTGCGGGCGATCGAGCCGGCGAAGTCGGCGCCGTAGCGCAGCACGCTGCTGGTGGCCGCGCCGACGCCGCCGGCCGAAGAGAAGTTCACCGCGCTGTCGCCGGCCTTGGCCAGGGCCAGGGCGCCGCGGGCGTCGCCGACGGCCAGGGCCGAGGTCCCGGCGGCGGCCGTCAGGTCGAGCTTGGCGAAGGGCAGGCGGGCCGGGTTGCTGTTCATGGCCGCGTCGACCGTATAGCCCGAGGCGCGCGTGCTGCGCTCGGACGGGCCCAGGCCGAACAGCTGGCTCAGCGACGGGCCGCCGGCGCCGCGCTGGGTGCCGTCCTCGACCACCGACAGGGTCACCGGCGAGGCGCTGTTGGAGCCGAAGCTCAGCGCGCCCTTGGAGTCGAGCGCGAAGGTGCCGTACTGGCCCGCGCCGTCGCTGCGCGAGTTCAGGGCGTTGAGCATGTCCTGCATCGTGCCGCCGGCCGGCACGGTGACCTTCACGTCGCGGATGCGGCCGCCTTCGATGTCGGTCAGGCGCAGGGTGATCTCCTCGCCCGGCGTGAAGCCGTGCGGCGAGGCCGTGGTCATGCCCGTCTCGTACGGCGAGTAGCCGTTCTGGCGGACGATGTCGTTCATGCCGAAGAAGTGGCTGAAGCCCTTGCCGGCCTTGGTCGAGGGATTGGTCGGGTCGTCGGCGATGGCCACGCCCAGGCCGCCGTTGGCCGACAGGCTGAGCGCGCCGTTCGAGAAGGTGGCCTGGCCGTCGGCGCCCAGGGCGCTGTTCAGCTGGGTCAGGAAGTTGGCCGGGGTGAAGGCCGGGCCGGCGACGCCGTCGACAGTCATCGAGCCGGCGCTGAAGTCCACCTCGATGCGGCGCTGGATGACGCCGGCCGAGTTGGTCAGGGCGATGGTGGTCTTGCCGGTGAAGCCGGTGAGGGCGGTGGTGGCGTCGAGGCCCGTGTCGCGGCCGGTCATGGTGGCCGGGGCGGGGACCGAGGAGTTGGCGTTCGAGGCGCGGTTCAGTTCCTCGGTGGCGCGGGTGACGAATTCGCCCAGCTGGTCCGACAGGGCCGGCAGCTCGGTGTTGCGCAGCTCGAGCAGGCCCTTGATCTCGCCGCTGCTGATATAGAGCGGGCTGGCCTGGCCGCCGCTGTTGGCCGAGGTGACCGTCAGGAAGCCGTTGGCGGTGGGCGACTGCTCGTACTTGATCACGGCCGCGCCTTCGCCGGCCAGGCTCATGCCCTCGGTCGAACGGATCAGCACGCCGCCGTTGGCGCGCTGGCTGACCTGCACGTTCATCAGCGACGACAGTTCGTCGATCAGGCCGCTCTGGATGTTCTCCGAGCCGGTGGCGTCGACGCCGGTGGTCTTGGCGCGGGTGATGTCGGCGTTCAGCTCGTCGATCTGCTTGAGCAGCACGTTCACGCGGTCGACGTCGGCCGAGATCTTGGTGTCGGCGTCCTTGCCCAGGCTGGACAGGCCGGCGGTGACGCGGCTGCTCTCACCCAGGAAGTCCTCGACCTTGGTCAGGGCCTGGGCGCGCAACAGCGACGAGGACGGCTCGTCCGCAGCCTGCGAGAAGGCGCTGAACACGTCGTCCAGCATAGAGAAGAAGTTGGTCTTGGCGCTGGGGTCGCCGAACAGCTCCTGGGCGTTGTCCAGCGCGCTCGAGAGGGCCGAGGCGCGGCCGGCGTCCGAGGCGGCGTTCAGGCTGGCCGACTGCAGGAAGCGGTCGGTGGCGCGCTTGATGGCGTCGATGTTGACGCCCACGCCCATGCCGTTCGACACGAGGTTGGACTGGCTGACCGTCTTGCGGACGTAGCCGGCCGTGTTGACGTTGGCGATGTTGTCGGAAACGACGCGCATGCCCGTCTGGGCGGCCATCATCCCCGACGTCGCGGTGTTCAGGATGGTGTTCAGCGACATCAGCGATCTCCTGTCCGCTCGGCAAAGCACGAACCACGCGACGCGACCTTGCCCGGCGAAACTTGCCGGGTCGGCGTCGAGAGCGTCTCGTTTCCGTTGTGCAAACCGTTGAAATACAAGGCGTTGGGTTCCATGCGCCGTGCGGACGACGAGGAGGGGAGCGCAAGGATGGCGCCAACCCGGCCAGCAACCCGGCTGCGACGCGCCGACGCGGCAAGGGACGGGTCATTCTTTCCGTTTCCGCTCGGCAAAAACCTCCGCAACCTGCCGAAATCAAAGGGTAAATCGGAAGTTAAAGTGTTTTAAAACAATGACTTGAAAGAAATTTCCGGGTTGGCCCGGCGATTGCTCAGGGGACGGCGGATCAAGGCGTGCTCCATCCGAGCCGTCGTCCAGCCAGAGCGTACCGACCCGCATGACCGCGATCGCCGCCTCTCTTCCGCTCCCGACGCCCGCCCAGGGCGCCGCCGGCGCGTCCGACGCTTCGAGCGCCGGCGACGTCTTCGGCGCGCTGCTGGCCGCCAAGGGCGCGAGCGAAGAGACGACGCAGGAAAAGCCGGCCGCCCGTCCCGCGAGCGGAAACAAGGCGCAGGCCAAGCCCGCCGCCGCCGACCGCAAGGCTGACGACAGCAAGGTCGCCGACGAGACCGCCGGCCAGGACGCCGCCGCCGCCCAGGCCGGCGCGGCCGTGGTCGCCGCCATGAGCGCGCAACAGCAGCAGCCCGCTCCGACCGGTCAGGTCGCCGAGACCGCCGCCGTCGACGCCGCCGAAGCTCCGGTCGCGGGCTCCACCGATCTTCTGGCCAAGGCCGCCGACCTGGTCGGCGATGTCGCCGACACCGTTTCCGACGCCGCCAAGCTGGCCGGCGCCGCCCCGGTCGCGGCCGCCGCCGAGACCGTGCAGGCCGCCGCCGACCTGGTGGCCGACGCGGCCGCGCCGCAGGTCGACGCCGAGGCCGTGCCGCCAGTCGCCGCCGATGCGGCCGCCGCGGCCACGGACGTTCCGGCCATCGACCTGACCAAGCTGGCCGCCCAGCCGCAGGCCGCCGCGACCACCGAGGCGCCTGTCGCCCCGAAGGCCGAACCCCAGGCTCAAGCGCAGGCGCAGGCCGCCGCTGACGCCGCCCAGCCGGCCGCCGCGTCGCTGGGCGACGAGATCGCCAGCCTGAAGGCCGTGCAGGTTCCCGCCGACGACGCCGCCGCGACCACGACCGCGACCACTGGCGCCGCGACGCCGGTCGACACCGCCGAGGTGGCCGCGCCGGTCGAGGCCCAGGCCGCCGCCGTCGAAACCGCCAAGCCCGCCGAGACCCAGACGCTGGCGCCCAAGGCCGGCAAGGTCGAGGTCGCCGCCAAGGGCGAGGCCGTGGTCACCGCCCACGCCGTGGCCGCCGAGCAGGCCGCCCACGACGCCGCGACCAACAGCGACACCGGTTCGCAGGGCGGCGCCGACGCCTTCGCCCAGGCGGCGACCGACGTCGCGCCGGTCGACGCCGCCGCGCCCAAGGCCGAGGCGACCTTCGCCCCGACCGTCCAGGCTCAGGCCGCCGCGACCGCCCAGGCGCCGGCCGAGACCGTCGTCCGCGGCTCACCCGAGACCGTCGCGGCCATGTCGGCCGAGATCGCCAAGAAGCTCGAGGCCAAGACCACCCGCTTCGACATCGTCCTGACGCCGGAAGGCCTGGGCAAGGTCGACGTGCAGGTGCGCATCGGCGCCGAGGGCAAGCTGACGGCCGTGATGGCCTTCGAGAACCCCCAGGCCGCCGCCGATCTGCGCCATCGCGCCGGCGAGCTGCGCCAGGCGCTGAGCCAGGCCGGCTTCGACGTCGCCGACAACGCCCTGAAGTTCGACGTGTCGAGCCAGGGCGGCAACGGCGGCCAGAGCCAGCAGCAGAACGCCTTCTTCGATTTCCAGGGCGGCGACCACGGTCGTCGCGCCTTCGCCGGCCGCGCCTTCGCGGGCGCCATGGCGGAAGACATTCCCACCCTTTCGGCTGCGTCGCTGATCCAGGGCTACCGCTTTGCGGAGTCCGACGGCGTCGACGTCAAGATCTAGGAGCAAGCGTCATGGCCACCACGACCGCGACGTCCGGCAGCACCTCGGTGATCGACAAGATCAACAATTCGAGGAACCAGCTGGCGAGCAGCGAAGAGACCTTCCTGAAGCTGCTGACCACGCAGATGAAGAACCAGGATCCGTTGTCGCCGATGGATTCCAACGCCTTCACCGGCCAGATCGTCCAGATGACGGGCGTCGAGCAGCAGCTGGTCACCAACGACCTGCTGGCGGCCCTGGTCGGCATGAACGACGGCGGCATCGCCGACGCGGTCAACATGATGGGCAAGCAGGCGACGGCCGAGACCGAAACCTCGGTGCTCAAGGACGGCAAGGCCAACTGGAGCTACACCATCGGCCGCAACGCCACCTCGGTGAAGATCGAGGTGCTCGACAAGTACGGCGCCGTGGTCGCCACCAAGCTGCCCGACGACATGAGCAAGGGCGACCACACCTTCGAGTGGGACGGCAAGGACAGCACCACCGGCGTCCAGCAGCCCAACGGCGCCGCCTACACCCTGCGCATCACCGCCGTCGACGGCGAAGGCACGAAGATCGCCACCACCAACAAGGGCCGCATCGAAGGCATCGTGACCGCGGTGACCAACGAGAGCGGCCAGAACATGGTCACCATCGACGGCGTGAAGGTGCCGATCAGCCAGGTGATCGGCGTCACCAATCCTCCGGACAAGACACCGGAAACCCAGGCCGAGGCCGCCTAAGGCCTCCACGGAATGAACCGGGCGTCAGAATGACGCCGACGCGGTCCCCCACCGAGCCAGACGGCCGACCCGGGACCCAAACGCAAACTGCGCTGAACCCCGCCAAACAAACCTCACGAGCAGGATTTCAGTCATGTCCATCAACAGCGCCATGCTCTCGGGCGTCTCCGGTCTGGTCGCCAACTCGTCGGCCCTGGCCGCGATCTCGGACAACATCGCCAACGTCAACACCGTCGGCTACAAGCGCTCGTCGGCCAATTTCTCGACGCTGGTGACCTCGCAAAGCAAGAACAACACCTACAGCGCCGGCGGCGTGAAGTCGCTGACGCACCAGTTCATCAGCCAGCAGGGCCTGACCCAGTCGACGACCTCGAGCCTGGACCTGTCGATCGCCGGCTCGGGCTTCTTCGTCGCGACCGAGAAGCCGGAAGGCCTGACCGCCACCGACACCCGCTCGTTCACCCGCGCCGGTTCGTTCCAGCTGGATAACCTGGGCTACCTGAAGAACGACGCCGGCCTGTACCTGCAGGGCTGGCTGGCCGATCCGGTGACCGGCGCCATCACGCCCGACCCCTCGGACCTGACCCAGCTGTCGTCGATCAACGTGGGCAGCGTCGGCGGCACCGCCGAGAAGACCACCCGCGTCGGCGTCAACGCCAACCTGCGTTCGGAGCAGGCCGTTTCGGCCGCCGCCAACGCGCTCTCGACCAAGACCGGCGTCGCCGACTCGAACGCCGTCACGGCCGACTACGCCGTCCGCTACAGCCCGACGGGCAATGGTAACGAATATCAGGTCGAGGTCCGCCGCGCGGGCGTGGTGGTCGACACCGGCACGGCCGCGTTCGACCCGACCACCGGCGCCCTGACCAGCTACACCCCGACCGGCGCGGCCGGTCCGGCCGGCTCGATCAACGCCGGCGGCGGCGCCACGGTGTCGTTCGCGGCCCTGGGCCTGAACACCAAGACCGACGCGGTGAACGCCGGCGCCTACGACCCGACCACCCGGTCGATGTCGGACTACGCCGAGGATCCGACCACCGGCGTCAAGCCGGACTTCGAGATCCAGATCCCAGTCTCCGACTCCAAGGGCGGCCAGCGCACCGTCACCCTGTCGCTGCTCAAGGGCCCCGGCCCGAACGAGTGGTTCGCCGAACTGCGCGCCAAGCCGGGCGACCTGGACAACAACACCAACGGCCTGATCAGCTCGGGCAAGATCACCTTCACCACCGACGGCAAGCTGGCTTCGGTCGGCAACCTGTTCGGCGGCGTGAACCCGACGGCGATCCACATCGGCGCCTCGGACCCCACCGCCACCGGCACGGGCCCGCGCTGGGCCGACGGCCTGGGCATCGACGCCCAGGACATCCAGATCGACCTGGCCAACGCCGCGGGCGGCCTGACCCAGTACAACAGCCAGTCGGTCGTGCAGTCGGTCAACACCAACGGCACCGCGTTCGGCAACCTGACCAACATCGAGGTGGATGAAGACGGCTACGTCTCGGCCATCTTCGACAACGGGGTGACTCGCCGGATCGCCCAGGTGGCCATCGCGACCTTCTCGAATCCCAACGGCCTGAAGGGCGTCAACGGCAACGCCTACCGCGTCACCAATGAAAGCGGCACCTACAGCCTGAAGACCCCGGGCCAGGGCGGCGCAGGTTCTCTGGCTCCTTCGACGCTGGAAGCTTCGACTGTCGACCTGTCGACTGAATTCACCGGCCTGATCACTACGCAACGCGCGTACTCGGCCTCGTCGAAAATCATCACTACCGCTGATCAGATGCTGGAAGAACTTCTGAGCATTAAGCGCTGATCATAGGTATTAACTTGTCTTAATCAGAGTGTGTCACATCGATACACTCTGATGGCTGGAGGAAGTCCCGTGTTTAGGTCTTTCTTTACTACCGGAATTAAGCCGTCGTTATTCCCCGGCGCCTATATTCCTCGTCAACAGTGATGGTTGTGGGAAAGGCGTAAAGCCATGTTGCAGCAGCAGCGCACGAACAGCCGGGGTGAAAAGTACGTCATCGGTCCGACCGGTGCGCCTCTGACCCTGTCGGATCTTCCGCCCCCGGAAACCCAGCGTTGGGTGATCCGGCGTAAGGCAGAGGTGGTGGCCGCCGTCCGCGGTGGCCTCCTCTCGCTCGACGAGGCGTGCGATCGTTACAAGCTGACCAACGAGGAATTCCTCGCCTGGCAGCAGTCGATCGATCGCCACGGTCTGGCGGGTCTGCGGACCACCCGGCTTCAGCAGTACCGCTAAACGGCGGAAAAACTGAAAGGGCGCGAGGGGTTATGCTCCACCAAGCGCCCGAACGGTCTGATCAGCGGCCGCGCCCACCAGGGCGCGGCCGCGACCATTTGGCGCCTATGGAGGCGGGTTCTCGCCCCAAATCTAAAGCCGTCGTTAACCATCGACTGGGTAAATCCTGCCTAGCGACGGCGGACTTCCATCCGTCTCGCTTGCGATCCGTTCGGACGCAGTTTGAGGGACAGGCCCAGTGGATAAATTCCTGAGCGCGATTCAGAAGTTCGGCGTCGGTCGACTGGCCGCCCTGGCGGGCGTCGCCGTCGGCTCCATCGCCGTGCTGGCCGCGGTCGTGATGATGCTGGGCAAGCAGCCGAGCGAGCTGCTGTATTCGAATCTCGACCTCAAGGAAGCTTCGGCCGTCACCCAGGCGCTGGACCAGGCCGGCATCAAGTACGAGACCAAGGGCGACGGCTCGACCATCATGGTCCCCCGCGACAAGGTCAATTCCGCCCGCCTGCTGGTTTCGGGCAAGGGCCTCGTGACCTCGGGCTCGATCGGCTACGAGATCTTCGACACCGGCAACGCCATCGGCCAGACCGATTTCGTCCAGCAGCTGAACCGCCAGCGCGCCCTGCAGGGCGAGCTGGAACGCACCATCCGCGGCTGGCAGGGCGTGCGCGACGTCCGCGTGCACCTGGTGCTGCCCAAGCGCCAGCTTTTCGAGGAAGACGCCGAGCAGCCGTCGGCCGCCGTGACCATCGGCACCGCCGGCCGCGAGCCGTCGTCGGACATGGTCGCCGCCGTCCAGAACCTGGTCGCCGGCTCGGTCCCGGGCATGAAGCCCGAGCGCGTCAACGTCATCGACGACCACGGCAAGACCCTGTCGGCCGGCGGCGACGAGAGCCTGGCCGGCCGCCTGGCCCAGGACCGCAAGTCCGAGGCCGAAGCCCGCATCGCCAAGAGCGTCAAGGAGATGCTCGACGGCGTCCTGGGCCCGGGCAAGGCCCGCGTCACGGTCACCGCCGATCTCGACCTGAACCGCATCACCACCCAGGAAAAGAAGTTCGATCCGGACGGCCAGGTCGTGCGCTCGGAAAGCACCAGCGCCAACAACCAGTCCGAGACCCGCAACGACGACACCAGCGGCGTCACCGCCACCCAGAACATCCCCGGCGGCCAGCCGGCCGGCTTCCAGCCCGTCGGCTCGAACTCGGGCAGCAACGAGACCACCACCAACTACGAGATCTCCGAGTCGGTCCGCACCGAGGTCACCGAGCCGGGCGCCATGAAGAAGGTCGCTGTCGCCGTGGCCGTGGACGGCGTCACCGCCGCCCCGGGCAAGGACGGCAAGCCGGGCGCCTACACCCCGCGCAGCGCCGAGGAGATCGCCCAGATCGAAGAGCTGGTGAAGACCGCCATCGGTTACGACGCCGGCCGCGGCGACCAGGTGAAGGTCACCAACATCCGCTTCCCGACCGCCGAGGACCAGGGTCTGGACGGCAAGGGCGGTCTGATGGCCGGCTTCGACAAGAACGACCTGATGCGCGTCGCCGAGATCGGCGTCCTGGCCATCGTCGCCCTGCTGATCCTGCTGTTCGCCGTGCGCCCGTTCATCAAGAGCCTGAGCCAGCCGGCCGGCCAGCACCCGATCCAGCTGGCCCTGGGCCAGGGCGACCAGCCGGTGACCCGCCTGGTCACCCTGTCGGACGGCACCACCCAGCAGGTCGTGGTCGACCAGTCGGGCGAGCCGATCGCCATCGCCGGCCCGGTGTCGGACATCGACCAGCGCATCGACATCGCCAAGATCGAAGGCCAGGTGAAGGCCTCGTCGATCAAGCGCGTGTCGGAGTTCGTCGAGAAGCACCCCGAAGAGTCGGTCGCGATCCTGCGCAACTGGCTGCACGAGTCGGAGTGATCGGATGAAGGCCGCCGTCACTGACATCGCCAAGCTGGCCGGGCCCGAAAAGGCCGCCATCGTCCTGCTCGCCCTGGGTGAAGACCACACCAAGATCTGGGAAGCGCTGGACGACGAGGAGATCAAGGAAGTCTCCCAGGCCATGGCCAGCCTGGGCACGGTTTCGGCCAGCGTGGTCGAAGAGCTGCTGGTCGAGTTCGTCTCGGGCATGAGCTCGACGGGCGCGATCATGGGCTCCTACGAGCAGACCCAGCGCCTGCTGATGTCGTTCATGGCGCCCGAGAAGGTCGACCAGCTGATGGAAGAGATCCGCGGTCCGGCGGGTCGAACCATGTGGGACAAGCTGGGCAACGTGAACGAGGCGGTGCTCGCCAACTACCTGAAGAACGAGTACCCCCAGACCGTCGCCGTCGTGCTGTCGAAGGTGAAGAGCGACCACGCCGCCCGCGTGCTGGCCTGCCTGCCGGAAGACTTCGCGCTGGAATGCGTCACCCGCATGCTGCGCATGGAGCCGGTGCAGCGCGAAATCCTCGACAAGATCGAGCAGACCCTGCGGATCGAGTTCATGTCGAACCTGGCCCGCACCTCCAAGCGCGACAGCCACGAGATGATGGCCGAGATCTTCAACAACTTCGATCGCCAGACCGAGGCCCGCTTCATCGCCGCCCTGGAAGAGCGCAACCGCGAGGCGGCCGAGCGCATCCGGGCCCTGATGTTCGTGTTCGAGGACCTGTCGAAGCTGGATCCGGGCGGCGTGCAGACCCTGCTGCGCGCCACCGGCAAGGAACAGCTGGCCCTGGCCCTGAAGGGCGCCTCGGACAAGCTGCGCGAGATGTTCTTCTCCAACATGTCCGAACGCGCGTCGAAGATCATGCGCGAGGACATGGAAAGCATGGGCCCGGTGCGTCTGAAGGACGTCGACCAGGCCCAGGTCGCCATGGTCCAGATCGCCAAGGACCTCGCCGCCAAGGGCGAGATCATGCTGGCCGGTTCGGGCAGCGACGACGAGCTGATCTACTGAGGCGCGCGGGATGAGCAACGGAACCTATCAGCGCTTCGCCTTCGACACGGTCTTCGACGACCGTGGCGGGGTGGCCTACGAGGCCCCCAAGGTGAAGAAGAGCTTCACGCCCGAAGAGGTCGAGGCCGCCCGCGCCGAGGCTTTCGCGGAGGGCGAGCGTTCGGCCGTGGCCCGCGCCGAGCAGGAAGCCGCCCAGGCCATGAACGCCATCGCCCACGCCGTGCACGGCGCGCTGGCGACCCTGTCGGCCGTGGCCCACGAGCACCGCGAGCACGCCGCCCGCCTGGCGCTCGCCTGCGCCAACACGATCGCCGACGCGGCTCTCGACCAATTCCCCGAGGCGCCGGCCTCGGCGGCCCTGCTGGCCCTGGCCCGCGAGGTCGAGGCTCAGCCCAAGCTTTCCGTCCGCGTCGCGCCGCACCTCGTGGAGCGCACTCAAGCCGCCCTGGAGCAGACCGCCCAGGCCATCGGCTTCCCGGGTGCGATCGTCGCCCGCGCCGACGGCGCCCAGCCGCCCGCCGCCTTCGTCCTCGACTGGGGCGACGGCCGCGCCGAATTCAATCCCGACGAGGCGGCGCAACGCGTCGCCGAGGCCCTGGACGCCGCCATCGCGGCCGAGGGCCTGCACGCCGAACCCCTTCTTCCTAGCGAAGGCTGACCGCCATGTCCGACGACCTGACCCTCAACGATTTCAACGGCGGCATGCTGGCCTCGGAAATCCCGGTCGAACTGAGCGACAAGATCGCTTCTGACCTGGCGCCGGTGTTCGACGTTCCCGTCAACATCTCGGCCGTGCTTGGCCGCTCGAACATGTCGGTGGCCCAGCTGCTGCAACTACAGGCCGGCTCGATCCTCGAGCTCGACCGCAAGGTCGGCGAGGCTATCGACATTTACGTCAACAACCGCCTGGTCGCCCGGGGCGAGGTCGTCGTCGTCGACGAGCGCCTGGGCGTGACCATGACGGAAATCATCAAGGACGGCGACGCCGCGGGCTGACGCCCCGGTTTGCCGTCCACCCCAGTCCGCGCCTTCTGAAAGAGGGCGAAGCAGTAGAAGATCGGTCCGGAAGGGCCGCCCGGAGACAAGACAATGCGCCTCTTGGTCGTTGGTAAACTGAACGGTCAGCTCTCGGTCGCCGTGAAGATGGCGATGAACGCCGGGGCCAAGGTCTCGCACGTCGAGACGACGGAGCAGGCCACCAACGCGCTGCGCGCCGGGCAGGGCGCCGACCTGATGATGGTCGACTACGGCCTCGACATCGCCGGCCTGATCTCGGCCAACGAGAGCGAGCGCATCCGGGTGCCGGTCGTGGCCTGCGGCGTCGACGCCGACCCGATGCGCGCCGCCGGCGCCATCAAGGCCGGGGCCAAGGAATTCATCCCGCTGCCGCCGGACGCCGAGCTGATCGCCGCCGTCCTGGCCGCCGTCACCGACGACAACCGTCCGATGATCGCCCGCGATCCGAACATGGAGCAGGTGATCAAGCTGGCCGACCAGGTCGCGCCGTCGGACGCCTCGATCCTGATCACCGGCGAAAGCGGTTCGGGTAAGGAAGTGATGGCCCGCCACGTCCACGCGAAATCGCGTCGGGCCAAGGCGCCGTTCATCAGCGTCAACTGCGCCGCCATCCCCGAGAACCTGCTTGAAAGCGAGCTGTTCGGCCACGAGAAGGGGGCCTTCACCGGCGCCCTGGCCCGCCGCATCGGCAAGTTCGAGGAAGCCAACGGCGGCACCCTGCTGCTCGACGAAATCAGCGAAATGGACGTGCGCCTGCAGGCCAAGCTGCTGCGCGCCATCCAGGAGCGCGAGATCG
>CBINOL010000100.1:0-18777 GCA_966252285.1 uncultured Caulobacter sp.
AGCCGAAGGTGTAGCGGACGCCCAGGGTGATCGAGGTGTCCTTGTAGTCGCCTTCGAACTTGCCCACGTCCGTCACCGAGCCGACGCCCGGACCGACGTTACGCGTCACCGAACCCCAGGTGAGGTTCTTGGCGACCAGGTAACGGCCGGTCAGGTCGATCGACCAGTTCGGGGTCACGTCCCAGGCCAGGCCCACCAGACCCTGGTAGGCGAACGCCTGATCGACGTCGTCGATGCTGGTGTTCTGGTAGGGCGCGCCGCCGGCGGGAACGCCGCTCAGCTGGCCGTACACCTTGTTGTGGACCCAGGCCGTACCGACGCCGGCGCCCAGGAACGGACGCCACGACGAGTCGGGCAGGAAGTCATAGATGACGTTGGCCATCAGGGTGGTGGCCTTCAGCTCGCCGTTCGGCGCGCCGCAGGTCGGGTTGGTCACCGAGCGGATCGGGCCGGCGGTGCAGAGACCCAGCGGTTGCGGACGCGAGGTGCTCTCGCCGCGAACGCCGCTGATGTCGCCGCCGCGATAGCCGTATTCGCCTTCCACGCGCCAGTTCGGCGAGATGCGGTAACCGACGCGGGCGAAGGCCGCCCAGTCTTCGTCGGTCGAGAAGGTCCAGTCGTAAGGACGGCCGTCGGTGGCGTTCACCGACGAGCTCGCCTCAACGCCCTCGGTCGAGTGGTAACCGACGTCGCCGGCCACATACCATCCGCTCAACGCGCTTTGGGCGGAGGCGCCGGACGCCGCGCAGAGCGCGACGGTTGCGACGCCAGCCAGCAACCCGAATTTCATGATGAGAACCCTCTAATAAAGTTAGCCTGGACGCCCCCCGCGGGGCGGCTTCCATGACGACAAACGCACGACTTCGCAAATCGGATGTGGCGCCAGCGCCACAGTGGGGGAGTTTCGTCGAATGCTCGACAAAATGGTCCCCCGACGATCGGAACACGGACGTAGGCCGCCGCGTGGCGCAGGCCTTCGGCGCCGCAGCAATGGTCGCGCAGTTCGCCCGCGAAATCCAGGTCAACCCTGGCGATTATTTCAGATATCAACGACCATCGATCGATGTTCTGCGCGGTGAGCGGAGGCGACCAGCGGCGCACCGCTGGTCACGGACCCTGCGACGATCGCCCCACGACCGGCCGCCTTGGCCACCCTCACGCCCTCGCCGCGTTGGAGGATGCGGCGAAGTCTCTGCACGGGTTCGCCTCGACGCCGCCCCCGCCTGTGGAGTGCGCGACGACGCCGAGCCGCCCCCATTCGCGTCGCCCGGGTTCGAGGGATCGACGACCCTTGGCGGCGCTGAGAGCCCGTTCCCGCCACACGGGGGGACGCGTTGTGCGAGCGCTAACACCGCAGTGCGGCGCCTGTCGCGTCCCAAACCTGGAACATTGACCGTCCGCCGCCCGGTCCCAGGGGTGGACAGACCCGGACGTTCGGTTAACTACGACGGATCAAGGTCCGCGCGGGGGTGCGGATCACGAGGATTGGACGCCGGAATAGCGTGAGGTCGCGTACAGACCCCTATCCCTTGCTCGACGCCTCGGGGGTGGCGTTGCTGGCGGCGGGGCATTTCATGGCCTTCGTCGACCGGGCCGTTCCCAGCGTCTATGCGCCCGCGCTCAAAGCCCAGTTCCACCTCACCGACACCCAGCTGGGCGCGCTGCAGGGCCCCGCCTTCGTGGCGCTCTACGTCGTCGCCACCCTGCTGGCCGGCCATCGCGGCCACCGCCTGCGGCCCGCGCCGCTGCTGGCCGGCGCTGCGGCCCTGTGGACCGCCGCCACGGTCGCCCTGGCCTTCGCCACGACCTATGAAGGCCTGCTGGCCGCGCGGCTGGTGCTGGGCCTGGCCCAGGCCGCCTTCGCGCCGGCGGCCCTGGCCCTGATCGTCGCCGCCGCGCCGCCCGAGCGGCTGTCGCGCTGGGTGTCGATGTTCACCTCGGGATCCTCGATGGGGCGCAGCGGCGCGCTGCTGGCCGGCGGCCTGGCGCTGGGGGCCTTTTCCGGCGGCCTGCTGAGCGCCTTGGGCCACGCGCCCTGGCGCGCCGCCATAATCCTGCTGACCCTGCCCAACCTGCTGCTGGTGGCCCTGCTGGCCTGGCGGCTGCGCGGCCTGCAGCCGGCCCAGGCCGACGGCTCCGGCCTCGCCCCCGCCCTCGCCCGCCTCGCCGCGCGCCCGGCAAGCCTTGGCCTGCACTTCCTGGCGGCCGGCGGCGTGATCCTGGCGGTGCAGGCCGCCGCAGCCTGGGCGCCCTCGATCGTCAACCGCGCCTGCGGCCTGCCGCCCGCCACCAGCGCCCTGCTGGCCGGCGCCGTCGTGCTGGTCGCCGCCCCGAGCGGACACCTGGCGGCCGGCTGGCTGACCGACCGCCGGCTGCGCGCCGGCGGCGGCCCGTCCCTGGTGCTGGCCGGAGGCCTCTTCCTCGCCGTTCTCGGCGCGGCCCTGCTGGCGGGCGCGAGCACGCCGGTCGTCGCGGCCGCCGCCCTGTTCCTGATCACCGCCGGCGGCGGCGGCGCGGCCCTGGCGGCCCTGGCCGGCCTGCAGCCGCTCAGCCCCGCCGCCCTGCGGCCGCCGATGAACGGCCTGTACCTGGCCTTCGTCACCGTCGCGGGCCTCGGCTTCGGCCCCCTGCTGACCGGCGTGGTCAGCGACCGGCTGTTCGCCGGCCCGCACGGCCTGGCCATGGCCCTGGCGCTGGTCACCGCCCTGGCCGCGGCCCTCTCGGCCATGGCCGCCGCCGTCGGCGCCGCGTCCTGGCGACGGCTGGCCCGCGAAACCGCGAGCGCCTGACATGCCCATGAGCGCCGCCGCCGACAGCTTCCGCTTCTCCAGCGACGACCATCCGTCCGACGAGGCCTTCGCGCTCTACGCCGCGCTCTATTCGCGCGGTTCCGACGTCAGCCGGGGCGAGGGCCCGTTCTTCGCCCGGGTGCGCGGCTGGCGGCTGGACAAGGTGCTGCTGTTCGAGCGCCGGCTGTCGGGCGTGGTCCACGCCCGGCGCGAGCGCATCGCCGGCGACGGCTTCGACCACTTCGTGCTGACCCACGTGGTGGAGGGCCAGGTGCGGCTGCAGGTTCCCGGCCCGCCGCGCCTGCTGACGCCCGGCACGAGCGTGCTGCTCGACACCCGCCGGCCGATGCGCACCGAGCACGACGACGCCCTGATCCTGACCGCCAGCATCGCCCGCGACGTCATCGAAGCGGCGCTGGGCCCCGCCGGCCGCCTGCACGGCCAGGTGCTGGAAGCCCCCGACAACCTGGTGCTGGCCGACTTTCTGATGTCTCTGGCCCGCAACGGCGACACCCTGGCCTCGGCCGCCCTGCCCGCCTTTGGTCGGGCCTTCGTCGACATCCTGTCGTCGGCCGGCGGCGACGCCGCCCGCGTCGGCCGCGAGGACCAGCGCCGCGACCTCTCGCGCCGCGAAGCCGTACGGCGCTTCGTCATTCCGCGCCTGGCCGACAGGACGCTGTCGGTAGAAGCCATCGCCACCGGGGCCGGCATCTCGCGCTCGTCGCTCTATCGCCTGTTCGAAAAGCAGGGGGGCGTGGCGCGCTTCATCCAGCTGATCCGCCTGGACGCCTTGCGCCGGGCCCTCGACGCCCGCGGCCCCGCCGCCCCCGACGACGACGCCCTGGCCCAGCGCCTGGGCTTCTCAAGCCCCGCCCAGATGGCCCGCCTGTTCGCCGAGACCTACGGCGCGACCCTGACGGCCTACCGCGCCGCCCTGGAAAACAAACCCCACGACGACCCCGGCGTCAGCAAGCGCCGCTGGGACGGATGGCTGGGGGAGTTGGGGTGAGAACCGCCTCACACCAACGCACTTACTCACCCAAATATATGCCTACAAAGCATCATTCTTATAAGCGCTTATATTATGTATGGCAGCAAATCCACTAACTAAATGTATGACTGTAGGTCCGAGGAATTTAAAATATATATCACCATCAATACTAGATATTGAAACATCACCAACTTGCGAAGTGCAAATTCCTTCAACTGACAAGCTCGATACAGGAAAGAAGTCAATTGCAATTTGAACGCAATTGAAGCCACTATTAATCCATTTTTTTGGCGCCGATATTGGAAAATCTTTCAGGTCCAATTTAACGCGAACCCTCGCGCCATCAGAATTTAACTCAACCACCCTAACAGTCACACCAGTCAAATCTGCGACATCATCACCAAATATCGCCTTCACACTACGTGCATCTTCAAGAAAATCAAGCCATTTAGTCAAATGGATAATGCCCCTTTGTGCCAGGAACCTTCCCAGTTCGGGTATTCTCCGGCGGACGTGCGTTGAAGTGGCCGCTTTGATTTCCAACACCACCCTCGAACACATGCCCAGCCGAGTGATCTTGAATA
Source organism: uncultured Caulobacter sp. (assembly GCA_966252285.1). Taxonomy (GTDB): domain Bacteria; phylum Pseudomonadota; class Alphaproteobacteria; order Caulobacterales; family Caulobacteraceae; genus Caulobacter. The sequence continues at coordinate 4,365 of CBINOL010000100.1, forward strand.
ATTACCTTGCTCCCGTCGGCGCGAGTGTACGTATACTCTCGCGTCATAATCGGACGACCATTTGGACCAACTACAACAGTTCCATTTCTGTTGGTCATAGGCACCGAATTAGGCGGCCCATCAGGATGTTGCCCACGCGGGATACGAAGGTCACTCTTAACCGCGCCGAACGCCCCCCTCCTCCCGGGCCCCCTCACCACCATGCTTAGCGCAATTTCGGTGGATAGCTCATTGGAACGTTGAAAGAATGGTTCGATTTTTGCCTGAAAACGAGCGAGAGCTCCGAGCCAATCCGTTCTTTTCTCGCCCTCAATTTTCTTTTCTTCTGCTATCCGGCTAGCTTCCTCCTGATACGCTCTTATTCCATCAATCGTACGCCGGACGGTATCGTTACGTTTGATTTCTTCCTTGCTTGCCGGGTAAGACTGCTCACCGGTCGGATCCGTATTATTTAAAGGATCCCCGCCGACGTAAGCGTACAAATTCAAGTCGTCCCCGTACCCGATCGGGTCGGTCTGCAGGAACCAGCCGCGCGCCGGGTCATAGGCGCGCGCCTTGTAGTGGTAGAGCCGCAGTTCCGGCAGGGCGATCTGGCCGGTGTAGCGGAAGCGGCTGCCCATGCCCCAACGGTCGCCGGGTTCGCCATAGGGGCCGTAGGTATAGATCCTCGTTTCAGCGCCAGCGGCCGAGGCGATAACCGAGCCCTGACGGTCGGTATGCAGGGTGCGGGGATTCAGGAAATCCGCGCCCTCCCACCAGACGATCGCCTCGTCGACGCCGTAGCTGGGGGCGTAGCGGCGCAGCAGATTGCCCGCCCCGTCGTACTCCGCCACCAGCTTGTCCCCGGCGTAGAGGAACTGAGTCGTGGTTTCGCTAGCGGTCACCTGGATCAGGCGGCCGAGCGGGTCGTACTGCAGGCTGGCGCTGTTGACGCCGGTCAGGCGGTTTTCGCCGTCATAGGCGAAGGTGCGACGCTCGCCGTCATCAGTGGTGATATTGCCGTTGCAGTCGTAACCCTTGCCCGCTGGCGCGCAGCCGCCGCCATTGATAGCAGCGATGCCCGCGTCGCGATTGAGGCCGTCGGCAGCCGCCGTCGTGGTGGCATTGATCCCGGCCCAGACGAAGGCGCGGTTGCTGACCGTGCTCGATATGGCCTGACTGGCGGCGTTATAGCCGAAGCCGTAGGCGACGGTCTGGCCCGGCAGCGTGTGCGTCAACGACTTCAGCCGGCCCGCGACGTCGAAGTTCCATTCCGTCTTGCGATCCGCGCCGAACACCGCGGCCGCAGACGTGGCCAGGTTCCGGCGGCCCATTTCGTCGAAGCCGTACTTGACCAGGCTCGAACCGCCCTGCTTGACCTCGGCCAGGCGACCGGCCGCGTCGACCTCGTTGGTCAACGAACCCCCGCTCGGCCAGTCCATCGAGGTGCGGTTGCCCGCCGCGTCGTAGCCGTAGCTGAGGGTGCGCACATATTGCTGGCCGTTGTCGGCCCGAAGCGCGCGCAGGGTCTCGCTGGTCATCCGGCCGGCCGTGTCATAGCCGTACGAGACGCCGTCGCTCTCGTTGGTCGAACCGAATTTCGCCCAGGTCGTCCGGCCAGCCAGGTCGTACTTGTAGTTGACCGTCGCCACCCGAGGCGCGGTCTTCTCCGTCACCCGGTCGAGGGCGTCGAAGCCGTAGCCCAGCCAACTGCCGTCGCGCTTGCGCAGCCCAGTGCGATTGCCGTTGTTGTCGTAGGCGTACTGCTCGTAATCGTTGGGATTGGCCTTCAGCGCCCCGCGATCCTTATCGGGGAACACCTGCCTGGCGAGCCGATCGAACCCGTCGTACTCGAGGCTCGTGGTGTTGTTGTTGGCGTCGGTGATCGTCGCCTGCTTGCCGCTGGCCGTGTAGGTGTACTTGGCGTAGGTGCGGGCCGCATCGGTGCCGAAGGCCTGCACGACCTCGCGCACCTGGCCGGCGGCGTCGTAGACGGTCTTGGAGACCCGGTCGGGGTTGCTCACGCCCGGCGGCGGCGCGGCGCAGGCGTCGGGCAGCGTGGACGAGGCGTTGAGCCCAGAGAACGCCGTCGGCGTCATCCGCACCGCCACGCAGACCGGACGATCCAGCCCATCATAGCTGGTCTCGGTCAGGCCCGGCGCGTCCGTGCCGCCGTTGGCGTAGACCTGCACCTTGTTGCCGACCGCGTCATAGCGGAACTTGGTCGTGGTTTTGACGTCGAACTCGGTCACCGACACGGTGCCCTGTCCGTCGACCGTCACCGACGCCACGGTGCCGAGCTCGACCAGCACGACGCGGCCTTCGGCGTCATAGGTCGTCTTTTCGGCCACCCGCCGGCGCGGTCCGCTCCCGTCCGGATCGGCCCCGACCTTCATCACCGGCCGACGCATGGCGTCGTACTGCTGATAGGTCTTGTAGTGTTCGGCCGTATAGGACTGGGCCAGGGCCGGCAGCCCCGCCGCCGTCGCGAACAGGGCGGCCAGGCCCGCCAGGCGCTTGCCGTACATCATCTTCACCCCCGCGCCGCCGCTCACTGACACACCCCCGCGCGCGGATCGGTCTGGCTGACGACGTTGCCGGCCGGATCGGTCTGGTAACAGGTGGTGAGGTTCAGGCGACCGGCCCCGTAGTCGACGGTCGTGCTCTTCAGCGCATAGAAATTGCCGGTGTCGTAGGTGTTGTGCGTCACCACGCCGGTGGGATCGGTGGCGTCGACCACCAGACCGTATGTTCCATAGCCGTAGGACCAGACCGGCCGTCCGCCGGCCACGGCGGGCTGGGTCACGGTCTGCAACTCGCCGGCCCCGACGCCCGAGGCGACATAGGTGAAGTCGGTCTTCTGGCCCTTGGCGTCCTCGATCTGCGAGGGCTTGTTCCAGGTCGCGTCATAGGCGGCCTTGACCGTCAGCAGCGCGCGGGCGCCCTGCCCGTCGGGCTTGGAGAACTTCAGCGCCCGGACGACGTTGTCGCGGCCGTCGTATTCGAAGCCGTCGATCGTGCCGTCCGGATAGGCGCGCTGCAGCACCCGCCCACGGCCGTCGAACAGGCTGGTGGTCACCTGGCCCAGCTCGTCGACGTGGCGCGAGGCGCTCGCGGCCGGCCTGGCCGCCTCGCCGGCCGCCAGCACGGTGAGCGAGCCGCCCGCCGGAACCTGCTGCACCACGTACCGGCCGTTCATCGGGTCCTCGCGCTCGGCGCGATAGCCGTCGGCGATATAGAAGTTGTGCGCCTGACGTTGGCCGCCGGCCGCCATGCGGTCCTTGGCCCAGACCACCCGCCCGACCGCGTCATAGCCGTAGCTGAGCATCGGCGTGACGTCGTCCAGCGCGCCGTAGACCGCATTGACCCGACGATTGGGATCAGGACGCTGAGTCAGCGTCCGGGGCACGGCGGGGCGCAGCTCCAGCCGGGTCGGCTTGCCGGCCGCGTCCAGGATCTTCCAGGTGTTGGACTCCCAGCGCGTGACCGTCGGCAAGATGTAGCCAAGGCTCGACTTCACCGACAACGGCTTGTCCATGCTGTCGTAGGCACTGAATCCATCGTCTACGGGATAATCAAGCGTCAGCGTGACGCCGCGGGGGAAAGTCCAGGTGTTCAGACGGAAGCCGTGCAGCGAATCCGGCTGAGCCTCGACTTCAACGTTAGACCCCACGATGTACGGCTTGGCGCCCCAGTAGCCGTAGTTGCGCACATCGCCGCTCTCGCCCTTGGCGGTCACAGACATGCCGTCGTAGCGCCACGCCCGCGTCGTCGATTCCCGCTGGGTCGCACCGATCGTCGTGCCGGTGCGAACGATCGGCGGGCGCACCAGGTTGGGCGCGCCGGTCACCGTGACCGAACCGGCGCCGCCCCCCACCGGCGCGTAGCCGCCGCTGGCCAGACGAACGAAGCGTTCGCTTCCGGCTCCACGCGACAGCGTCACCATGTTGTGAAGCCAGCTCTTGCTCCACCAGTCGGCGACCAGGGCGCCGGCCGCCTCGCGCGCCGGACCGCGCGGCTGGCGCCAGATCGACTGCATGGCCGCCAGCGCCGCCAGGCTCTGCGCCGCCGCGTCCACGCGTCCGTCACCCAGCGCCTCCCCGACCGAACTGCCGATCGAGGCGGTGTTCTGCCAGTTGCTGACCAGGCCGTCGGGCGCCTTGTAAGGCGTCTTGGAGTACTCGGTGATGTACTCCGGCGGTTCACGATAGCCGTTCTTGAGCTCGGTGTACTGTTCGAGCCTGTAAGGGAACTCGCCCTGGCCGACGCTTCCCTCGATCGGCCCCTTGAAGCCCGCCAAGCCGGTGGTGAGGTCGACGCCGGCGGCGTCCGAGCGATCCTTGAAGCGATCGTTGAGCCCCTCGGAGACCTTCTTCATGTCGAAGACCGAGGTCGACGGGGCCCCGCCGCCCTTGGTCACCATGCCGACACGCGTCAGGGCGTGGGCGATCGCCACCGGCTCGCCACTAACCGTGTCATACTTCACCGCGATCAGGGCGCCGCCACGCTGAAGGGTGGCCGGGCGCTTGTAGCCGGTGATGACACGTTCGGCCGCACCGCCATCCGGCTTCATGGCCAGAGCGTAATCGATACTGTTCTGAGCCGTGAAACTGCCGCTACACCCCAGCACCGCTGCGGTTTCGCCACCATTCATCGCGATATACATGTCAAGCAAGTCCCACTCGGCGTTGTTCGCGCTAGACGACAACACTGGTGGAAAACAAGCGGATTGCTTAGCGGCTTGCAGCTTCAGAAGTGCATTATGAATACGCACCTCCCAAGCAGCATATTCTGTGCCGATTCTGTGGCCAGGGCCGAGAGATGCTTCAGAGGAAGCCGTTACTTCGTAGCCCGAGGACGTATAGTTCTTGATGGCCGAGGCCAGATCGGTGCGCCGACCATCAACCTCGATTTGCTCGATGATCGGCACGTTGTTGAACGCCGGGACGGCCGTGACGCCGCCGTCGTAAACCATCAAGCCGGTGACGGTCGGATAAGAAAGCGTGTTCGAGGCGGCAAAGTTGTAGAAGCGTCGCGGGCTGGTATCTGGTGTTTCCGACGCCTCGGGACGATTGCCCCACGCCATCCGCGAAGCCGTTGAGGCCGCGTCCGGCGTATCGACCAGTTCGGCGAGCACTCCCCCCTCTAGGGCCGCATCGAGCGCGGCGATCGTGTGAAGAGCCGCAGTCCGAGAGGACGCATCCAATGTCCGAGACACCACCCCCAGGCTGGATTCGACGTCGATGACTGTCACCTCGTCTCTGGTGACGAAGCCAGAGGTCCGAAGCCCCTCATAGTCACGGGGCTCGGGAATAACCGGAATATTGATCTGGTCGGCTGATACGACGCCGACACTATGCAGCGGCGCAAACCGGGCGTTCGCGACCTGGGCGGCGATCTCGCCGACCTGACTGGTCTCGGCCAACCACTTGGCCGCAATCCTGGAACGCAAAAGATCGCCCGAGGACGAAGGCTGCGGCGGCGTATCGCTCAGAATCGAGATCAGTGTCGTGTAGCCGGCCTTGTCGTGGGCTTGCTCCTCTTCCCACTTGTCCTGAAGGCGCCTGGAGGTCCACCCCCACCCGTGAACGACGGCTACAGGCGAGAAGAGATCGACCTGCTTGGTGAGAATGACATCGCCATAGCCGCCGACGAACGGGTGGTTGATGTCCATGTTCAAGGCCACCGTCATGTTGCCGCCGAACGGTAGCGGCGTGCCCTCCTGCAGCTCGACACCATCTAGCGTGACAGTCGGAAACCAATGCACAGCAGTCGCCGCATCGCCGTCCGGGCGACTGCCAAGATGCAGGCGCCGACCATAGATTTCGTCGGTGAAGAAACTCACGCCGAGCAACGGGGCGCTCCCGCCGCCAACCGCATTGACATAAGCGACTAGCGCGAGGCGATTCCGGAACGGCGTCGGGATCCCTCCCTCCCACGTCGCCGTCCCCGAGTAGTTCGCGGGTCTGGCCTGGCGCCAGCCGCCGGCGGGGCGCTCGACGGGTTTGATGCGCCGGCCGCCGATCACGTCGGTGAGGTCCTGACCCGCCTCGACCTTGGCTTTCAGCGCCGTCTCCAGCGTCGTCGAGTAGAGCTGCAGCTTGGAGGCCAGCGCTTCCTGGTTCAGGTTCGAGACGAAAGGCACGCCGCCGGCGTTGTCCTGCCCCATGCCCGAGGTCGCGGCGTTCCACAGCTCGCCGTCGTTCAGCCCCATGGCCTGGGACACCCCCATCCCCGCCTGATGCTGGTAGGCCTTCAGCGACGGATCGAAGGTGTAGAAGGCGCCGCCGATCTGGGCCTCGACCCAGACATGCGACACCGTCACGCTGCTGATGGCGCCGGAATAGTCGCAGCTGGCCCGGGTCTCGCCGTTGATAACCGCCGGGATGCCGCCCGCCGCCAGCAGCGCGCACGCGGCCTGCGCGTTCTCCATGCCCGTCCAGTCGTAGAACTGGCTGGCCGTCAGGGTGACGGTTCCGAATTGATAGCGCGCCGTGACACCGGCCTCGCGCAGCAGTTCGAAGAGCAGGATCGCCTGATCGAACGACGAGCCCGATCGATCGATGCTGGTTCCGAGCGCGCCCTTGTGCGCGCCGAAGATGAACTCGGTGTCGACGCTGTCGCGGACGAATTCGAAGATCAGGTCAGGATCGTTCTTCAGGGCCCGCGCCAGGGCCTTGATCTCGGGCGCCCGCGGCCGGCCGCTGACCGGACAGATGTCGGGGTTGCCGTAGAAGGCCAGGCACAAGCCGTCCTCGGGATCCCCGGACCAGCCGGCGACCGCGCTCGGCGGACTCAAGGTCCCCTTGGCGATCTGCACCGACGGGGTGGGATAGACCGAGGCCCGTGCGTTGGAGGGAAGAGCGACCGCGCCGCCCAGCGCCGTCGAGAACAACAGGGCCGCGGCCAACGCCTTCGGCCGCACCGATCCGCACAACATCACGCTTCTTGCCCCAACCCAACACAACGCGACGGCGGGGCTGGCTCTCTCCGATCGTGGCGGCCCAGGCCGTCACGACACCAATCGGGAGTGGAGCCGGCGCACCGCATCGACGCAGGATCGCGTCGCAGGACAACCGCAAGAGGGTCAAGCCAAAGCCAAGCTTACCTGGGCGAAAGCTGTGGATATCGCCGGCGGCGGTCGCGTCTCACCGCAGGGCGGCTTCGCCCAGCTCGGTGACGCCCGAAAGCAGGCCGGCCATCAGCAGGCCGACCATGCCGCCGAGCAGCACGATCAGCACCGGGCCGGCCATCCGGCCGAAGGCCTCGATGCGCCGCATGGCCGCCTCTTCCTCGAGCCGCCCGCCTCGCGCCAGCATCTGGCCGAGCGCGCCAGATGCCTCGCCGACGGCCGCCAGGCGCGCGGCGGCGGCGGGAAAGCCGCGCACCCGCTCCAGCGCCGCCGACAGCGCCACGCCCTGGCGCACGGTCGGCGCCAGGCTGGCCAGCCGCTCGCGGGCGGTGGGCGAGCCGACGCCGCGGACCGCCAGCCGCAGGGCGTCCGACATCGGCGCGCCGGCCGCCAGCATGCCGCCCAGGCCGATGGCGAAGCGGCCGAACACCAGCGGCCGGACCAGCGGGCCCGTGGGCCCCTCGACCAGGAACCGGTCGACCGGCTCGGCCAGCAGCCCCGCCCGCCCCATGACGAAGAGCGCGATCGCCGCCACCCCCGCCCCGGCCGCCAGATAGGGCCCGCTGGACTGCAAAACCGAGCTCGCGCCGATCAGCAGCCCCAGCACCAGCGGCGGCGGACCGTTCGAGGTTTCGACCAGCGGCGTCAGGGTCGGCACCACGAACAGCAGGATGACCAGCAGGGCCGCCACGGTGCTGACCAGCACGAAGACCGGATAGGACAGGGTCGAGATCAGCTGCTCGCGCAGCTTGTCGCGCGAGGCGACCAGGTCGCTGGCGCGCTGCAGGCCGCCCGGCAGGTCGCCCGAGGCCTCGCCCGCCGCGACGAAGGCGGCCACGAAGGCGTCCTTGGACGGCAGGTTGCGGGCGAAGGCGGCCTCGACCGCCTCGCCGCCGCCGATCTGGGCCGCCAGCTTGCGGCAGAACTCGCGCACCGCCGGCGGCGCGCCGGGCCCGCCGAGAATGCCCAGGGCCGAGCGGATGTCGGCCCCGGCGCGCAGCAGGTCGGCGAGGCTGCCCAGCAGGGTCGACAGCCGGCGATCGTCGATCGTCCGGCGCGACCCGCCCAGCCCTCCGGCGCCCGCACCGCCGTCCGTGGCCCGCTTCAGCCGGACCGGTGAGAGGCCGTCGCGGCGCAGGCGCTCGAAGGCCTGGGCCTCTCCGCCGGCCTCGATCCGGCCCTTGACCCGGCGGCCGCCGGCGTCGAGCGCCACGTAGTCGAAGCGGCTGGCCCCCTCAGCCATGGACCGCCGCCGTCACTTCCTCGATGGTCGTCACGCCCTCGAGGGCCTTGGCCAGGCCGTCGCGCAGCATGCTTTCCAGACCGCGGCGCTGCGCGTGCGCGGCCAGGGCGCTCTCGCCCTCGCCTTCGGCCACGGCCCGCAGCATCCGGTCGTCGGCGAGGAAGGCCTCGGCGATCGGCATCCGCCCCCGGAAGCCGCCGCTGCAGGACGGGCAGCCCACGGCGTGGAAGACCCGGCGCGGCGCCGAAAGGCCCGCGGCCGCCAGCACCGCCTCGCCGGCGGCGTCGATCGGCGCTTCGACCCGGCAGTGCGGGCACAGCTTGCGCACCAGCCGCTGGGCGGCCGCGCCGCGGAAGGCCGCCGCCAGCTGATAGGGCTCCACGCCCATGTCGCGCAGGCGCGGCAGCACCCCCAGGGCGTCGTTGGCGTGGACCGAGGCCAGCACGAGGTGGCCGGTCATGGCCGCCTGGACGGCCACCGCGGCCGTCTCCGGATCACGGATTTCGCCGACCAGGATCACGTCCGGATCCTGGCGCAGGAACGAGCGCAGGGCCGCGGCGAAGGTCAGGCCCAGCTGGGCGGCGACCTGGGTCTGGGAGACGTGCTCGAAATGGTACTCGACCGGGTCCTCGATGCTGAGCACCTTCTTGGCCGAGCCGGCGAAGCTCTGCAGCATGGCGTAGAGCGTCGTGGTCTTGCCGCTGCCGGTCGGGCCGGTGATCAGGAACAGGCCGTGAGGCATGTGCGCGGCCCTGTCGAGCGGCTCGGACACCGCCGCTCCCAGGCCCAGGGCCTTCAGGTCTAGCGGCACGGCCGAGCGGTCGAGGATCCGCAGCACGGCCGACTCCCCGAACACCGTCGGCGAGGTGGCCACGCGCACGTCGATCGCCTTGCCGCCGACGACGAAGCTGGTGCGGCCGTCCTGCGGCAGGCGGCGCTCGCCCAGATTGAGGTTGGCGATGACCTTGATGCGCGACACGGCGGGCGCCGCCAGGTCGGCCGAGACCACGCGGTGCTCGACCATCCGGCCGTCGATCCGCAGGCGGATGGCCAGGTCGTGGCGGCGCGGCTCGAAATGGATGTCGGAGGCGCCGGCCGCCAGGGCGGCCTCGAACACCGCCGAGACCAGCCGCGCCCCGCCGCCGTCGAGCGCGCCGTCCGACACCTGGTCGATCTCGCGCTCCAGGCGCCGCTCGTCGGGCGCGTCGTCCGAGGACGCGCGGGCGGCCTGGCCGAACAGCGTGTCCATGGCCCGTCGCCAGTCTGCGGGCCGGGCGACGAACAGGCTGACGGTCTCGCCGGTGGCGAAGACCAGGCCGCTCAGCGCCTCGTTGTCGAGCGGGTCGCACGCCGCGCAGATCAGGCCGTCGCGCACCCGGCGCAGCGGCAGGATGCGGGCGCGGCGCAGGAACTCCTCGGAGACGCCGAGCTCGGCCGGATCGACGGCGGGCGACAGGCGCTCGGGACGCCAGATTTCGCAGCCGGAGACCTCGGCATAGGCCTGGGCGAGGTCGTCGTCGGCCAGCGAGCCCAGCTGGTTCAGCACCTGCTCGACCGGCTGGCCGGTGCGCGAGGCCACCAGTTCGGCCCGGGCCACGGCGGAGGCGTCGACCAGGCCGGCCTCCAGCAGGTTCTCCAGCAGCGTCGCCCGCTGACGGGCGGAGGGATCGTTCAGCAGGCGGGTCACATCGGCCATAGGCCGGCCTCCGAAACAAGGCCGACGATCCAGGCGCCCAGCGCCAGGCTCGGGCCGAAGGCGAGGCGGCCGTCCGCCGGCCGCCGCACGAGGATCACGACCAGCGCGCCCAGCGCGGCCAGGACCAGGAACCAGGGCGTGGCCGCGCCGAGCCACAGGGCCAGGGCCGCCGCCAGCTTGACGTCGCCCAGCCCAAGGGCCTGGCGACCGGCGCGACGGGCCAGGACGGCGCGCAGCACCAGCAGCACGACGGCGGCCGCGAGGGCGCAGGCCGCGCCTTCGATCAGCCGGCCGCCCAGCCAGGCGAGAACCGCGCTGGCCGCGCCGACGATCACGGTCAGGGCGTCGGGCAGGCGCAGGGTCGCCGCGTCGACGAAGGCGGAGGCCAGCAGGGTCAGCCCCAGCAGCGCAAGCAGCGCGCCGCGTGCGCCGGGCGCGACCGCCAGGGCCGAGACCACCACCAGGGCGCCGGCGGCCTGGCCGAACGGATGCAGGGACAGAAGCCCTCCCCCCCAGGTCGCGCCGACGACGCCCCCGCCGCTCGCCGCGCCAGCGCCGGCCGCGCGCGCGGCCACGGCGGCGCACAGGCGTCCCGCCAGCAGGCCGAAGGCGGCGCCCAGCGCCAGAAGGGGCCAGTCGGCCGTCATTCAGGCCGACGCAGGTCGCGCTTGACGCCGGTCCCGCCCGGCTTGCGGTCGGCCCCGTTGCTGGCGACCTCGAACGCCTGACCCTCGTCGGTCAGGCGGTAGATCAGCGCCTGGCCCCACGGGTCCTGCAGGGTCTTGGCGTTCTTGACGTAGGGACCCGTCCAGGCGTCCTCGCCGGAGGGCGCGTCGACCAGGGCCTTCAGCCCTTCGGCCTCGGTGGGATAGCGGCCCACGTCGCTGCGGAAGGTCTCGACCGCGGCCGCCACCGAATCCAGCTGCAGTTCGGCCGCCTTGACGCGCGAACGGCCCAGCTGGCCCATCAGGCTTGGCGTCAGCACCGCGGCGATCAGGCCGATGATGGCGATCACCACCAGCATTTCGGTCAGGGTGTAGCCGTCGTCGTTCCTGGTCATGCGCTCTTGGCCTTCTTGCCGATGCATCGATCGCCACCCTCTCCCTGCCGCCTGAAGCTGCGCCAGATCACGGCGGCGGCCTGCTGATCCCCGCCGACGAAGCGGACGAGGCGTTCGTCCGTCCAACCTGAATCGAGGCGCGCCCGCAAGCGCCAGACCTGTCCGAGGCGCGAACCCGAGCCTTGCCCGCCCGGGCGGCCCGGCGCGGAAACCACCGCCTCGCTCGCCTCGCCCCACCCGGAGACCAGCGACGCCCCGCAGGCCCGCCAGTCGGGCGCGGCCGCCAGCTGGGACAGCGTCTCGGGCGAGGGATAAAGGTTGGCCAGCGCCGACAGCCGGGCCTGCAGGGCGCCGGGATCGGACACGCCCAGGGCCGCCAGGTCGCCCGCCGCCACGCCGTTGGCCAGCCGCAGCTTGTCACGTTCGGGCTCGGCCAGGATGGCGGCCGAACCGGCGCCGGTGTCGACGGAGAACGACATCCGCCCCTCTCCCGGGTCGCCGACCAGCCGCGCCACGGCCTGCTCCTGGGCGCCGGCCAGGGCGTAGTCGGCCTGCAGCGCGGCCATGTCGCGCTGGGCCTGGCGCAGGGCCGAGACGCTGCGCTGCGTGACCGCTCCGGCGATCATGGCCATGGCCAGCACCACCGCCAGGGCCGCGCCGCTGACATAGCCGCCGGTCCTATCGGCCATCGGGCAGCAGCCCGCGGGCGCGCAGTTCGCGCAGGTCGGCATAGAGGTCGTTCATCGTCCGCTGGGCGCCGGCCGGATCGGTGATGATCCGCGCCGTCAGCAGCACGATCAGCTCGGTGCGGCTCTCGTCACGGCTCTGCGACTTGAACAGCGCCCCGATGCCCGGGACGTTGCGCAGCCCCGGCACGCCGGCTTCGTTGCGGGTGCGGGTGCGGCTGATCATCCCGCCCAGCGCGACCACCGCGCCGTCGGCGATGGCCAGGGTGCTTTCCAGCTTGCGCTGCTGGATGGTCGGGGAGTCGATGCCCGAGGTCACCGTCCGGGCGACCGAGCTGACCTCCTGGGCCACCTCCAGAACGATGCGGTTGTCGCCGGTGATGCGCGGCGTGACGTTGAGGATCACGCCGGTGTTGCGGTAGTCGACCGTGTTGATCAGCGCCGGGTTGTCGCTGCTCGTGTTCTGGGACGACTGGGTGACGACCGGCACCTGGTCGCCGACCTGCAGGGTGGCCGACTTGTTGTCGAGCGTGACGATCTTCGGCGCCGAGACCACCTCGACGTCGGTCTTGGACCCCAGGGCGTTGATGGCCGCCTTGATGTCGCCCGTCAGGTAGGTGATCGAGAAGCCCGGATAGGTCGGGGCGACGGCGCCGCCCTCGTTGTAGATCGAGCTGGCGGTCAGCTTGCCCGAGGCGCCCAGGGTCTGCCAGTCCACCCCGAACTGCAGGTCGGTGTTGAGCGTGACCTCCAGGATCGAGGCCTCGATCATCACCTGGCCGGCCGGCCGGTCGATCTCGGCCAGGATCTTCTGCATCTGCAGCCAGCGCGACTGGGAGGCGAAGATCAGCAGCGTGTTGGCGTCCTTGTTGACGCTGATGCGGACGCCGTCCTCGCCCTCCGAGCCCATGGTCGCCCGCGCGCCGCCGGACGCCGGGGCGGCGGTCGAAGCGGGCGCGCCGGCGCCCGTGGTCGTCGTCCCGCCGTTCGTCGACGAGCCGGAAGCCGTGGAAGAAGACGAAGACGACGTGGTGGTTCCTGAAGCGCCTCCGCCCGCGAAGCCGGCCTCGGCGCCGAAGGCGCTGGCCAGGGTCGCGCCCAGCGTCTCGGCGGCGACGTTGCGCGGCCGGTAGACCCACAGGCTGGAGCCGGCGTCGGGCGCGGCGACGTCCAGGCGACGCACCCAGGCGCCGACCTCGTCGAGCGCCTGCGAGGTGCGGGCCAGGGCCACCAGGCCGTTCAACCGCTTCAGCGGCACCAGCGTGACCGAGGTCATGCCGCCGGCCTGCAGCAGACGCTCCAGCTCGCCGGCGGCGGTGGAGGCCGACACCTGGCGCAGCTCGAACCAGCGGATGCGCGAGCCCTCGAAGGCGCTGCGATCGAAGACCTTGATGGTCTCCAGCGCCGCGTCAATCTCCGAGCCCAGGCCGCCGAGGATGATCAGGCCCTGCTTGTCGTTGACGTAGAGCACCGTGTCGGCGCCGCTCATGGCCTCCAGCGCCTTGGCGACCTCGCTGGGGGCGACGAACGAGACCGGCACGGCCAGAACGTCATAACCCGCACGGCCGCGCGAGCCGTCGCCGGCCGTGCGGATGGCGCTGCCCGAGCGCGCCTTGGCCCGCGGGGTCACCCGTACGCTGTCGCCCTCGCGCACCAGCACCACGTCGCTGGCCGCCAGCGCCGCCTCCAGCGCCTCGTAGAGCTGGGCGCGGGTCAGCCGCTGCTCTATGCGGAACGACATCTTGCCGTTGACCGCCGGGTCGAGGGTGTAGGCGACGCCCAGCGTCGAGCCGAGGATTTCCTCGACCACCTGGGCGATGTCGGCGTCGCGGAACGCGAAGGTGTAGGTCTCGGCCCGCCCCTGCGACCAGGCGACGCCCGGCGCAGACACGCCGGCCACGACCGGCGCCAGGGCCAGCCAGATCGCCGCGGTGCTGTACTTCAAACGCTTCACGCCACGCCCCAAAGCCGAGAATCCATCATGTGCCGCTCATCGCCGGCGCGCTGGCCGGCGGCATCGGTCCGCGCCCTGGCGGCGGCCCCGCGTCGCCGAGCATCGACGGCGACGCGCTCGAGCCCGAAGCGCCGGCGCTCGCCTCGCCCAGCCGCACGTCGCGCAGTCCGCCGGCCGTATCGATCGTGATCGCGCCGGCGCTGACGCTTTCGAGGGTGACCCCGTCGCGGGTTTCGCCGACCGACAGCCAGGCCGCCGCGGCCCCGCCGATCGAGACCAGCGCGGCCGTGCGCCGGGCGCTGCGCGACAGGCCCAGCAGCCGCACCTGCGGTTCGGGCGCCGCGGTCGCCGCGAACAGCGGCGGCGCGCCGCTCCAGTCGCCGGCGCCCGGCGCGGTCGCGCTGCGGCCGGCGCGCAGTCGCGGCGCGGCGAGATCGATTCGGGCGTGCGTTTCCTGCACAGCTACGCGCGTCCACGAGACGACCCAGCGGCAAAGCAACGCGCGGATCTCCTCGCGTTCCTCGAGTTCGCGAAACCTGACTTCGCCAAACCGACGTTCTTGAAAATGTCGATCGCCGGATCGGCAGCGACGCTCGATGCCGTGAAGCTCGACGCCGAATGGATGAAAGAATTTGAGATGACAAACCAGACGCACTTTTTGGA
>CBINOL010000101.1:0-18599 GCA_966252285.1 uncultured Caulobacter sp.
CTAGAACCGGCCGGGCTTCCACCCGTCCGAACCAGCAAGGAAGCGGCGGGGCGCCCAGCGCTCCGCCGTCTTCGCGTCCAGGGCGTGGGCGCTGGGCTCGCGGGCCGCCGGATCGGCCCCGCGCCCGGTCGAGGCGTATTCGGCGTAGTAGGCGGTCTTGAAGGTGTCGGTCTTGCCCGGCGTCCATTCCCGCCAGCCCTTGGGCTGCAGGTCGGCGTCGATCCGGGTCCGAAGGAAGACCACCGTGGCGTAGGGCCGCCACGCCCGCCCGAACCACAGCTCGCCCACCTTCGGGTCGGCGGTAATCGTACAGCGGTCGAAGACGTAGCCGCTGTCCTGCTCGGGCGCGTTCTTGCTCTGGGCGGTGATCATCACCGTGGCGTTGGCGATGCCGTGGATGGTGCAGCGGTCGAAGACGGCCTTGCTGTCGCCGAAGATGAAGTCGACGTGGCCTTCGATGTAGCAGTCGCGGAAGTACTGCCGGCTCGGCGGCTTGCCCTTGCGGCTGGCGGCGTAGAGCGTGTCCTGAGCGCCCAGCAGGCGCACCTTGTAGAGCTGGGCCCGGTCGCCCATTAGCGCCAGGGCCACCGCCTGCGAGGGCTTGTCGTTGTGGAGGTGATAGTCGTTCTGGATGGTCAGGTTGCGGGCCAGGAAGTCGTCGCCCGACACCGTCACCGAGGAGGATTTCAGCGTGCCGCCGACCGTGGCCGACGCGTCGCCATAGACCAGCACCACGTCCTGCGGGCGCTTGCCCTTGCCCACCAGGCGCACGCCGTTTCGGGGCACGGAGAGCTTCTCGCGATAGACCCCCGGCGCGATGGCGATCTCGCCGCCGTTGTCGGGCAGGGCGTCGATGGCGGCCTGCAGCGTCTTGTGATCGGCTTTGCCCTCCGTCGCCACCGTCAGCCGCAGCGGCGCGGCGCCGATCAGGGCGGTCAGGGCCGTGGCGGCCAGGGCCAATCGCCCGACCAGACTGTAGTGAGCCATGCGTAGTCCTCCCACCCCGTTTTCGCCAGGAGTATGACACCGGTGGACATTCCGCTAGTCGCCACAAAAGAAAACGCCTCCGGCCTGGGGCCGAAGGCGTCGTTCCTGTTCGGGATCGGTTCGTCGCTACAATGCGCGACGGCCGGCCAGCAGGTGATAGATGGCCAGCACGATCACCGCGCCGACCGTGGCCACCAGCAGGCTGTAGAGGTTGAAGCCCGATACGCCCGAGGCGCCGAACTGGTTGAACACGAAACCGCCGACCAGAGCGCCGACGATGCCGAGCACAAGGTCGACGAGCAGGCTGCCGCCGCTGCGGCTGACGAGCTTGCTGGCGATGAAGCCGGCCACGAGACCCAGAACGATCCAGGCGAGAATGGACATGAGCGCCTCCTGAACATTTCCTGGCGCGCCTCAGCGCGTCTGATGCAGAAGAAAGGCGTTTCCCAAGACTTCGTTCCGACACGATCGCGTGTATCGCCGGCGAATATCAGCCGGCGTCGCTTGGAACTTCTCAGCGCTTGCCGACGCGCTCCTGGATCACCGCCAGCAGCTTTTCCACCGGGCCGCGACCGAGCAGGATGAACAGGCCGGATCCGATGATCGCGCCGAACAGGAAGGAGAGGCTCATGGCGGCTCCGGAAGATCGAGATGGGGCAGGGGGCGAGGCCACCCTAGGGAGCGCCCGGCGCGTTTACCATGTGACACGCCGCCGCCCCTAATTCCGACCGGAGTAGTGGAGCTTTCAGTTTGGCTGGCGCCGGATCGCACAAAAACTGGTTCGACCGCCGCCCTCATATGCGCGAGCAGGAAATTCCAGTTTCGAAGCTCGGCGGCGCGTGTCGTCGCCAGGCTTTGCGTGCTTCTTGAGTTGAACGGCGACTGATCACCGCCGAATGTGAGCAGGAACGACCCATGGCCCAGGCGACAGCCCCTTCCAGCCGCTTCATCAGCGGCTTCGGTGTCCAGGTCCTCGTCGGCATGGTGGCCGGCCTGGCGCTCGGCCTGCTGGCGCGCCGCCTGGGCGTCGAGGAGGGCCAGGCGGGTCACGCCCTGGCCGAGACCCTGCACCAGGTCGGCTCAATCTTCATCCAGCTGCTGCGCGTGCTGGTGCCGCCGCTGGTCTTCACCGCCATCGTCGCCAGCATCGCCAACCTGCGTGAACTCCAGAACGCCGCGCGGCTGGTCTGGAAGACCCTGCTGTGGTTCGCCATGACCGCCCTGATCGCGGTCGCCATCGGCATCACCCTCGGCGTCACCCTGCAGCCGGGCGCACACGCAGCCCTCGACGCGGCCACCGCCGCCGCGCCGCGCACAAACGGTTCGTGGCTCGACTTCCTGACCAGCCTGGTGCCGTCAAACATCCTGGGCCTGAACGCCTCGACCAAGGTCGGCGAAGCCGGCGCCAGCACCTCGCTGTCGTTCAATGTGCTGCAGATTCTGGTCATCGCCCTGGCGGCGGGCATCGCCGCCCTGCGCGTCGGTCAGGCCGGCGAGGGCTTCCTGGCCTTCAACGCCTCGGCCCTGGCGGTCGTGCGCAAGGTGCTAAGCTGGGTGATCCGCCTGACGCCGATCGGCACCGTGGGCCTGCTGGGCAACGCCGTGGCGCAGTATGGCTGGACCACGCTGGGCCAGCTGGGCGCCTTCACCGGCGCGATCTATCTGGGCCTGGCGCTCGTGCTGTTCGTGGTCTACCCGATCCTGCTGACCGCCCACGGCCTCAACCCGCTGAAGTTTTTCGCCAGCGCCTGGCCGGCCATCCAGCTGGCCTTCGTGTCGCGCTCGTCGATCGGCACCTTGCCGGTGACCGAGACCGTCACTGAGGCTGGGCTCGGCGTTCCGCGCGCCTACGCCGCCTTCGCCGTGCCGCTGGGCGCGACCACGAAGATGGACGGCTGTGCGGCCATCTATCCGGCCCTGTCGGCGATCTTCATCGCTCAGTTCTACCACCTGCCGCTGGGCCTGACGGACTACGCCCTGATCGTCGCCGTCTCGGTGCTGGGCTCGGCCGCCACGGCCGGCCTGACCGGCGCGACGGTGATGCTGACCCTGACCCTGTCGACCCTTGGCCTACCGCTCGAGGGCGCCGGCCTGTTGCTGGCCATCGACCCGATCCTCGACATGGGCCGCACGGCGGTGAACGTCGCCGGCCAGGCCCTGGTGCCGACCCTGGTGGCCAAGCAGGAAGGCATTCTCGATCAGGCCGCCTACGACGCCGCGGCCGGCGTTGCGCCTGAAGGCGCCGTCACGCAGTCCTGACGAGTTCGGGCCGGGGGCGCAGCCGCGTGGCGTCGCGCAGCGGCGGCGCCCCGAACAGCCGACTGTACTCGCGGCTGAACTGCGAGGGGCTGTCGTAGCCGACGTTGTGGCCGGCCGTGGCGGCGTCCAGGCCCTGGGCCAGGATCAGCCGCCGGGCCTCCTGCAGGCGCAGTTGCTTCTGGTACTGCAGCGGGCTCATGGCGGTGATGGCCTTGAAATGCTGGTGCAGCGCCGACGGGCTCATCCGCGCCTCCGCAGCCAGGGTCTCCATGCGGAAAGGCTGCTGGTAGTTGGTCTTCAGCCAGTGAATGGCGCGCGAGACCTGGCCCAGGCGGCTTTCGCAGGCGGCGATCTCGCGCAGGCGCGGCCCCTGGTCGGTGCGCAGGAGCCGATAGAGAATCTCGCGCTGGATCAGCGGCGCCAGCACCGGGATGTCGGCCGGCGTCTCCAGCAGCCGCACCAGCCGCACGATCGCATCGAAAAGCTCGGGCGTGGTCGCGCCGAGGGCGAGGCTCGGCGCGGGCGCGTTGCGGACCGGGCCCGGGTCGATCTCGAGGATCAGCTCGTTCAGCCGGCGCGGATCGATGTCGAGTCGCACGCACAGATAGGGCGCGTCGGCGCTGGCCTCGATCACCTGGCCGACGACGGGCACGTCCACCGACACGACGAGAAAGCGGGCGTGATCGTAGACATAGACCTCTTCGCCCAGCATCACCTGCTTGCGACCCTGGGCGATGATGCAGACGGCGGCTTCGTGGACGCCATGGACCGGCGGGCTCGGCTGCGACATGCGGGCCAGCCACATGCCGCCGATCGCGGTCGGGTGAACGCCGTCGGTAGAGACGGATCGTTCAATCGCCTCGGCCAGAGCGGGATGGCGAGGGCAGCCAACCTGGGCTGGCGCTGAAGTGATGAGCATGCCGCAAGGTTAGCGCAAACTCGCGCCGGCGCCCATGCGTGGAGGCCTGCTCTCGCAGGATCGTGCAAGAATTCCGGGCGATCATGCGCCCGGCCGACGTCAGGGGTGCAGGATCAGCGACCGGGGCGTGGCCTCGAAGCGCGACAGCCGCCCAAGATAACTCATGCCCAGCAGCGAGGTCTCCAGGCCGCTCTCGATGACCAGGGCGTCGACATTGGCCACCTTGGCGCCGGCGATCGCCACGCTGCCCAGCTTCACAGAGGCCGCGCGGGTGCGGCCGTCGGCGGTGACGACATCGTACTCGTAGTTCAGCTTGGTCACGTCGATGCCCAGGCGCTGGGCGTCGGCCTTGCTGAGCGAGACGGCGGTGGCGCCGGTGTCGACCAGAAAACGGACGGCGCGGCCGTCGACCTTGGCCTCGGCCCAGAAGTGGCCGTCGGCCCCCTTGGTCAGCTGCGCGGCGCCGGCGTCGCCGAGCGTCGCCGCGGCGGCCGTGGCGGGTACGGTCTGGGGGGATTGACGGAGCGTGCCGTCCAGCGAGGTCACGGCCTTGGCCGCGCCCACCGCCGACAGCGCACCGACAATCGCGATCGCCGTGAACTTGAACATCGAAGACACCCCGCCTTGCAGGCTTTTCGGTCGTTTCTACGACCCTTGTCCGGGACATTAGCCGGAAAGACGTTTGCAAGCGGTGAATGGCAGGGCGAATTTACTTGGTTAACAAGGTCCTGCGCTTTGCGCCAATTAACTCGGCGTAACGTTGACGGCTCAACATGTAATAAAGTTCATGGACTGGATTTAACTTCAAAGCGCGAGCTCAGGACGTCATCTTCATCTTCGTCAGACGGACGCTTCGGGGAGAACTTAGATGCAGAACCAAGAAATGCTCTTAAGAACCTGAAGACCAATCAGTTACGCGCACCCGACTGGGCGGCCATCAGGCTTTCCATCGGATCGGGGCGATGGGGCAGGGCGGCCATGATCTCGGCCCGCTCCTCGTCGCTGTAGCGCGACCAGCCGGCGATCTCCTGCAGGGTCCGCCGGCAACCCAGGCAGAAGCCGGATGCACCATCCACGGCGCACACCTTGACGCAAGGCGTGACGATGGGGCGGGGCGGTCGGTTTTCTGAAGCCATGACCGAATGTCGCCATCCGCGGCGTCGGGCGCAAGTCGCCAGACGCGATGCGGCTCTGCGCTCAAATTTTCAATCAAGAGGGACCAACCATGCGCATCGCCACCATCCTGCTCGCCGCCGCTTCGATCGCCGCCGTCGCCGCTCCGGCCCTGGCCGCCGACCGCGCCACCGACGCCCAGTTCATCCAAGCCAACCGCTGCCTGGGCCTGACCGAGGCCAAGGCCCTCGGCGAGGCCGATCCGGCCGCCCTGAAGCAGTTCATCAAGGACCAGCGTTCGGGCCGTCACGTCTTCACCTCGGACCGCGCCGACAACGCCCGCTCGGACGCCAAGCGCGCCGCCTCCAAGGCCGACGAAGCCACCAAGGCGAGCCTGATCCAGGAGCGCGACGGCGCCTGCAAGGAGCTGGCCGCCAGCTGATCGCGCGCCGCCTGAGCCATGTTCCGCGCCCTATGCGCTTGCATCGGGCGCGGACTGGCTTAAGTCGGCGGCCATGAACGCTTCCGCCGCCGCTTCGCCCTTCGCCGACATCCGCCGCCTGGCCGCCGATCTTCCGGCGCCGGGCGTCTTCGTACCGCCGGCCGACGGCGGCCGCCTCGCCGAGATCTCGGCCTGGCTCACCGCCTGGACCGGCCGCACCCCGCCTTCGGTCAACCGGCCGGTCGTGGCGCTGTACGCCGGCGCTCGCCAGGGGATCGGCCCGCGCGGCTACGCCCGCGACCGCCTCGAAACCATCGCCGCCGGCGGCGCCACGGTGAGCCGAATGGCCGGCTCGCAGGGCGCGGGCCTGGAAGCCTTCGACCTGGCCATCGATCGCCCGACGCCGGACGCGCGCCAGAAGGCTTCGATGAGCGAGAAGGAATGCGCCGCCACCATGGCCTTCGGCATGGAGGCTCTGGCCAAGCAGCCCGACCTGCTGATTCCCGGCGTCATCGCCGCCGAAGCTCACCGCGACGCCGCCGCCATCGCCCTGGCGCTGCTTGGCGGCGAGGCTTCCGACTGGGCGGCCGGCGAAGTCGCAGCTGATGTCGCCACCGCCGTCGAGCGCGCCCGGGGCGAGAGCGATCTTTCCGATCCGCTGGAGACGCTGCGCCAGCTGGGCGGTCGCGAAACCGCCGCCGTGGCTGGCGCGATCATCGCCGCCCGGGTGCAGAAGATTCCTGTTCTGCTGGACGGCTATGCGGCGACCGCCGCCGCGGCTGTGCTGCACGCCATCGACCCTGACCTGATCGCCCACGCCGTCGCCGCTCACGTGGGCGGACCGGGCCATGCCCGCCTGCTGGCGGCGCTGGGCAAGACTCCCCTGGTCTCGCTGGAGATCGAGGACGAAGAGGGCGTCGGCGGCGTGTCGGCCCTGGCCCTGGTGCGCCTGGCCTGCGAGGTTCGCTGACCGTGATGGGTGAACGACGTTTACGTTGACCTTCGCGTCATCTTTCCAAACGCTCGTTCGATCCCTATCATTCTCCCGAAACAACAAGACGCCGGCTCAGCCGGCCTGTTCGGGAGCGCGCAATGAACCTCGATTTTTCGCCCGAAGACCTGGCCTTCCGCGACGAGGTTCGCGCCTTCATCGCGCAGAACTATCCGGAAGGCTTGCGCGAGCGCCAGGAAGAGGGCGAGGAGATGTCCAAGGAGGACTTCCTCTCCTGGCACCGCACCCTGGCCCAGAAGGGCTGGGTCGCCCCGGCCTGGCCTGAGAAATACGGCGGCCCGGGCTGGACCTCGGTGCAGCGCTACATCTGGTCGGAAGAGACCGCCCGCGCCGACTGCGTGCCGATCCTGCCGTTCGGCATCAATATGGTCGGCCCCGTGATCTACACCTTCGGCACGCCCGAGCAGAAGGAGCGCTTCCTGCCGCCGACTCTGTCGGGCGAGATCTGGTGGTCGCAGGGCTATAGCGAGCCGGGCGCTGGCTCCGACCTGGCCAGCCTGAAGACCAAGGCCGAGCGCTTCACCGGCGACGACGGCAAGGAATACTACCTGGTCAACGGCCAGAAGACCTGGACCACCCTGGCCCAGCACGGCGACTGGATCTTCTGCCTGGTCCGCACCGACCCGAACGCCAAGATCCAGGAAGGCATCTCGTTCCTGCTGATCGACATGAAGTCGCCGGGCGTGACCGTCCGACCGATCATCACCCTGGGCGGCGAGCACGAGGTCAACGAGGTCTGGCTCGAGAACGTCAAGGTGCCGGTCGAGAACCGCATCTTCGAAGAGAACAAGGGCTGGACCTGCGCCAAGTTCCTGCTCGCTCACGAGCGCTCCGGCATCGCCGGCGTCGCCCGTTCCAAGCGCGGCATCGAGCGCATCCGCCAGATCGCCTCGACCGAGCTGTCGGATGACGGCGACGCCCTGATCCGCGACCCGATGTTCAAGCGCAAGGTCGCCGAGCTGGAGATCGACCTGGCTGCGCTGGAGTACACCGAACTGCGCACCCTGGCCGGCGAGGCCGCGGGCAAGGGGCCGGGACCGGAATCCAGCGTCCTGAAGATCAAGGGCACCGAGATCCAGCAGCGGATCACCGAACTGGCCTTGGAGGCGGCCGGCCACTACGGCGCGCCGTATTTCCGCGGCTTCCCGAAGGACGGCGACAACGCCCACCCGATCGGTCCCGACTTCGCCCATCGCGCCGCGCCGACCTATTTCAACGTCCGCAAGACCTCGATCTACGGCGGGTCCAACGAGATCCAGCGCAACATCATCGCCAAGATGGTGCTGGGGCTTTGATCTAAGCCAGATTTCCCCTCCCCCTTGCGGGGAGGGGGCAGGGGGTGGGGGTGACAGCACGAACGCCAGGAGCTCTGCACACATCCGAGAGGGCCGATCGATCCGCCCGCAGGATGCGCCGCGAGCCGACCTTGGCGGAGAAGCTGTTCTGGAAGGTGCTCAAGAAGGCCGAGATTCCCGGATCTCACTTTCGCCGCCAAGCGCCATTCGGCCCCTACATCGTGGATTTCGTCTGCCACCATCATCGACTGATCGTCGAGGTGGACGGCGGGATCCATACCCTGGAGGCAGTGGCCGCCCACGATGCCGAACGCCAAGCCTGGCTGGAGTCGCGGGGTTACACCGTGATCAGAGTCCCCAACGAGTTAGCGATCTACGACCCACATTCGGCTGTTCAGCGCGTGCTTTCGACAATCTGCGCTGGCACCCCCACCCCTAACCCCTCCCCGCAAGGGGGAGGGGAACCATAAGAGGAAACCGCCCTCATGGATTTCAACTTCACCGAGGAGCAGTCGATGGTTCGCGACACGGTCGCGAGCTTCCTGCAGGACAAGTACGACTTCGAGACCCGCCGCAAGATCGTCGCTTCCGAAAGCGGCTGGCGCGCCGACTACTGGAAGGCCTTCGCCGAGGAGCTGGGCATCCTGGGGGCCTCGTTCAGCGAGGAGCTGGGCGGCCTGGGCGGCGGCGCGATCGACAACATGATCATCATGGAAGAGTTCGGCAAAGCGCTGGTCATCGAGCCCTATCTGGGCACCGTCGTCATCGGCGGCGGCTTCATGAAGCACTCGGGCTATGCCGGCGCGTCCTCCGTCATCGAGGGCATCGTGGCGGGCACGACCACCATCGCCTTCGCCTATGCCGAGCCCCAGGGCCGCTACACGTGGAGCGACCTGAAGACCACGGCCAAGAAGGACGGCGCGGGCTGGATCCTCAACGGCCACAAGGCCGTCGTCGTCGGCGCGCCGTTCGCCAGCCACCTCGTCGTCACCGCCCGTACCGGCGGCAGCCAGCGCGAGGCCTCGGGCGTGTCGGTGTTCCTGATCGACAAGAGCCTGCCGGGCGTCGTCACCCGCGACTACCCCACCGTCGACGGCGGCCGCGCCTCGGAAGTCTATTTCGAGAACGTCTCGATCCCGGCCGACGCCCTGATCGGCCATGAAGGCGATGGTCTGTCCCTGGTCGAAAAGGTGCTCGACGAAGCCACCGCCGCCAGCCTGGCCGAAGGCGTGGGCGTGCTGCGCAAGCTGCACGAAGGCACGCTGGACTACGCCAAGCAGCGCAAGCAGTTCGGTCGCGCCATCGCCGACTTCCAGGTGCTGCAGCATCGCATGGTCGACATGTTCATCGAGCTCGAGCAGTCGGTGTCGATGACCTACATGGCCACGATCAAGCTCGACGAAAGCGACGCCGAACGCGCCAAGGCCGTGTCGGCCGCCAAGGTGCGCATCGGTCGCGCCCTCAAGTTCGTCGGCCAGAACGCCATCCAGATCCACGGCGGCATGGGCATGACCGACGAGTTGGCCATCGGCCACTACTTCAAGCGGGGCACGATCATCGAAGGCCTGTTCGGCTCGGTCGATCACCACCTGCGCCGTTACGAGAACCTGTCGTTCGGCGCGGCGGCGTAAGCCGTCCACTGAAAGTCCGACCTTCGGAAACGAGGCCGCCTGCGTCATGCCGACGCGGGCGGCCTTTTTCGTCCGGGCGTCACTTTGACCGCCCCGCGTGGCGGGGTGCGACCGTTCAACGCAGCAGAACACTCGATGGACTGCACGGTGAACACGATGCTCCGCCCCGAAATGCTGATGGGCCTTTCTCCGGAAAAGCTTGCCGACACGCTTGAGGCCATGGATTCCAGCGCGCGCCTGCTGCTGGATCAGGCGCGCGAGGCCAAGGCTCGGGCCGACAAGCTGGAGACCGCGCTGTCTCTGCTGGTGGGCGTCGTGGCTAACGACTCAGGGCTCGAGGAAAGCTTCGCCCTGCAAAGGATCGCGGGCCAGTTGCGCCTGTGCGCCGACCTGCCCGAACTGGCGGCGGAACTGGTCGGCTGCGAGGCCGAGCGCATTGAGCCCGTCATGCTGCGCGCCGCGGCCAACATCATCGCCTCGGCCGGCAAACCCGGCGCCGGCGACGTCGCTTCGGCCGCCGATCTACCGGAGCGTGACGGCGCGACGCTGCACTGACCGATACGTGAGCGGACAGTATCTGCAAAGTCAATTTCCGTGGCGTCGAAGTCGATCGTCAGTGTGCGAACATCATCCGAATGCGGAATATTTCGCTTGTCGTGAGGCAGGACTGGCGCATCCTTGCGTCGACGCGCTGACGACTAGGAGGGTGCGAGCCCCTGTAAGCCGCGCGCGTCTCTTTCTGGCTGGACCGGTCGCGGAGCCGGTCCCGTAACAAGTGGGGCGCCTTTCGGCGCTCCTGGCTGGTCAAGGAGACGCCGCCATGAATGTAACCAAGATGAGCCACGCCATGCTGTCCTTCGCCCTGATGGGCGGGCTGCTGGTCGGGCCTCGCCCAGGGGCTTCCAAGCCGCCGCAGCAGTCGCAGCCGCCAAAGACCTCGGATCGAAAGTAGCGTCCAAAAGAAAACGCCATCCCGAACGAGCCGGGATGGCGATGAATTCCATAATTTCGAGGAGGGCTTACGGCTTGGCGGCCGTGTTGCACTCTTCGACGCCGGCGGCGTCGAGCGCTTCGCCGCGCCAGGTGAAAGCCGACACGGCGCCGAGCTCGGCCACGATCTTGCGGCAGCTGCGGACGGCGGGCATCGCCTTGACGGTCGGCGCCTTGCAGACCGTTCCGGTGCAGCGCCACATCGCGCCGTCCAGGATCAGTTCGGCCTTGGCCGGCGGCGCCTTCAGAACAAGCATGGCGCCTTCCGAAGACGCGGCCTGGGCCGCGCCCACGAAGGAAGCTGCGGCGAGAACGCCGAGCACAAGCATACGCATGGACATCTCCTATCCCCGCGTCCTATTTATAAGTGGACGCTGATCACATTGTTCGTTGTTATTGAAAACTAAGTCAATCGCCGAACGTCGATCTCGCGGTCGCGATCAACGTCCAAACCCCACGCCAGCAAGGCCGGAGTGACATCCTCGGCCGCTTCGACCGACACCCAGGCCGTCGACAGCGCCGGCGGCGTCAGCCCCCTGTCGATCGTGTGCTTGAGAAGCGCGAAAAGCGGGTCCCAGAAGCCGTCGGGATTGTGGAACACGATCGGCTTGCGGTGCAGGTCCAGACGGCGCCAGGACAGAAGCTCGATGATCTCTTCCAGCGTGCCGATGCCGCCAGGCAGCACCACGAAAGCGTCCGAGCGCTCGAACATCAGCATCTTGCGTTCGTGCATCGAGGTGACGATCACCGTCTCGACATCGTCGAAGGGCTTTTCGCGGCCACGCAGGAACTCCGGGATGATGCCCAGCACCGGGCCGCCCGCTTCGTGCGCGCCGCGCGCCGCCGCGCCCATCAGACCCACGCCGCCGCCGCCATAGACCAGCTTGAGGCCGGCCCGGGCGAAGTCGCCGCCGATCTGGTGGGCGGCCTCGAGATAGGCCGGATCGGCCGTGTTCGAAGAGCCGCAATAGACGCAGACCGATCCCAGGCGGCTAGACAGGTCGGGCATCGTCGTCCACTCCAACAAAAGAAAAGGCGCGGCTCCTGTCGGGAAGGGCGCGCCATGGCGTTTCGGGCCTTGGTCTTAGCGACCGGCCCAGGATTTGGAAGGCGCATGATCGGGATTCGCAAGGCCGCTTTCAAGCCGTGGCCGCTGGCCCTGGCCCTCGTCGCGACCCTTACGGCGTGCGGCGAGGATGGGCGGCGGGACTGGGGTCGCGCCGCACCGGCCGCCCAGCCGGCGCGCGATCCCGAAGCAGCCTATCTGGCCCCGCCCAAGGTGGTCACCGCGGCGGTCCAGGGCGGCGGCGTGGCGCTGTCCGGCTCGGCCGCCGCTGGCGCCTCGGTACGCCTCGGCTCCCCGACCGGCGAAGCCACCAGCGTCGAGGCCGACCCTTCGGGCCTCTGGCGCGCCGTCTTGCCTGGCGCGGTCGAGCCGCGGCTGTTCGGCTTGTCGATGACCCGCGAGGGCAGAACCGTGCAGGCCGAGGGCTATGTGCTGGTCACGCCAGAGGGCTCCGTCGCCCTGCTGAAGGCCGGCGGCGGTTCCGAGCCGCTGGCCGGTCCTTCCGATTCCCTGCGCATTCTCGCCATCGACTACGACCAGGAAGGCGGCGCGGTGATCTCCGGCGTCGGACGCCCGGGCGCGGGTTTCGGCGTCCGGGTGGATCGCGTCACCCAGGCCGAGGCCAAGGTCGACGCCCAGGGGCGCTTCAGCTTCTCGCTGACCCAGCCCCTGTCGCGCGGTGAGCACGCCGTGCAAGTGGCCGGCGAGGGTGGTGAAGACCTGGTCCGGATCGCGGTCTCCGCGCCGGGTCCGCTGACCTCTGGGCCCTTGCATGCCGAACGGGTGGAGGCCGGCTGGCGGGCTGACTGGATGACGCCTGGCGGCGGGGTCCAGACGACCGTGCTGTACGCGCCCGGGGGCGCGCGGTGAGGGGATACGCCTCGGCCGGCCGCGACAGCGCCCGAACCGCGCCCAGCGCGGCCAAGCCGGTTTCCGGCTGGGCGGCTCTGGCCGAGCTTTTGCGGCTGGT
Organism: uncultured Caulobacter sp.; assembly: GCA_966252285.1. Lineage (GTDB taxonomy): Bacteria > Pseudomonadota > Alphaproteobacteria > Caulobacterales > Caulobacteraceae > Caulobacter. The sequence goes on from CBINOL010000101.1 coordinate 12,685, forward strand.
CTTGCGCTCGCGAGCGCCAGGCCTGATCTGGCGGCTCACGGCGGCGCTCGCCCTGACCTTCGCCGGCAAGGCGCTGGGCGTGGCCGCGCCGCTGCTGCTCGGCGCGGCCGTGAACCGTCTGACGGCCGGGCAGGGCGCGGCGACCCAGGTCACGCTTTCCTTCGCCGCCCTGGCGCTGGGCTGGGCCGGCGTGCGCTTCATCGCCGCCGCAGCACCCCAGGCCCGGGACGCGGTGTTCACGCCCGTCGCCCAGGCGGCCCAGAACCGCGCTGCCACCGAGACCTTCGCCCACGCCCTGTCGCTGTCGATCGACTTCCACCAGACCAAGCGCACCGGCGCGCTGTCCCGGACCATCGACCGCGGCGCGCGGGCCATGGACTTCCTGATCCGGGGCCTCGTCTTCAACATCGCCCCGACCATCGTCGAACTGGTCCTGGCCGCCGCCGTCCTGGCGCGGGCCTATGACTGGCGGTTCGCGGCGACGGCGATCGTCACCGTGGTGATCTATGGCGTCCTGACCTTCTCGATCTCCAACTGGCGGATCGCCCACCGGCGCGAGCTCAACGAGGCCGACGCGGAAGCCGCCGGCCGCGCCGTCGACGCGCTTCTGAACTACGAGACGGTCAAGACCTTCGGGGCCGAAGACCGCGCCGTTGGGGCCTACGAGCGGGCGCTGTCGACCTATGGCGCGGCGCAGATCAAGGCGACCAACTCGCTGTCGCTGCTCAACGTCGTGCAGTCGCTGATCATGAGCCTGGGCCTGGCGGTCATGGCCGTGCTGGCTGGTTCGGAGGCCGCCCACGGTCGCATTGGCCCCGGCGACATCACCGCCGTCGTGCTGATCCTGGTGAACCTTTATCAGCCGCTGAACTTCCTCGGCTTCGCCTACCGCGAGATCCGCCAGTCGTTCATCGACATGGAAGCGATGATGGAACTGCGCCAGCAGGGCGCCGACGTCGCCGATGCGTCGGACGCCGTCGACCTACCGCCGGCCGGCGACCGTCGGGGCGGGGCGGTGGCCTTCGAGGCCGTATCGTTCCGCCACGGCGCAAGGTCGGACGGACTGAGCGACGTCAGCTTCACCGCCGCGCCGGGGCAGACCGTGGCCATCGTCGGGCCCTCGGGCGCAGGCAAGACGACGCTGGTGCGGCTGGCCCTGCGGATGATCGACCCGCAGGCCGGCCGGGTGACACTGGACGGCCATGACCTGAAGGCCCTGAAGCAGGCCTCGTTGCGGCGGGCGGTGGCGCTGGTGCCGCAGGACGTGGCGCTGTTCAACGACACGATCGCCGCGAACATCGCCTTCGGTCATCCCGAAGCCACCGAAGAGGAGGTCTGGGGCGCGGCCCGCGCCGCCGAGCTCGGCGACTTCATCGGATCTCTGCCGGAAGGCATGGAGACCAAGGTCGGCGAGCGCGGCCTCAAGCTTTCCGGCGGCGAGCGCCAGCGGGTGGGTATCGCCCGGGCCCTGCTGGCCGATCCGCGCGTGCTGATCCTAGACGAAGCCACCAGCGCGCTGGACAGCCGCACCGAGGCGGCGATCCAGGCGACGCTGCGCAAGGCCAGGGAAGGGCGCACGACCCTCGTCGTGGCCCACCGGCTGTCGACCATCGCCGACGCCGACGAGATCCTGGTCTTGCGCCGGGGCAAGGTGGTCGAGCGCGGTCCGCACGCGGCCTTGCTGACGGCCGACGGCGAGTACGCGGCGCTGTGGCGACGCCAGACGCGCGGCAAGGTCGCGGCGCAGTAGCCGATCGGCTATATCGGCGCTTCGCAACATCTGGAGGCCGCCTTGCGCTATCTGCACACCATGGTCCGCGTGAAGGACCTCGACGCTTCGCTGCGCTTCTACTGCGAGGGCCTGGGCCTGCAGGAGATGTACCGGATGGAGAACGAGAAGGGCCGGTTCACGCTGGTCTTCCTCGCCGCGCCGGGCGACGCCGACAAGGCCAAGGAACGCAAGGCCCCGCTGGTCGAGCTGACCTTCAACTGGGACCCGGAGGACTATCAGGGCGGCCGCAACTTCGGCCACCTGGCCTATCAGGTCGACGACATCTACGCGGCCTGCCAGCGCCTGGCCGACCAGGGCGTGACGATCAACCGCCCGCCGCGCGACGGCCACATGGCCTTCGTGCGCTCGCCCGACGGCATCTCGGTGGAGCTGCTGCAGGACGGCCACCTGGAGCCGGCCGAGCCGTGGGTCTCGATGCCCAACATCGGCGCCTGGTAGAACGACGAAGGCCCGCCGGATCGGCGGGCCTTTTTTCTTTGGGCTCTAGCGACGCGAGCCGAAACGATTGGCGCGAGCCACGTTGGACCGGAGGTCCGAGAAGCTGGCGGCGACCGTGGGGTAGTCGTCCGGCAGGCCCCACTTGGAGCGATACTCCTCCTCGGTGAGGCCCAGGCTGTTGAGATGGCGCTTCAGCGAGCGATAGCGGCGGCCGTTCTCAAAGCTGACGATCGCGTCCTGGGTGACGCTGGCGGCGATCTCGTCGGCGTTGGGGCGTTCGACCGGCTCGGTGGCCGGGGTCGAGAACACCGCCTCGAGCGCGGCATAGGTGCGGGCGGCGAGATCGGGCAGGTCGTCGGCCGAGACGACGTTGTTCTGCAGGTAGGCGCAAAGCACCTGGGCCGCCATGTCGGCGGCGCGTTCCTGGGCCTTGTTCATCGAAGGTCTCTGACGGTCTTCAAACGAAAAAGAACCCCGGGACCGAGCGGACTCGGCCCCGGGGCGACTGGGTGAGGTCAGTGGGCGCCGGCGGCCCGCAGCCGTTCGCCGAACACGCAGGCGTTGGGCAGCTCGACCTTGGAGCCGGTGCGCTCCTTGCTCTTGACCCACTCGCTCAGCACCTCGGTGGTGGTGTGGTCGAGCACGGTCAGGGCGCGGGTGTCGAGGCGGACGACGCCGCCGTCGGGAGCCGCATCCAGGGCCTTGGTGATCTTCGGCAGTTGCACGAAGGTCGCCGCGCCCTCGAGGCGGATTTCCTGTTCCTTCTCGCCGACGTCCTGCTGGGCGATCTTGAGGCGCATGCGCTTCAGGTTCGGCAGCAGTTCGACCACGGTCAGGGCCAGGCCCACCAGCACGCCGGTCAGCAGGTCGGTGGCGACGACCATGACGAAGGTCGCGGCCCAGATCAGCGCCGGCAGCAGGCCGTAGCGGGCGAACAGGTGGCGGACGTGGTCCAGGCTGACCAGCTTCCAGCCGGTGACCACCAGCACGCCGGCGAGGGCGGCGCTGGGAACCTGACGCAGGACGAAGGGCAGCAGGGCCACGAAGGCCAGGATCCAGACGCCGTGCAGGATGGCCGAGGCGCGGGTGACGGCGCCGGCTTGCACGTTGGCCGAGCTGCGCACGATCACGCCGGTCATCGGCAGGGCGCCGACCAGGCCGCACAGCAGGTTGCCGACGCCCTGGGCGCCCAGCTCCTTGTTGTACTTCGTGCGCGGACCATCGTGCATGCGGTCGACGGCGGCCGCCGACAGCAGGGTCTCGGCCGAGGCGATGAACGCCACCGCCACGGCGGTGAGGATGATCATCGGATCAGCCAGCTTGGCGAAGTCGGCCATGCCCGGGATGGCGATCGCGCCGGCGATCGATTCCGGAACGGCGATCTTCTGCACGTCGAGGCCAAAGCCCATGGCCACGAAGGTGCCGGCCAGCACGCCCAGCAGGGCGCCGGGAACCAGCTTCAGCTTGGCCGGACGGATCTTTTCCCAGAGCAGGATCGAACCGATGGTGACCACGCCGACCAGCAGGGCGGCTTCGGCGGCGCCGAAGGTCGAGACCGACAGGCCGGTGATCGCGCCCGGGATGGCCAGCAGGTTGTCCAGCCCGTTGGCGCGCGGCTTGTCGCCGAACAGCACGTGGAACTGGCCCGCGACGATCAGCACGCCGATGCCGGCCAGCATGCCGTGCACGACGGCCGGCGAGATGGCGCGGAACCACTGGCCCATGCGCAAGGCGCCGGCGGCCAGCTGGACGAGGCCCGCCAGCACCAGGATCGGGCCCAGGGTCGACAGGCCGTGCTTGGCCACGATCTCGAACACGATGACGGCGAGGCCGGCGGCGGGGCCGCTGACCTGCAGGGGCGAGCCGGCGAGGGCGCCGACCACGATCCCGCCGATGATGCCGGTGATCAGGCCGCGCTCGGCCGGAACGCCCGAGGCGACGGCGATGCCCATGCAGAGGGGCATCGCCACGAGGAACACGACGATCGAGGCCGTCAGGTCACGCGAGAAGATCGCGCCGAACCCGGACTTCGCGCCGTTCGGGGAGGAAACGGCGGAGTTGCTCATTCGGCCGCGATGCCCAGATGGTCGGCGGCGACCATGCGCTTGGTCGGACGCTGAGCGACGGGAAGGGGCTGGCCTTCACGCACCAGTTCGAACTGGCCGGTGTCGCCGTTATAGGCCTGGATCTGGCCGGTCTCGATCTCGAAGAACCAGCCGTGCAGGGTCAGTTCGCCCTTGGCCATGGCCGAGGCCACCGACGGGTGGGTGCGCAGGTGGTTGATCTGGACGACGACGTTTTCCAGCGACAGGGCGCGGGTCTTACCGTGCTCGTCGAGGCCATGGTAGGCGTTGCAGACCACGCTGTGGGCGGCGTGGGCGTGACGCAGCCAGGCGGCGACGTTGGGCATCTTTTCGAGGGCGGCCGGGTTCGAGAACGCCTTCATGGCGCCGCAGTCGGAGTGGCCGCAGACGACGATGTCACGCACGCCCAGCGCCATGACGGCGTATTCGACGGCCGACGAGACGCCGCCGTTGGCTTGGCTGAACGGCGGCACGATGTTGCCGGCGTTGCGGCAGACGAACAGGTCGCCGGGATTGGCTTGGGTGATGAGCTCCGGCACGACGCGGCTGTCGGCGCACGAGATCATCAGGGCCGAGGGGCTCTGGCCGTGGCTGGCCAGGCGCTCGTACAGCGCGCTTTGAGCCGGGAAGACTTGGCCGCGGAAAAGGGCGGCGCGTTCGAGAAACTGTTCCAAGAGGAACCTCCATGCGATGGCCGCGGCGTCCGGGGAAAGGGGTAACGGACGCCGCGGCGCGCGCGGCCTGAACCGCCACGCAACATGGAAGGTGGGGTGGCGTCTTTGCTGCGACGCAGCGGGTTTTGTGACAAAGGGTTTCCGAGACGAGGCTTTCTCGTGGTGTCGTTTGGATGCTCCCCCTGAAGGGGGAGCTGTCGCGGAGCGACTGAGGGGGAAGGGGGTGATGCCGTTCGGGGCGAATTGGCCTCACAGAACACTTCCCCCTCCGGCCCTTCGGGCCACCTCCCCCTTCAGGGGGAGGATCTTGGGGCGTGACTTCGCAGTCTCCCGCGCCAAAACGCGTTAGTTCGGGGAGGCGCGGAGCGGCCGGGCGGAGCCCGGAGGACCGTGGGTTTGTTTAGCGTTTCGGCTTCGTCGACCGCTCCGCCGCATCATTTGTCTCGGAGGGGCCAGAGGCGCGGGTGCTGTTTCAACCCAAGGGCCAGCCTTTCCCCCGGACGGGCAGGACCAATAGCCCCGCGGTGATCCGGCGGCGGCCTCGGCTGATCCTGTTAGGCCGGTTTGACGATCCCGACCCTGTCGACCCGCTCGATGCGTCCTGGAACGGCTGGCGGCCCATTTGCGCCTCGTGAGCGCTCCTGCAAACCCGCCCTTCCCATGACGCGCCGAGCGGCCCCGCTCGATGCGGTCCTCGCCACGCTTGGGCCGGTACCAAGAGCCCTCCCCATGGCGGGGACGGGTTTGATTATGCGGGCGGTTTCGGCGCGTCTGATAAGTTTGGGTGAGAAAGTTGTAAGGGGTTGGATTCGTTCAGCTCTTTTATGAACTCACCGTGGATGGACGGGCGTCTGTCCCCGTCAGCCTCCTGTTCCTTCTCCCTGGAGGGAGAAGGTGGCCTGCGAAGCAGGTCGGATGAGGGGTTAG
>CBINOL010000102.1:0-18581 GCA_966252285.1 uncultured Caulobacter sp.
GATCAACTTCTAAGATCGAGGTCGGACGGAAGTTCAGACTTCCCGACGAATGCGAAGGCCCCGGAGGAAGCTCCGGGGCCTTTTGCTTTTGATCCTCTCACGTGAAACGGGGGAGGGGGGCCACGAAGTAGTGGAGGGGGCGAGACTGGGCGCAGTGGAAGCGGTCGCCCTTCCGTCACGCTGCGTATTGCAGCGCGCCACCTCCTCCAGAGGGGGAGGATCTCCTAACTCCGCCCGGGATCCACCAGCGCCGCCAGGTCTCGCGGCAGGGGCGAGGGCGCCTGCAGCATCAGCGCCACCACGTGCTCGGCCAGCAGCGGCGCGGTGGCGAAGCCGCGTCCGCCCAGGCCGCCCAGCACGTACAGACCCGCCTCAGCCCCCGGAACCGCGCCGGCCAGGGGCAGGTGATCGGCGGTGGTGGCCCGCACCGCCGCGCGGCCGTCCAGCGGCGCGCCGGCCAGGCTGGCGGCCAGGGCGGGGCGGCCCTTGGCCAGGGCGGCTCGATTGCGGTCGTGGTCGGCGTCGCGCAGGTCGCTGGCCGTCTCGCCCCGGTCGTGGGTGGCGCCGAACAGCACGCCGCCGTCCGGCGTGGGAACCGCGTAGCCGCCGAAGGCCGCCGGGGTCACGGACAGGTCCATCGGGCCGGTCCAGCTGGTCTGGCCGCGCACCGGGCGGATCGGGGCCTGCGGCCACAGGTGGGCCAGATCGGCCCCGCCCGCCAGCGCGACGGCGTCGGCGGTGGCCAGCAGCGCCCCGTCCGCGCCAAGCAGCCGCCAGCCGTCGTTAGTCCGCTCGAGGCGCGAGACCTCGGCGGCGACCGCCTCGCCGCGCCAGGCGGCCAGCACGACGGCGGGATCGACCACTCGGGCCAGGTCCATGCGCAAGGCGCCGGTCGCCGGCTCGCCCAGGGCCGCGCCGGCTTCTTCCGCGCCGAGGACGCTCATCTCGCCGGCCGCGAACAGGTCCTGGCCGGCCACGGCGGTAAAGCGGTCGGGATCGCGCGGACCGGTGGCCAGGCGCAGCACGCCGCGCGCCAGCACCGCGCCGGGCAGGGCGTCATAGAGGGCGGCGGCGTGGGCCAGGGCCTGGGCGGGCAATGCCGCGCGCGGCCCGCCGCCGGCGTCGAGCGCGGGGGTGACCAGGGCGGCGGGATTGCCGGAGGCCTTGGCCCGGTCGGCGTCGAACACCGTGACCGCCAGGCCTTCGGCGCGGGCGGCGCGGGCCAGAGAGGCGGCCGCGATCCCGCCGCCGACAATGGCCAGGGTCTTCGGGCGCAGGGGCGTCGAGACATCGCCCGGGAAGGTCGCCTCCAGCCGCTCGCGCTTGCGGCCGAAGCCGGGGCGCTTTTCCCAGGCGAAGCCGGCGGCGGCCAGGCCTCGGCGCACGGCCCCGGCGACGGTGAAGGTGGCGGCGCGGCCGCCGGGCGCGGTGCGGGCGGCGACGGCGGCGAGGATCTCCTCGCTCCACATGGCCGGATTGAGGGCCGGCGAGAAACCGTCCAGGAACCAGGCGTCGGCCTGGCCGCTCCAGGCCTCCAGGGCCTGTGAAACGTCCATCACGGCCAGGTCCAGCGTGGCGTCGAATCCGGGCAGGTCGATGCGATGGAAGCCGCGCGCCGCGCTGGGCCAATGATCGAGCAGCACCTGGGCGGCCTCGCCCAGCTCCGGCCAGACGGCCAGGGCGCGGGCGGCCTCGTCGCGGGTGATCGGATGGGCCTCGATCGAGAAGACGTGCAGGCGCCCACCGGCTGGCTTTTCCCGCCGCCACAGGTCCAGCAGGGCGGCGATGTTGAGGCCGGTGCCGAAACCCAGTTCCCCGACCGTGAAACGGTCGCGCCCGGCCCAGGCGCCCGGCAGATCGCAGCCGTCCAGGAACACCGCCCGGGTCTCGGCCAGGCCGTCGGCGCTGGAGAAGTAGACGTCGCCGTACAGCCGCGACTGCGGCAGGCCGTCCTCGCGCCAGACCAGGGGGGATTGGGAAGAGTCGGAAGTCATGGCGCCATCATAGAAGAAGGGCCGCCCTCGCGGACGGCCCTTCGGGATCTTTCGAAGGATCGAAAGGCCTCAGTGGCCTTCGGTCTTCTTCGCTTCGGCCGGGGCGGCGGCGGGGGCGGTCCCCGGGGCTTCGGCGGCCGAGACGGCGTCCGGCTCGGCGGCGGCGTCGCTGGCGGCCTTGTTGGCGTCGGCCATGGCCTGGCCCTCGGCGCCGGCGGCGTCGGCGGCGGTCACTTCGCTGGCGCCGGCGGCGGCGGCCGCGGCGGCCTTGTCGTCGGCGGCGGGAGCCTCGTCCTTCTTGCCGCAGGCGGCCAGCGACAGGGCGGTCATGGCCGCGCCGGCGATGAGGATCTTGCGGAGGACTTGGGTGGTCATCGGGGGCATCCCTTGCGACTGGCCTTGCGGCCTGAAATGACGACGGCCCGGCGTCGAAGCCGGGCCGCACCATGGCAAGGAACCGCTTTTCACGCGCCGTTGCAAGCCAAAGATCACGGCGGCGTGATCATGACGTGTACGGATCGCGCGCGAGGATCAGGCCTCGTTCGGGATCTGGGTCAGGGCCTCTTCCAGCTCGATGAAGCTGGGCTGGTGGACGCTGGGAACGTTGCCACGGCCGATCTCGACGCTGATCTGAGCGGCGTTGCCGTGCAGGTGCGCGACCAGGACGGCCTGGATGATCTTGTAGAAGGCGCCGTCCTCGTTGACGACGGCCTGCAGGCGGGCGGCCATCGGGCCGACCAGGCCATAGGCCATGAACACGCCCAGGAAGGTGCCGACCAGCGCGCCGCCGATCATGCCGCCGAGCACGGCGGGCGGCTCGGTGATCGAGCCCATGGTCTTGATGACGCCGAGCACGGCGGCGACGATGCCGAGGGCCGGCAGGGCGTCGGCCATCGACTGCAGGGCGTGGGCCGGCTCGAGCGCCTCGTGGTGGTGCTTCTCGAGCTGCTTTTCCATCGCGTCCTCGACCTGGTGGGGATCCTCCAGGTTCATGGTCATCATCCGCAGGGTGTCGCAGATGAAGTCGACGGCGAAGTGGTCCTTCGAGATCTTGGGATAGCGCGAGAAGATCGAGCTCTCGTGCGGCTTTTCGATGTGGCTTTCCAGGGCGATGACGCCCTTGGACTTCATCGTCTTGGTCAGCAGGAACAGCAGGGACAAGAGGTCGCGATAGTCGCTGGCCTTCCACTTGGGGCCGGCGAAGATCTTGCCGAAGCCGCCGGCTGTGGCCTTGATCACCGTCATCGAGTTGGAGATCAGGAAGGCGGCGATGCCCGCGCCCAGGATGGCCATCAGTTCGTGCGGCGCGGCGTGAAGGATCACGTCCATCTTGCCGCCGCCCATCAGGTAGCTGCCGAACACCAGGCCGAAGAGCAGCACGATGCCGATGATCTGGAACATGACGAAAGAGAGCCCCGCGGATTTCAGCCGGCATCATCGCCGTTAATGCTTAATCCAAGGTATCGGGCCGCTTACGCGATTCCGCGACCAGATGGCGCGGCGCCGTGCGAGGGGAGGGGCGGGTGAAAGCGGGGCCTTCCCCTGCGCGCAAACCCACTCTAACGTTTGTTCGATGTCTGCCGCCGCTCAGGATCAACAGGTCAACCGGCGGGCCTTCGCCATCCTGTTCGGGGTGTCGGCGGCCACGGCGCTGGGCAATACGGGCATGCTGTCCGTCCTTCCCGCCATCGGCCGGCAGATCGGAATCCCCGACGCCATGGTGGCGGCGATCTTCTCGCTGTCGGCCCTGCTGTGGGCGATCTCCTCGCCGTTCTGGGCCAAGCGGTCCGACGTGCGGGGGCGCAAGCCCCTGATCCTGCTGGGCCTGGGCGGGTTCTGCGTGTCGATGACCCTGTGCGCCTTCGTGGTCAGCGCTGGGCTGCACCAGCTGTTGCCGCCGATGGTCGTGTTCGTGCTGTTCCTGCTGGCGCGGGCGCTGTTTGGCCTTTTCGGCTCGGCCGCCAATCCGGCCACCCAGGCCTATCTGGCCGACCGCACCAAGAGGGAAGAGCGCACCCAGGCCATGGCCACCCTGGCCGGCGCCTTCGGCCTGGGCACGGTGGTCGGACCGCTGCTGGCGCCGCTGTTCGTGCTGCCGGTGGTGGGGCTGGCCGGGCCGATGTTCGCTTTCGCGGGACTGGCGGCGGTGATGATGTGGATCGTCCGGCGCGGCTTGGACGAGACCACGCCGCCGGCCACGGCCGGCGAGCCTCAGCCGCGGGCGCGGCTGGCCTTCCCGTCGCTGCGGCGGGGCGACAGCCTGTGGCGTGATCCGCGCCTGGCCCCATTCCTGCTGTTCGGCTTCCTGGTGGCCACCTGCCAGACCGCCCAGACCCAGACCCTGGGCTTTCTGATCATCGACAAGCTGGGCGTGGCGCCGGTCAAGGCCCAGGGCTTCATCACCCTGGCCATGGCCGCCGGCGCGGTCGCCGGCCTCTTGGCCCAATGGGGCCTGATCCGAATGTTCTCGATGGGCCCGCGCGAGCTGATGCGCTGGGGCGTGGCGGTGGCGGCGCTGGGCAATGTCGTCGTCGCCTTCGCGCCGGACTACGCGGCGGTGGCCATCGGCTATGCGGTCTCGTCGCTGGGCTACGGCTTCGCGCGGCCGGGCTTCACGGCCGGGGCCTCGCTGTCGGTCGACGCCAAGGACCAGGCCGGCGCGGCCGGCGCCATCGCCGCTATCAACGGCCTCAACGTGGTGGTCGCCCCGCTGTTCGTGCTGCTCTACGAGGCCGTCGGCTGGGCGCCGTTCGTGCTCAACGCCCTGATCCTGGCGGCCATGCTGGTCTACGCCCTGCGCCAGGCGGTGCTGCGCAAGGTCAGCGACGCCGACGCCGCCGACGAGGCGACCATCGCGGGGCTGGAGCGCGGCGACGAGGGCGGGGTGTAGCGATGGCGATGCATCGAATTCTCGCCCTGGCGGCCGTGCTGTCGACAACCTTCGCCGGATCAGCCCTGGCCCAGGACGGACGCTTCGACGTCGGCGGCGGGCGGATGGTCCGTCTCTCCTGCCAGGGCCAGGGCTCGCCCACCGTGGTGGTCGACGCTGGCATGGGCGGTGCGCCGGTCGAGGACGAAGCCTGGCGCAGGATCGCCGCGCGGGTGTCGGAAGTCGCGCGGATCTGTCTTTACGACCGCGCCGGTCTGGGCGGCAGCGATCCGGCCCCGGTGGGCGGGCCTCGCACCAGCGCCGACGCGGCCGCGGACCTGGAGGCCGCCCTGCGCGCGGCCAAGATCTCGCCGCCGTTCCTGCTGGCCGGCCACTCGATCGGCGGGCTGCACGCCCAGGTCTTCGCCGCTCGCTACCCCGATGAGACGGCCGGACTGGTGCTGATCTCCTCGACCCATCCCGACCAGATGGACGCCTGGCTGGCCAAGCTGCCGGCCGCGACGCCGGACGAACCGAAGGCGCTGTCCGACGCGCGGGGCTTTCTCACGCGTATGCCGCGCGACCCCAGTCTGAACCCGGAAAATCTGGACGTTGGCGCCAGCAGCGCACAGGCTCAAGCGCTGCGCTCGCTGGGCGACAAGCCGGTGGTCGTAGCCACCCACAGCCCGAAATGGCGGATGGTCCCCGACCTACCCGAACCGCTGGCGGTCGAGCTGGAGGACGTGACGCAAGACCTGCAGAAGCAGTTCCTGGCCCTGTCGTCCCGAGCGACCCAGACCATCGCGCCCGCGGCCGGCCATGGCCTTCCGCACGAGGATCCCGGCTTCGTGGCCGAGGCGATCCTGAGCGGCGTGAAGGCGGCGCGCGAGGGGCGGGGTGTAGAATGAAACCCTCCCTCTCTCAAAGAGAGAGGGAGGGATCGTAAGTCTCAGCCCTTGCGGACGATGCGCGCGGCGGCGGCGTGGAAGGCCGCTTCGGTTTCGGCCAGGTCGGCCACGGCGCCGTGGCGATCGGCGGCGACGCTCATGTTGGTCGACACGTAGGACTTCGACACCCGGCGGGCCTCTTCGCCGCGCAGGGCGGCGTTGGCGGCGGCGGTCTCGTGCCATTCGGCCAGTTCGCCGGCGGTCAGCGGGTGATCTTCCGGCGCTTCGGGGTGGTGCACCACGTCGCTGAAGCCGATGGCCACGAAGCCGTGGATGACGCCGTAGTCTTCTTCCGACAGCAGGAAGGTGATCTGACGTTCCTCGACCTGGCCCGTGTAGACGTCCTGCTCGGGATCGAACTCGCGCAGCACCAGCACGTCGCCGACCTTGAACTCGCGGTCGTTGCGGCGGATCTCGAAGCGCTTCTTGCCCGAGCGCACGGCGGCGAAATACTGCGGCCAGGTCTTCAGTTCGTGACGGGTCATGGGGAAGTCTTTGAATTGGGCCGGCAGGGCGCCGGAAAAATCGGAGGCGTGGCTCTTAGAGCGCGTCGGCGGCGAGGAAAAGGCCGTTTGTGACGGCCCAGCGACGCTCGCGATACGAAAAGGCCGCCGCGACACGGGTCGCGGCGGCCGTTCTCTTAGCAGATCGGGGGCTGTTACGCCTCGACCATGTTCTTGGCGATGGCCGCCTCGCGCATGGACTTCTGCAGCTTCTCGAAGGCGCGCACCTCGATCTGGCGGACCCGCTCGCGGCTGACGCCGTACTGGGCGGCCAGGTCTTCCAGCGTGGTGGGGTCGTCCTTCAGGCGGCGTTCGGTGAGAATGTGCCGCTCGCGATCGGTCAGCTCGACCATGGCCTCCTCCAGGAGGGTCATGCGCAGCGACTTTTCCTCGTTCTCGGCGACCATGGTCTCTTGGCTGACCTGCTCGTCGTCGGCCAGCCAGTCCTGCCACTCGCTTTCGCCGTCGGCGCGCAGCGGCGCGTTCAGCGAGGCGTCGGGGCCCGACAGGCGGCGGTTCATCGAGATGACCTCGCTGTCCAGCACGCCCAGTTTGGTGGCGATGGCGCTGACCTGTTCGGGGCGCAGGTCGCCTTCCTCGAAGGCGCTGATCTGGCTCTTGGCCTTGCGCAGGTTGAAGAACAGCTTCTTCTGCGCGGCGGTCGTGCCCATCTTCACCAGCGACCACGAGCGCAGGATGTATTCCTGGATCGAGGCGCGGATCCACCACATGGCGTAGGTGGCCAGGCGGAAGCCCTTCTCGGGTTCGAACTTCTTGACCGCCTGCATCAGGCCGACATTGCCCTCGGAGATCACTTCCCCGATCGGCAGGCCGTAGCCGCGATAGCCCATGGCGATCTTGGCCACGAGACGCAGGTGGCTGGTGACCATCTTGTGCGCGGCGTCGCTGTCCTGATGCTCTTTCCAGCGCTGGGCGAGCATGAACTCCTCGTCCTTCGCCAGCATCGGGAACTTGCGGATTTCGGTCAGGTAGCGCGACAGGCCGCCGTCCGGCGACATCACCGACAAGGAATTCACAGCCATGAGTTCAACATCCCCTGGGCTGGGCGCCAACTTGGCGTCCGGAGCCCACTTTCGAATGGGTGAGATAGGTACGGGTTGCGGCTAAGGTAAGGGCGATAACGCATTTGTAATGTCCGACACCGTGGCTCAGGTATTGGACATTTCGATGGCGGAATGAACGTTCATTCTCAAAAAAATGAACGATCATTCTCAAAATTGCAAGGGGCGTTTGGATGCTCTCCCTCTCCCCTTGCGGGAGAGGGTGGCCTCCCGGAGGGAGGTCGGGTGAGGGGTCTCTCAAATCTCAAAGCTGCGAATGGCGGCCAGGCTGAGGCGGGCGTCGAATGTCTGAGAGACCCCTCATCCGACGGCTTCGCCGCCACCTTCTCCCGCAAGGGGAGAAGGATCGCCTACCCCGCCGGCGCGTCCAGCTCCGCGCGTACGCCGGGATTGTTGTCGTGATAGGCCAGGGTTCCGGCCAGCTGGCGGACCATGGCGTCCATCATCTTGCTGCCGAAGCCGACGCGCGGGCCCTGCTTGCCGCCGCCCTGGTCGGCGACCGAGATGCGCACGCGGCCGCCCTGTTCGGTCAGGCCGATGTCGACCCGGCCCGGCCGGCCGCCATAGGCGTATTTCACCGCGTTGATCACCAGTTCGGTGACGACGAGGCCGATGGTCACGGCCTTGTCGGTCGAGACGGTGGCCGGGGCGGCGTCGACGCGGACCATGCGCGACCATTCCTGGCCCAGCGACTCCACCAGTTCCTCGGCCAGTTCGACCAGGTAGCGGTCCAGCGAGACGGTCTCCAGCTGGTCGCCGCGATAGAGCCGACGGTGCACCAGGCCCACGGCGGTCAGGCGGCGGCTGGCCTCCTCCAGCGGCGCGCGGGCGGCCGGGTCCTCGATGGCCTTCATCTGGATGGTCAGGAAGCCGGCGGCCAGGGCCAGGCTGTTCTGGACCCTGTGATTCACCTCGCGGAGAAGAAAGTCCTTCTGCCGAAGCAGGTCGTCCTTGTCGTCGAGGGTGGCGCGCAGCTGGCTGTTCAGTTCGGCCGTGCGACGGGCGCGGCGCAGGTCCAGCAGGTCCTGGCGCAGGCGCAGGGCGGCCTCGGTCTGGGAGTGGCTCCAGGGGCGCGAGCGGCCGCGCACGGTCTCGGTCCAGGCGTCGAACGAGGCGCGCGGCGTCAGCGCCCCGTCGCCGCCTGCCGCCTTGGCGGTGCGGTAGGGATCGCCGGCCCAGCGCACGACCTCGACCTCCTCGGCGCGGGTCCACAGCACCGCCAGCAGCGGCGAGCGCTCGACCACCACGCCCATCAGGCCCGAAGCCCAGCTCTTGAACGCGCCGGCGCCGGGGAACACCGTCTCGCTGCGGTCGGTGGCGATCACCCCGCCGGCGTCGACGTCCAGCAGCCAGTCGCGCAGCATGGCCAGGGCCGTGTGCGGCGGCGTCTTGCCGGCGGTCTCGATGCGCTCGTCGCGGAACACCGCCACGCCGTCGGCTTCGCCCAGGGCGACCAGGTCTGCGGCGTGCTCCTCCAGCGACAGGTCGCCGACGTCGGACTGGGCCAGAACGGCCGTCACGTCGTCGCCCAGGGCGCGCAGGCGAAGCTTCTCGCGCCAGGTCTCGGCCTCTTCCTTGGCCTTGATCTGGCGGGCCAGACCCCCGGCCAGGGCGCGGCAGGCGGCGCGGACCTCGTAGGGCAGCAGGCGCGGACTGTCGTGGTGGCAGGCGACCAGGCCCCAGAGGCGGCCGTCCTTGACGATCGACACCGAGGCCGAGGCGGCCACGCCCATGTTGCGCATGTACTGCATGTGCACCGGCGAGACGCTGCGCAGGGCCAGGTCGCTCATGTCGAGCGGCGTTTCGGGGGGCGGCTGCAGCGGGGCGGGCGCATAGGCGCAGTCGGGGATCACCCGCACCAGGTTGCGCACATAGAGGGCGCGGGCCTGCCTGGGGATGTCCGAACCGGGGAAGCGGTGGTTGAGGAAGCTCTTGAGGTGATGAGCCCGGTCCTCGCCGACCACCTCGCCGGCGTCGTCGTCGCCGAAGCGATAGATCATCACCCGGTCGAAGCCGGTCAGGCGGCGAAATTCGAGCGCCGCGCGATCGTACAGCGTCTTCAGGCCCGGGCAGCGTTCGAAGGCCGCGGCCGCCGCCTCCAGGTGGGCCAGGATCTGCGAGCCGGCCATCGGCCGCTCGAGGCCGGGCTCGATCTCCAGCAGCACCAGGTCGCCCTGCACCGTGGCGCTGAGGTCGAGGTTGCGGCCGCCGCGAGGCAGCACGCCGACGAAGCCGCCGGCCGGGCGCGAGTTCGAGATCGCGGCGACCTGGGCCGCCAGCTCGTCGCCGATCAGGGCGCCGACCGACCGGCCCAGCCAGGCGTCGACCTGCAGCAGGCCGGCGACCTCGCCGGCCGCCGTGCGCACCGTCAGGCTGTCGCGGTCCAGGACCAGCAGCACGCCGTGCGGCTGGATCGCTCCGGGAATGTGGATCGGTTCGCGGTCGCAGGCCTGGATCTGTTCAGGCGTGGGCGCCGCGGTCATGCGCAGGGCCGATCAGGTATGAGGACGCGCGAAAATGGGGCTGTGGTCACGGCGGCGGCTCCAAGCGGCCTAGGCCGGTGCTGAACAGTACGCTTCATTGAACAGGCTCACCGTCGTCTTGTCGACATTTCGCATGCTGGGACGCGAACGGGGCTTGTCTGCATCTTTCGCGGGCGTCAGGGTCGGCGCCGACTTCGGGGAGCTACCGCATGACCGGCTTTCTCTTGCGCGCCCTTTTCGCGGGGCTCGGCCTGTGGCTGGCCTCGCGTATCGTGCCCGGGATCCATGCCGCGGGCTGGCAGACGATCGCCATCGCCGCCCTGCTGCTGGGCCTGGTGAATGCGGTGGTGCGACCCGTCGTGGTGCTTCTGACCCTGCCCATCACCCTGGTGACCCTGGGCCTGTTCCTGCTGGTGGTGAACGCCGCCATGCTGGGCCTGGTGGCCTACATCCTGCCGGGGCTGGCCGTGAGCGGCTTCTGGGCCGGTGTCTTCGGGGCGATCGTGATCGGCGTGGTCAGCTGGTTCGGCCACCTGCTGCTGGGTGAAGGCTCCGAGCGTGAGTGAGCGGATGGCCAAGCCGAAGGGGCGCTCGCTGGCGAGCCGGTGGATGGGGCTTGCCTTTGTCGCGCTGGGAGCGTCGGCGCCGGCCGGAGGCTTCGCCCAGCCGGCGTCGCAGCCGCTGAACCCCTCCGGACCGGTTGTCACCTCGGCGCCGCCCAAGCCTGTCCTCGGGCCGTCGCCTGGAAGAATGTTGTCCGGCCAGCTTTGGGTCAGGCAGCCGAGCGTGCAGGACATCGTCGCGGTCTATCCCGAGGCCGCTCGCAAGGCGGGGCTGACGGGGAGCGCCAGTCTTCACTGCATCGTGGGCCCGAAGGGAGTGTTCATGAACTGCAAGGTCCACAGGCAGTGGCCGGAGGAGGCCGGCTTCGGCGAGGCGGCGCTCAAGCTGGCGGATCGCTACAAGGTGAAGACCCGCTCGCTGGACGGCTACAACGTCATCGGGGCCTGGACCATCGTGACCGTCAGGTTCCCGCCAAAGGTCGCGCCCTAGCTGGCAGCGACCTCGATCCGCACCCGCACGCGGCCGTCTTCGCCGCGAACGGCCTGACCCTTGCCGGCGCGACGGGCGGCGACCTTTTCCTTCATGCCCTCGGGCCAGCGCGACACGTGGGCCAGGCGCACCTTGCGCGGCACGCGGGCGGCGGCCTTCAGCGGCAGCTCCTCGGCGCTGGCGAAGGTCTTGTCCATGAAATGGGCGGGGTTGAGCGGGCGGCCCTTGCGGCTGATCTCGAAATGCAGGTGCGAGCCGGTCGAGCGGCCGCTGTCGCCGACCACGGCGATCGGCGTGCCGCGCTTCACATAGACGCCCTTCTTCATGCCGAGGTTGCGGCCCAGGTGCGCATAGAGCGTGGAGAAGCCGTCCTTGTGCCTGACCTCGACGAAGCGGCCGTAGCCGGGGTCGGTCCCGGTGCGCGCGACGATGCCGTCGGCGGCGACCTTCACCGCCGTGCCGGAGGGGGCGGCGATGTCGACGCCCTCGTGCAGGCGGCCGCCTTCTTCCCACGGCAGCTGGCGCAGGCCGAAGGGCGAGGCGATCTCGCGGCCGGGCAGGGGTGCGTCGAAGGCGTAGGCGGGCGGTGGCGGCGGGGCCGGCTGCGGCGTCGCGGGCGCGGCGGCCGCGGGTTCGGCTATCGGCGTCGGCGCGATCAGGTCGGCCAGGGCGCGGGCGGCCGGCACGGACGCCGCGGCGAGCGCCACGGCGAAGCCGAGCGTCAGCGCCAGGGCGTAGTTGCGAGCGGGCTGGGCCTGGGTGTCTGGCGCCAAGGGGCGAAAACCTCGTGGGTCGGTCGGATGCCTGAGGCGCCTCGTGGCGCGGTCCCGGCATATGGGGTGGAGCCTGCCGGTCGGCAGGCTGCGCGACCGGCGTCGTCTTTAGAGACTTGGCCTTTCGCGATCGTGAACGCGGCTCTTTGCCAGACCGATCGGGCGGAAAGGCGGCAGCTTGGCCTTTGGGGGCGACGAGAGCTCGGCTTTGCGATGTCGCGAATTTGTCAAACATTACGCGAATTTTAGAATATTAAATGCAGGCAATACTGTGAATACGGAGTCATGAACGACACTTAACGGGACTCTTCAAGTATCGTTCAGTACACCTTTGTTCATGGAGGCGCGGCGGACGCGCCCGGGAACAGAGGGAAGACCCAGATGCGCAAGTTCATGATCAGCCTCACCACGATCGCGACCCTGACCCTGGCGGCAGTGCCGCTGATCGGCATCACCCAGGCCGCCCACGCCGGCGAGCGCCCGGTGACGGTGCGGGTCGGCGACCTGAACCTGGCCAACCCGGCCGACGCCGCCGAGTTCGACGCCCGCGCCACCGACGCCACCAAGCGCTTCTGCCGCGCCCGCGCCATGAAGGAACGCCTGGACCTGCTGTCGCGCCGCGCCTGCTCGCTCGAGGTTCGCGCCGAGATCAACGACAAGCTGTCGACCAAGCAGCGCCAGGCCCTGGCCTCGGCCGGCCGCATGAAGCCGGTGGCGGTGGCGGCCTTCTGAAGCGCCATCCATGACGACCAATCCGCCGCGGAGGCCCCGGTGAAAACCGGGGCCTTTGCTTGAGACGGAAACGAAAAAGCCCCGGCCTTGCGGCCGGGGCTTTCGTTTGTTCGAGGGGAGAGGGCTCAGAGGCCCTTCACGATGCCTTCGACCATCTTCTTGGCGTCGGCGAACAGCATCATGGTGTTGTCCTTGAAGAACAGCTCGTTCTCGACGCCGGCATAGCCCGACGACATGCCGCGCTTGACGAAGAGGACGGTGCGGGCCTTCTCGACGTCCAGGATCGGCATGCCGAAGATGGCGCTGGTCGGGTCGGTCTTGGCGGCCGGGTTGGTGACGTCGTTGGCGCCGATCACGAAGGCGACGTCCGCCGTCGAGAACTCGCTGTTGATGTCTTCCAGCTCGAACACCTCGTCGTAGGGGACGTTCGCTTCGGCGAGGAGAACGTTCATGTGGCCCGGCATCCGCCCGGCGACGGGGTGGATGGCGTACTTCACCTCCACGCCCTCTTCCTTCAGCTTGTCGGCCATTTCGCGCAGGGCGTGCTGAGCCTGGCTGACAGCCATGCCGTAGCCCGGGACGATGATCACCTTGCTGGCGTTCTTCATGATGAAGGCCGCGTCGTCGGCCGAGCCCTGCTTGACCGGGCGCGTCTCGACCTTGCCGCCCGCCGCGCCAGCGGCCGCATCGGCGCCGAAGCCGCCCAGGATCACCGAGACGAACGAGCGGTTCATGCCCTTGCACATGATGTAGGACAGGATCGCGCCCGACGAGCCGACGAGAGCGCCGGTGATGATCAGGGTGGTGTTTTCCAGCGTGAAGCCCAGGGCCGCGGCCGCCCAGCCCGAATAGCTGTTCAGCATCGACACCACGACCGGCATGTCGGCGCCGCCGATCGGGATGATCAGGGTGACGCCGATCAGCAGGCTCAGCGCGAAGATGCCCCAGAAGGCCCACTTGGCCTGGCCGCCGGTGACGACCAGCACCACGATCAGCGCGACGATGGCCAGGGCGATCAGGATGTTCAGCAGGTGGCGGGCCGGCAGCAGGATCGGCGCGCCGCCCATGTTGCCGTTCAGCTTGGCGAAGGCGATGACCGAGCCGGTGAAGGTGATGGCGCCGATGGCCAGGCCCAAAGACAGCTCGATCAGGCTGTTGAGGTGGATGTGCCCGTCCTCGCCGACGATGCCATAGGCGGCAGGCGTGTAGATGGCGGCCACGGCCACCAGGCACGCGGCCATGCCGACGAGGCTGTGGAAGGCGGCGACCAGCTGCGGCATCGAGGTCATCGGCACCTTGCGGGCGATCACCGCGCCCACGCCGCCGCCGACGGCGACGCCGCCGACGATCAGGCCCAGGGTCACGGCGTCGAGCGCGCCCTGGCTCCACAGCGTCGCCAGGGTGGTGACCACGGCGATGGCCATGCCGACCATGCCGTAGGTGTTGCCCTTGCGGCTGGTCTCGGGGCTGGAAAGCCCGCGCAGGGCCAGGATGAACAGCACCCCGGAGACGAGGTACAGGATGGCGGCGAGATTGGCGTTCATGATGTCATTTCCCCCAAGTGGCGCTCGCCGCTCACTTTTTCTCTTTCTTCTTGTACATGGCCAGCATCCGCTGGGTGACGAGGAAGCCGCCGAAGATGTTGACCGCCGCGAAGGCCGCGGCGACGGCGCCGGCCCCCTTGGAGATCCACACCGAGCCGGCGGCGGCTTCACCCGACGCGCCGTGCGCGGCGGCGGCGAGCAGCGCGCCGACGATGATCACCGACGAGATGGCGTTGGTGACGGCCATCAGCGGGGTGTGCAGCGCGGGCGTCACGCTCCAGACCACGTAGTAGCCGACGAAGATGGCGAGCACGAAGATCGCCAGGCGGAACACGGTGGGGTCGACGGCTTCCATGGGAGCCTCCCTTTCTTGATGGCGCTTAGGCGGTCTTCAGGTTCGGATGGACGATCTCGCCGCCCTTGGTGACGACGGCGGCCTGCAGGATCTCGTCCTCGAAGTTGGGCGCGAAGGCGCCTTCCTTGTTCAGGAACAGGGACGACAGCGCGAACAGGTTGCGGGCGTAGAGCGCGCTGGCGTCGGCGGCGATGCGGCCGGGCAGGTTGGCGTGGCCGAGGATCTTGGCGCCGTTGGCGGTGACCACGGTCTCGTTCAGCTTGGCGCCCTCGACATTGCCGCCCTGCTCGATGGCCAGGTCCACCAGGATCGAGCCGGCCTTCATCGACGCCACCTGGGCGGCGCTGACCAGCTTGGGCGCGGGGCGGCCCGGGATCAGGGCGGTAGTGATGACGATGTCCTGCTTGGCGATGTGGCTGGAGACCAGCTCGGCCTGCTTGGCCTGGTACTCGGCCGACATCTCCTTGGCGTAGCCGCCGGCGGTCTGGGCGTTCTTGAACTCCTCGTCCTCGACGGCGAGGAACTTGGCGCCCAGGCTTTCGACCTGCTCCTTGGTGGCGGGGCGGACGTCGGTGGCGGTGACCACGGCGCCCAGGCGGCGGGCGGTGGCGATGGCCTGCAGGCCGGCCACGCCCACGCCCATGATGAACACCTTGGCCGCGGCGACGGTGCCGGCGGCGGTCATCATCATCGGCAGGGCCTTGCCGTAGGCCTCGGCCCCCTCGATCACGGCGCGATAGCCGGCGAGGTTGGCCTGGGACGACAGCATGTCCATCACCTGGGCCCGCGTGATGCGCGGGATGAACTCCATGGCGATGGCGCTGGCGCCGGCCTTGGCCAGCGCGTTCAGCGTGTCCTTGTCCTGGTAGGGATTGAGGGCGGCGGCGACGATCGCGCCGCTCTTCAGGGCGGCGATCTCGGCGGCTTCGGGCGCGCGGACCTTGAACAGGACGTCGGCGTCCTTGATCG
Organism: uncultured Caulobacter sp.; assembly: GCA_966252285.1. Taxonomy (GTDB): domain Bacteria; phylum Pseudomonadota; class Alphaproteobacteria; order Caulobacterales; family Caulobacteraceae; genus Caulobacter. The sequence continues at coordinate 15,305 of CBINOL010000102.1, forward strand.
CGTCCTTGGCGGTCTCGGCCAGCTTGGCCCCGGCCGCCTCGTAGTCGGCGTCGAGGTAGGAGGCGGCGGTTCCGGCGCCGGCCTCGACCACCAGCGAGAAGCCGGCGGCGGTCAGTTTCTTGACGGTCTCGGGCGTCGCGGCGACCCGCGTCTCGCCTGCGCGGGTCTCTTTCGTGACGGCGATGACGGCCATCGGCATACCTCCCCCGGAGCGTTGTTCGCTCTCCGAACCGGCGCGTTTCGCACCGGCCCAAGATCCCAAAGTTGAAACGACGTTCGACGAAAAGCTAACACTTTCGTCGAACGTCGCTCCAGCAGCTTGGAGCGCTCTTTAGGGGAGGTTCTTGCCCTTTGTCGAGGATTGTCCACGCATCGGGCGCAAAAAATTGCCGATGTCTACCGGTGTCAGTGAGCCGGCGCGGCTTTTTCCCGAAGGAACACAATGCCCAGCGCAGTCATCACGACGGCCACGCCGGCCGCGGCGATGAAGCCGGCCGGGGTGCAGAACAGCAGGGTGAAGAAGGTGACCAGAACGGCGACGGCGAGCGAACCCCACTTGGTCATCTTGCCGAACGCGTCGTAGGTCGCGGCCTGCTCGTGGATGTCCATTTCACCGCGGTGGTAGTCGCCGGCCATGTCGTTTCGTCCCTGTGGAAAGATTATTGGCATATCGCCGATACAACGGCGTGGCCCGGGGCTCAAGCGTCCACGACGGACCGATTGTCCCAGGCCTCGGTCGAAAAGCGGGCGCGCACGGCCTCCACCGCCTGGTCGACCGTGATGTCGGTGATGCGGCCATGGCCGCCGTCGAGGATCGACAGCCAGCGCGAATAGGCCGGCACCGGGCTGGTGCCCATCAGGCCCACGGCGGGCGTGCCGACGGCGGCGGCGACGTTCAGCGGCCCCGAGTCGTTGCCCAGGAACCCGGCCGACAGGGCGATCAGCGCCGCCGACTGGTCCAGTTTCAGGTCGCAGGCCACGACATTGCCGGGCAGGTCGCCGATCGCCGCCCTGGCGCGTTCGGCCTCATACGGGCCGCCGATCCAGAACACCGTGCCGAAGAGGTCGGAGAGCGCGGCGGCGGCCTGGGCGAAGCGCTCGGCCGGCCAGGTGCGCGGCAGCTCGCTGGCGCCGATGCCCAGGGTCAGCCACGGGCCGGGCCGGTCGGCGTAGCGGGCGGCGACGGCGGCCAGGGCCGCAGGATCGAGTTTGAGTTCCGGCTCGCGGCTGGTCACGACCAGGCCGTGGGCCTTCTCGAAGGCCTCCAGCTTGTCGATCCGGTGAGCCGGCCGCATGGACTTGGGCAGGTAGGGGCCGGTGTTCAGCCAGCCCTCCTGGCCGTGACCCAGGCCAAAGCCACGCCGCTCGGGCACGCCGGCCAGGGCCGCGGCGATGGCGGGACGGTCGATCTTCTCCAGAATCCACACCGCGCGCGGCTTCTCGGTGCGGCAGATGCGCAGGAAGTCGAGCACCTCGCGGACGCCCTTGAGCCTGTCCTTGTAGTTGGGGGCGTCGACCACCTTGGAGATCGTCGGCTCGACGGCCAGCACCTCGGCGGCGCGGCTGGCGGGGCGGGCGGCAAGCACCACCTGCCCCTCGGGCGTGGTCGCCGCGATCGCGCGGATGGTCGGCAGGTGCCACATCAGGTCGCCGATGCCGCGATCGGGCGTGTAGACCAGCACCGGTCCGTTGGATTTGCCGCCCACGGTCAGGCCCAGGCGGCCAGCAGTCCGCGGAGCCCGGCGACGAAGGCCAGGGGCTGGTCGAGCATCACGTGGTGGTCGGCGTCGGGGATGGGCAAGCGCAGCACGTCCTTGGGCATGTGCGCGATCATATAGTCCAAGGTCTCGGCGTGCATAAGCCCGGACCGCTCGCCCCACATCAGGGCGGCCGGGCAGGCGATCTCGCCGAGCAGCAGGCCAAGGTCGGGCATCGAGAACCGCTGCCAGATGGCCGGGTCGAACTTCCAGGTCCAGCCGCCGTCGACTTCTTTCAGCGAGCGGCGGGCGATGTGGTCGGCGATGTAGAGGTTCTCGCACGGCTGCGGCGGCGCCAGGCGGAAACGGGTCAGGGCTTCTTCCAGGGTCGGGTAGACCTTGGTCCCGAAGCCCGAGCGCGGGGGCGGGCCCTTCCAGCGCTTCTCCGGCGGCTGGATCGAGGTGTCGACCATGATCGCCCCGCGCAGGCGCTCAGGGTGACGGGCGGCGCAGAACAGGGTGGGGAAGCCGCCGAACGAGTGGCCGACGAAGATCGGCTTGTGTCCGCCCGCTTCCAGCTGGGCCGCCTCGACGGCGGCGAAGGCCTCGGCGGCGAAGGTGTCGGCGCTGTAGGCCTCGCGCCACCCGCTGCTCCCCATGCCGGCCCACGAGATCGCCGCCACCCGCCAGTCCTTGGCGAAAGACGGGGCGATGAAGCTCCACCAGTCGGCGTGGGCGCCGTTGCCGTGCAGGAACAGCAAGCCCGGCTTGCCGACCTCGCCCCAGGTCAGAAGCTCGATGTCGACGCCCTCGACGGCGATGGTCGAGCGTTCGGGTTCGATGGCGATCGCGCCTTCGAACCAGGCGGGCGCGGGCGGCCGGGCGCCGTTAAACGGGGCCAGCAGCGAGGCGGGCGGGCTGTGGTCGTCGGCCATGCTCAGGCCTCCTCGCGATAGGCGATTTCGCCGGGGCGCGGCTTGCGGGGCGACAGCGCCTTGAAGATCCCCGTGCCGGTCATCAGGGTGCGCTCGCCGGTCCAGATGCGGCCGCGCACGGTGAAGATCCCGTCCTCTTCGGCCAGCAGTTCGCCCCGGCCCTCGACAAACTCACCCAGCTGCGCGCCCGACAGAAAGTCGGTCATCAGCCGCACCGTCACCCAGGAATAGGACTTCTGCAGCGAGATGATCCGGCCCCAGGCCATGTCGGCGAAGCTCATCAGCATGCCGCCGTGGCAATTGCCCAGGCCGTTAGTGTGGTGCTCCTCGACGCGGAAACCCAGCGTGGCCTCGCCGGGGCCGTCGGCGCACTCGTAAAGCGGCCCGATCTGTCGCCCGAACCCTCGCGTCCAGTTCAGCTGGGCGTAGCCGGGCGGGATGGCGGCGCTCTGGGCCTCGGTCAGGTCGTCGGACATGGGCGAAGTCTAACGGCCGTTTGAATGGGTGGGCAAGTTTCCTTTGAGGACGGCGATCCTCTCCCCGTGGGAGAGGTGTCGGCGAAGCCGACGGAGAGGGGAGTAGCTGAAGCCGTCCAGCTATTCGGAAGCTGAGAACGGCCCCCCTCCGGCCCTCCGGGCCACCTCC
>CBINOL010000103.1:0-18473 GCA_966252285.1 uncultured Caulobacter sp.
GAAGACGACCTGAAGACCCCACCCCCAAGGACTTGAGACCATGAGCTTCAACGAACCCGCCGCCGGCGGGCGTGCGCCCGCGCGCCTGTTCCTCACCGGAGGCAGCGGCTATGTCGGCCGCAACCTGATCCGCCGCCTCGTCGCCGACGGCATCCATGTCGTGGCCCTGGCCCGCAGCACGGCCGCCATCGAGACCGTGCGCGGTCTGGACGCCGAGCCCTTCGAGGGCGACCTCTTCGATCCGCGCCTGGCGGAGGGCATGGCCGGCTGCGACGCCCTGGTCCACGCCGCCGCCGACACCGATCATGGGGCCGGCGTCGAGGCGCGTCTTGCGCGGATCAATGTCGAGGGGACCCGCGCGGTGCTCGATGCGGCCAAGGCGGCGGGCGTGTCGCGCACGGTGCTGATCAGCACGGAGTCGGTGCTGCTGGACGGCGCACCGCTGGTCGGGGCGACCGAGGACCATGCCTATCCGCGCCGCCCGGCTGGCGCCTATTCGAAGAGCAAGGCTGAGGGCGAGCGCCTGGCGCTGGCGATGAGCGAGCCGGGGTTCGAGGTCATGGCCGTGCGGCCGCGCTTCGTCTGGGGGCGCGACGACACCACGGCCCTGCCGCAGCTGGCCGACGCCGTACGCTCGGGCGCCTTCGCCTGGATCGATGGCGGCCGCTATCGCACCTCGACCACCCATGTGGCCAACCTGTGCGAGGGCGTAGTCCTGGCCCTGAAGAACGGTGCGGGCGGCGAGGCCTATTTCATCACCGACGGCGAGCCGGTGGAGTTTCGGTCTTTCGCCACGCGCCTCCTGGCCACGCAGGGGCTGACCGCGCCGGACAAGGTCGTGCCGCGCGGCCTTCTGAAGACCATCGCCGGCGTCGGCGACGCCCTGGCGGCGATCAGCGGCGGCCGGATCAAGGGGCCGCTCAGCCGGCAGGTCTACGCGACCTCCGCCGTCGAGGTGACTGTCAGCATCGCCAAGGCCCGCGCGCAGCTGGGCTATGCGCCCGTGGTGTCGCGCGAGCAGGGGCTGGCGGAGCTGGCCTTTGCTCCTCCCCCGTAAAACGGGGGAGGTGGTGCGCTGAGGATACGCAGCGTGACGGAGGGGGCGAGGGACGGAGCGCCGAGCCCAGTCTCGCCCCCTCCACCACTTCGTGGTCCCCCTCCCCCGCAGGCGGGGGAGGAGCGGGCGTCTCCTACCCGAACAACGGCACGGGCCCCCGACCACCACCGTTCCAGGTCGCCCAGTTGGGGAAGACGTACGGCATGTCGGCGGGCGAGACGCCGTACCACTGGGCGATGGCGCCGACATATTCCTCGACGGCGATGCTGGGGATCCAGCGGCCGTCGTTGTAGGCGTCCTCGGCCCCACCGTAGGTGGTGTCGGGATAGCGGCCGTGGACCTTGCCCTTGGCGAGGGCGGCGCCCAGCACCAGGTGGTTGGAGCCCCAGGCATGGTCGGTGCCGGCGTTGGCGTTGGGTTTGTAGACCCGGCCGAAGTCCGACATCGTGAAGGCGGTGACGTTGTTGGCCACGCCCAGCGCCTTCATGGCGTTGTAGAAGGCGGCCAGGGCCATGGCGAGGTCGGCGTACAGGCTGTTGTGCGAGGCGGCCTGGCCGTTGTGGGTGTCGTAGCCGCCCTGGCTGACGAAGAAGGTCTGCTTGGCGTGGCCCAGGGTGTTGCGGGCCTCGATCATCCGCGCCGCCCGCAGGAGCTGGCGCGAGATCTCGCTGGTCAGGGTCGCGCCCGTCGTCGGGTTCTTGAAATGCTGGTCCACCACCGAAGTCGTCGAGGTGACGATGGCGTTGGCCGTCGCCGCCTGGGCGTAGGCCGACGACATGCCCCGGCCGGTGAAGTCGGTCACCGCCCCGAACGCCGAGGCGTCCGAGAAGGCGTTTAGCGCCTGCTGGCGGGCGATCGTCGCCGCGTCGGTGCTGGCGGCGTTGTAGCCGCTGCGCGAAATGCCGCCGCTGGAGGGCAGGATCAGCGGCGACTTGCGGCTGCCCAGCAGGGCCAGCTGTGAACCGGCGATCGAGACCAGCGGCGGTATCTCGGCGGCCTCGGCGCGGTCGAGGATGCGGCCCATGAACCCGTCGAGGTTCTTTTCGCGCATGCGCATGCCCTGCCACTCGTTCTGCTGGTCCTCGTGGGACATCAGGTTGAGCGGGCGCAGATCCGGGCGGCTCTGGTAGATGGTCTTGGTCAGCGGCTGGAACAGCGTGCCGGTGTTGAGCACGACGCTGAGCGCGCCCTCGTCCCAGGCGGTCTTCAGCGGGGCCATGGCCGGGTGCAGGCCGAACGCCGTGCCGGTCAGGGGCATCAGGGCGTCCTGCTTGACGGCGATGGCCGAGCGCTTGGCGGCGTAGTCGGCGTAACGCTCGTCGTTGGGGATCACCATGTTCCAGGCGTCGTTGCCGCCGAACAGGAAGACCCCGACCATGGCGCGATAGCTGGAGGTGTCGGCGATGGCGGCCGAGACCCCGATCTGGGCGAGGGCGGCGGTGGCGGAAGCGCCGGCGAGCAGCCGGCCGAAATCACGGCGGGAAAGGGTCATGGCTCAGCGATCGACCTGGAAGTGGGGCGAGGAGGCGACGATGTAGAGGGCGACCTGCGCCCGCTTGCGCGCCTGGATGGCGGGGTCGGTGTTCTTGACGGCGGCCATGGCCGACGACAGCGCGCTGCGCTGGGCCGAGGTCATGGTCCCGTTGAGGAAGACCAGATCGATGCGCTCGAGCATCTTGGCTTCGTCGACGGCCAGGGCCTCCCACTGGGTCCAGGGCAGTTCGACGGGAACCGAGCCGGGGATGGTCGGCTGCGACTTGAACTCGGCGCGGGTGGCCTCGCCGCCCATGGTCCAGTCCCAGGCCAGGTTGTGGCGGGCGACCATGGTCGAGGTGGTCATCAGCTTGCTGGCCGGGCTCATCTCGCCCGAGCCCAGCGGCAGCGGGAAGTCGTACGGATAGAAGTTGAACACCGACGGGGCGCGGAAGGGCATCTGTCCCAGGCCGTTGTCGCGATAGTAGAAGGCGTAGCCGTCGGACTTCAGGCCCATGCCGCGCGCCAGGCCCGTCAGGAACAGCACCGGCTCCTTGACCTTGCCGGGCGTGGCGGCCGAGCCGCGCGCCTCGCTGTCGGTGAGGATCGCCTTGATCACCGCCTTCATGTCGCCGCGCACGCCCGCGCCGTTGTCGGCGAACACCGCCGCGACCCGTCCGACATAGGCCGGCGAGGGGTTGGCCAGGGTCAGCTGCTGGATCAGCCGCTTGGAGATGAAGGGCGGGGTGTTGGGGTGGTTGAAGACGGTGTCGACCACCGTGTCGACGTTCTGCTGCTGGGTGGCGCCGGCTGGGATGGTCACGTTGAGGAAGGTCTTGGCGCCGGTGTCGAACCGGGCGGCGTTGACGATCATCGGCTTGGTGTAGTCGACCTTGACGTAGTCGCTGATCGCCGCGCCATCCAGGCGGGCGTAGGTCCAGCCGGTCAGCGCGCGGGCCACTTCCTTGACCTCGGCGTTGGAATAGGTGGCGATCACCGCGCCGTCGGCGCCGGTCTTGGGCGTGCCGTCCATGTTCAGCATCACCGTGCCGACCGAGAACAGCTGCATCAGCTCGCGGGCGTAGTTCTCGTTGGGGGCCGACTTGTTGCTGTCGACCATGTCGAGGAAGTTGCCCATGAACGGGTTCAGGGTCACCTCGCGCAGGATGTCCTTGTAGTTGCCGAAGGCGTTGCCGAGCAGGACCTGGTTGAAGGTCGCCAGGCCCGCGGTGGTGTGCACTTCGAGGTCCGAGGCGACCACGATCTGCGACAGGGCGAAGGCCGTGCGCTGGCGCAGCTGGTCGTCCTTGCCCATGGCGTTGGAATAGAACCGCATGGCCATCGGCAGGGCGCCGAAGTTGTCGCGGTTGCAGTTGCTGAGGTCCGTGCCGGTCAGGTTCTGGGCCGTGCAGAAGTTGGTCGGCACGGGCTTGCCGGCGATGTCGGCGTAGGTGCTCGAGCTCAGCGCCAGCTGCTGGTCGATCCAGGCCGACGCGCTCTTGGCGGCGACGATCTGGTCGATCAGTTCGGGCGTGGGGCCAAAGCTCGCCTGCTTGGCCAGGCGCGAGGCCTCGGCCGCGGAGATCACCACCGGCGCGGGCGGGGTGGTCGGTGTCGTGCCGCCGCCGCCCTGGGGCGCGGAGGATCCCCCGCCGCCGCCTCCACCGCCGCCGCAGGCCGTCAGAAGAAGGGCCAGGCCGATCCCGGACCCCGAAGCTAGAAGTCTGATACGCATGGACAATAGATCCCCGATCACGCCCGGCGTGCGGGCGCGCTGAACGCGAAAAACAAGGTGGGTGAAGGCCGGCTCTAGCGGTCTGTGAACACGATCTCCCGCACGGCGCGGACGCCGTCCTGGCGGTGAAGCTGGATAAAGACGTCGACGACGCGCTCGACATGGTCGACCACGTCCTGGCGTCGCAGGTTGGCGCCGGCCTGCAGGGCCATCAGGGCCAGCTGCTCGACGGCGCCGCGCGGGTCGTCGGCGTGGACGGTGGTCATCGAGCCCGGATGGCCGCTGGAGACGGCGCGCAGGAAGCTGAAGGCCTCTGCCCCGCGCAGCTCGCCCAGGATGATGCGGTCGGGGCGCAGGCGCAGGCTGGCCTGCAGCAGGTCCTCGGTCCCGACCCGGGCCTCGCCCTGCTGCCCGCGCGCGGCCACCAGGCCTACGGCGTTGGCGTGGACCAGGCGGACCTCGGGGGCGTCCTCGATCAGCACCAGGCGCTGGTCGAGCGGGACCTCCTTCAGCAGGGCGTTGAGGAAGGTGGTCTTGCCGGTCGAGGTGCCGCCGCTGACGACGATGTTCTTGCCCGCCCGCACGGCGCCCGACAGGAAACCGCGCACGTCGCCGGCGTCGAGCAGGGCGCGCAGGGCCGCGTCGGGGCGGGTCTGCGGCGTCGTCGCGCGGTCGAAGGCGCCGGCGGCGGCGTAGTCGCCCAGCGACAGGTCCGAGACCACGTGCTTGCGGATGGCCATGACGATCCCGCCGCGTGTGGCGGGCGGGGCGACGACCTGCACCCGCGCGCCGTCCGGCAGCACGGCCGACAGCAGGGGGTGCTCGCGGCTGACGCCCTGGTGGGCGATGGCGGCGACCTGCCGGGCCAGGCGCCAGAGGTTGGTCTCGTCCAGCTCGGGCACGGCGACGGGCGCGACCGCGCCGCCCAGCCGCTCGACCCACAGCTCGCCGGGCCGGTTGACGTAGAGGTCGGTCACCGCCGGATCGGCCAGCCACGGCGCCAGCGGCGCCAGATAGGCCTCCAGATAGACCCCCATGGGGGCGTGATGGGTCATTTGCGGCCCCGCACGCCGGAGAAGTCGAGGTCGCGGGCGACGAAGATCGTCACTGGCGCGCCCTGTGGCGTCTTGATGGTCGGCGAGGTGTTGGTCCCCTTGGCGGCGTTGGCCAGGTTGGCCGCCTCCGACATCGAGCCGATGTAGATCTGCGAATTGGCCCGGCTGTTGCTGACCGCCGCGACGCCGGCGCTGAGCACCGAGGTCAGGATCGAGCCACCGAAGCGGGTGAAGAAGTGGCGGTCGACCTTGCCTTCCAGGCCGCCGCGGCCCAGCGGGTCGGCGGCCGGCGAGCCGATCTGCACCGACACGCCGTCGGGCCGGATCACCCGGGTCCAGATCACGAAGACGCGGGATGCGCCCAGCGCCAGGCCCGACTTGTACTGGCCGATGACCCGGCTGCCGCGCGGGATCAGCACGGTGGAGCCGTCGAAGCTCTTGACGTCGCGGGTGACCATGGCGCGGGCTAGGCCCGGCAGATCGGAATTGATCGCCGTCTCCATCACCGCCGGGATCACCGCGCCTTGCGGGACGACGGCGTCGAGGTCCTGCATTGCCGTGGCCTTGGCAGGCGCGGCTTCGTCCAGGCCTACGCGGTCGGCGAAGCGCTCGTCGGGATTGAGGGCGGCCACGCGCGTGGCCTCGCCTGCGACGGCGGCGGGGCTGCCGGGCGCGGCCTTGGCGGCGGGCTGGCCTCGGTCGCTGAGGTCGACGACCAGGGCAGGCGCGCGGCGACGGCCGGAATCGTCCACCGGGCCCGCGAACACGGCGGCTGGCGGCGGCGGGGCGTAGGCCGGCGCCGGGGGCGGGGCCGCATCGGCCGGGGCGCTGTTGTCGACCGTGAACTGCGGGGCGGGCACGGCGTAGAGCGGCCCCTGCACCTGGGCGACCTTGGCTACCGGCGCGGGCTGGACGGCGGCGGGCGGCGCGGCTTGCGGGCGCTGGCTGGCGTCGGCGCGATGGCTCGACAGCCAGGCGAACACCGCCACGCCGAACACGCCGAAGCCGGCCATGATGGCGAGGTTGGACACCCCGCCGCCCTTGCCGACCACGGGGCGGGCCTGGGCGTCGGCGGCGGCGAGGTTGTCCCGGACCTCATGCGACAGGCGCGGATCGATGTCGTGGGTCATCGGGCCTTCCCCGGACCTTGCCAGGCGGCGTTGACGACGGTGGCGCTGGCCTTGTCGCTGCGCAGCACGAAGCGCGGGGCCAGCTGGTCGACGACCAGGTAGCCGTCCTTGACCACGGCGTTGGCCAGGCCTTCGGAGCCGTCGGCGCCGATGACGAAGATCGCCGGCAGCTCGGCTTGGCTGGGCCAGGCGAAATAGGTGGCGCGGCCGTCGTCGAACACCCGCGCGGGGGCCAGGGCGGCCGAGCCCTTGATGGTGTAGGCGGCGTTGCGCGCCGGTTCGGCCGCGGCCGGCTTGGCGGGCGGGGCGGCGATCTCGACCGGAACCGCCGGATAGCGGAAGCGCACAACATAGGCCGCGTCGGCCGAGCCCGGCGACACCGACAGCTCGAAGACGTAGCGGCGGCGGTCGGTGACGACGGTCATGTTGGTGGCCGGGGCGCGGTCCACGGGCTTGAGGAACAGCAGGGTGGCGCGCTTGTTGGGCGTGATCTGCCAGCCCAGGGCGTCGCCGATCGAGACGTTCTCGATCCGCTCGTCGGGGGCGAACTCCAGCATGGTCTGGAAGCCCATCACGCCGCTCAGGCGGTAAACCTGGTCAGGGTCGTAGGGCAGGGTGCGGATGCGCGGGTCGGGCGCGGGCGCCGAGGCGGGGGCGGTCTGGGCCCCCGTTTGCGCGAGGGCCGGCGTGGCCAGCAGGCAGGCGAGCGACAGGGCCAGAAGCGGGCGCTTCACGGGCGAAACTCCGGAACGGGTAAGCGGGGTCACTGGTCTCTCCGGGCTCCGGAGGCGGCGAGGCGGGGCGAGGCGGGGCGGCGATAGCTGGCGCCCAGCGGGACGGCGGCGGCTGCCGGAGCGGTGGTCGAGCCGGCGGCGGGCGCGGTCTCGGTGCGGTCGGCCACCACCACCAGCCGGCGCGGACCGACGGGCGAGGATGTGGCGGCGCTGGCGGCGGCCTGTTCCTCGCGCCGGGCCAGGCTGATGGCGGCGGCGGCCACGTGGGCGGCGCGCGAGGGCGGCTCCAGCGGCGAGGCGGACGAGACGTCGGAAGCGGAGACGGGCGAGACGTCCTGGCCGATCTGGCGCTCGCGCGGCAGGCGCAGGCCGGCGGCGATCACGCACACCGCTATGGCGGCGGCCACCAGCACGGCGGCGAACACCAGGCTCAGCACCAGCACGGTGATCGCCGGACCCATGTCGAGCTGCGCGAACTGCTGGACGTCCTTCATGGCCGCCAGGGCCTTCAGGGAGGGGGCCATCATGGCCAGCTCCAGCGACAGGGCGAGGGTGGCGATCATCGGCAGGATAGCGAGGGCGATCATCGCCTTCAGCCAGCCTTCGACGAGGCCGCGGGTGGTCTCGAACAGCAAGAGGCCGGCGACGATCGGCGCCAGCGCCAGAAGCACCGACAGCACCACCTTGCAGGCCAGCACCACGCCCAGGCTGGTGAGCAGCATGACGAGGCCGCCGACATTGGCGGCGAAGGCCGCGAAGCCCGGACCGCCTTGCAGGGCCGCGTCACGGGCGCCGGCGCGGGTGGCGAAATGCTGGGCGGCGTCCTGCAACGCGTCGAAGGCGAATTGCAGCCGCACATAGGGATCAAGCTTGCCGGGACCGGCGTCCAGCTGGCCCAGCAGCAGGGCGCCGACCTCGGTCGGGGCCTTGAACAGCAGGTCGTAGGCCAGGGTCTCCAGCAGCGCCCAGTTGGTGGCCAGCGCCACGACCAAAGCCAGCTTCACGGCCGCGATGGTGGCGTCGCCGATGCGCAGGGTTCCACGCCCCAGCACCAGCCGGTAGCCCATGAAGCCCACATAGAGGGTCATCAGCACGGTCAGCAGGGTGGAGACCGGCGAGCCGGGCGCCGACAGGGCCGCATAGCCGGCCTGGGCCAGGCCATGGACCTGACAGTCGACCGAGCCGATCAGGCCCTGAACCAGGGCCGCGTCAGGAGAAGGACAAGCGACCGGGGTCATGCGGCCTCCTTGAGCAGCTTGGCCATCCAGGCCTCCGGCGCGTCGCCCAGCCGTTCGCGCAGGGCGTCGAGCCGGCGCACCGTGCTCTCGCGGCCCGACAGCACCGTCAGCAGTTCGGGCGAGCCGGAGAGATTGAGGCGGGCCACGACGCTGTCGGTCCCATGCTTGATCAGGAAGCAGCGGGCGGTGTCGGGCAGGCTGCGGACCAGCTCGAACTCATGCTCGGTCAGGCCGAAGCCGCCGCAATAGTCCTTCGCCTGGGCCTTGGGGTTGGCCATGAAGATCTGGGTGGCGGCCTGCTCGACGATAGCGCTGGCGATGCGGCTTTCCAGGGCGTCCTGGGCTGACTGGGTGGCGAAGCCGACCAGGCCGTTGCGCTTGCGCAGGGTCTTTTCCCAGTCCTTGATCCGGGCGACGAAGACGTCGTCGTCCAGCGCCTTCCAGCCCTCGTCGACGACGATCAGGGTCGGGTGGCCGTCGAGGCGCTGCTCCACGCGGTGGAACAGGTACATCATGGCCGGCGTGCGCAGGGCCGGGTCGTCCAGCAGCTGGGTCATGTCGAACCCCAGGGTGGCGGCCGACAGATCCAGGCTGTCCTGCGCGTTGTCGAACAGCCAGGCGTGCTCGCCGGTCCCGTGCCACGGCGCCAGCCGGGCGAAGAGGTCGGCGGCGTCCGGCCGGCGCGCGCCCTTGAACAGCTCGGCGAAGAACCGCAGCCGACGAAGCTTCGGCGCCTGGTCATAGTTGGCGTCGACGGCGTCCTTGATGCGGGCCAGGTCGTCGGGCGTCAGGGTCTCGCCGGGCTGGCTGACCAGGCGCGTGACCCAGTCGGCGACGAAGCGGCGGTTGGCCGGCGTGTCTTCAAGCGCCAGCGGGTTGAAGCCCGTGGCCTGGCCGGGGCGCAGCACCTCGTAGCGGCCGCCGATGGCGCGCAGGAAGATCTCGGCCCCGCGGTCCTTGTCGAAGAACACGGTGCGCGGCGCGTACTTCTGGGCCTGGGCCAGCAGGAAGTTCAGCACCACGGTCTTGCCCGAGCCCGACGGCCCGATGATCGTGAAGTTGCCCAGATCGCCCTTGTGGAAGTTGAAGTGGTAGGGGCCGGCCGAGGTGGTCTCCAGCAGCGTCACCGCCGGGCCCCAGTGGTTGCCCAGGGCCTTGCCGACCGGGAAGTTGTGGCCGCTGGCGAAGCCGGCGAAGTTGGCGGTCGAGATCAGCGCCCGACGGGCGATGTCCTTGAAGCAGCCGGGGAACTGCGCCCAGAAGGCCGGCTCCAGATTGACGTCCTCGCGCACGGCGATGGCGCCCATCTCGGTGAAGGCGCTCATCACCTCGGCGGTGGATTGGTCCAGGCCCTCCAGGCTCTGCCCGCGCACCAGCACCGACAGGTGATGCTCGCCGAAGGCCGCCCGGCCGCTGACCACGTCGTCCTTGGCGCGGATCAGGTCGGCCTTCAGGCTGATCCCGTCGTCGTCGGCCGCGCGCATGCGGCGCAAAGCCAGGTTCATCTTGTCCAGGGTCGGCTGGCGGTCGACGAAGCCGAAGCTCTGCGTCACCACCATCTCGCACGGCAGGCGCAGCAGGTCGTCCAGCATGCCCGGCGTGGTCTGGGCGGGGTAGTCCTTGACCGAGACGATCGAGGCGAAACCGCGCGCCAGGGCGCCGGCCCGTGACAGTTCCAGCGTCTCGTGGCCAAAGCTCACGCGGCGATAGGGCAGGTACTCGCCCGCGTGGCCTTCCGGCGCCAGCACCGGGCGCATCTCGCCGTTATAGAGGCAGGACAGGAATTCCAGCGGCTCCGAGCAGGTCCCGCCGGCGCCTTGGTATTGGCCGAGCACGCGCGCGCCATAGGGCGCGAGGGCCGAGACCAGGCTGTCGCGGGCGGCGTCGAGTTCGCGGCGGTCCTGGGCCTTCTGGCCGCTCGTCTGGGCCGGTCCCTTGGCCAGGCGCAGGGCCTTGTCGATCAGTCCGCCCTGGCCCTGCAGCGGCCGGCGCACGATCGTCAGGAAGAGGTCGTTGACGTAGAGCCTGCGGCCGGCGAGGCGCGCGCTCCATTCGGCGTCGAGACGCGTGCTGAAGCCGTCGGCGAAGTCGCCCTCCGTGCCGACCCTGGCCTCGCGGCGGATGATGTGGTGGTAGACGGCGAAGCGCGAGGAGGCGAGGCCCCGCAGCATCACGTCGCGCACGGCCTTGCGATAGTTCAGCGTCTCGCTGTCGGCCGTCTCGAACGGCAGACCGGCCAGGTGGATCACCTGCATCAAGAGGCCGTCGCGGGTCTCGATCGTGCGCGCGTCCAGTAGGCGGGCGTAGGGCAGGCGCTTGCCGGCCGAGGCCTCGCGGCTGGCCTTAGGCTTCACGGTTGGTAGCTGTTGCATCGCCAGGCCCGGAAATTGGGTACGCGGGGGCAGCGGCTGACCTTGGTCAGCCACAGGTCGAAGATGCGGGGTTCGCGCAGGCAGGCCGCGTAGCCGATCGCGTGGACTGCCAGCGCCGCCAGCAGCGCCCAGAACGACTTGGTGATCAGGAACAGCTCGGTCGTGACCACGCCGTTGACGACGAAGTAGCTGTAGGTCACGCCGGCGAACATCTGGGGCCGGGTCAGGGCCCCGAACACCACGTCGCGATCGAGGGGAGCGGCCATCGGGCTTTACGCGCCCGCCGCCGTGCGGATGCCGCTGACGATGGTCGTGGCGCCGAACAGGATGAAGCAGCCCAGGATGACGGTCGCGCCGTAGCGCCAGTTCATGCGGCCGGTCAGCATCATGAAGCCGACGGCGGCCACCGCCATCACCGCCACGGCGGTGGCGACGTTGCCTAGCAGCGTGCCCTGCAGCCACATCACGCCCGACAGCACGGCCGACGAGCCCTGCGGATCGGCCTGCACGGCCTGGGCATGGGCCTGGCCGGCGGCGGCGAGGAGAGCGCTCGCCAGGGCGGCGGCGCGGACGCTTACAAACTTGGTCTTCAGAATTTGGCGCATCAGTTGGAGACTCCGAGGGCGGGAACGGCGAAGGCGGCGCCCGACACGGCCATGCGGCCGAGGATCGAGGTCACGTAGGCCTGGGTTTCGGCGTAGGGCGGCACGCCGCCATGCTTGAGAACGGCGCCGGGGCCGGCGTTGTAGGCGGCCAAGGCCAGCTTCACGTCGCCGCCGAAGCGGGTGAGCATCTGGCGCAGGTACATCGCCCCGCCGCGCACGTTCTGGGCCATGTCGGAGGGATCGACGCCCAGGTCGCGGGCCGTGGCGGGCATCAGTTGCATGACGCCCATGGCGCCCTTGCGAGAGCGGGCGGAGGGCTTGAAGCGGCTTTCGCGCCAGGCGACGGCTTCCACGAGGTTGGGATCAAGGGCGTAGGCGGCGGCCGCGGCGGCGATCTCGCGGCGGACCTCCTCGTGGCCGGCCTCGACGATGGGCGCCGGCGGCGGCGCGATCGCCTCGACGGATCCGTCCGTGTAGACGGCCGGTCCCTCGAAGCGGGTGACCTCGCCTTCGTCGCCGATCTCCAGGACCTGGGCGGCGGCCAAGGTGGGAGCGGCGAGGGCGGAAAGCAGGCAGCAGGCCGCTATGGCCGCCAAGCCGATGGCCTGGCGTGCGAAGTCGAACGTCATCGACGCTCCCCCGATCAGCTGTGGTTAAACGATATGCTTAATCGATGTGTATAGGTCGCGTCTGACTCGCGTAATGCGTCAGGACAGCGCATCGGTAACCAGTTATCTGTGTCGGAAAGTCTACGTTCTGCGTCGCGCAAGCTTCAGCTTGGTGAAGTATAGGGCACTTATACTTAAGGTCGGAACGCCGTCGTTCGCTGTGCGAACGGATGCGTCGAGGCGCGTGGCGGTCCGGCGTCGTCGCGCGACAATGCCGCCTCGCATGGCGTGTCCCATGCGATCAGCGGGGCGAATTGCGATGAGCGGCTTTCGGTACGGCTTCCATCACGGCGGAATCAGCGTGCCCGACCTCGACGCGGCGGTGGAGTGGTATGGGCGCGTGCTCGGCTTTTGCCTGGAGCGCCGCTTCGAGATCCCGACTATCCCCGCCCAGGTGGCGATGATCGCCAACGGCGACCTGCGGATCGAGCTGTTCGAGGTTCCCGGCGCCGCGCCTTTGCCGGACGAGCGCCGGATCCCCGACCGCGATGTCCACACCCACGGGGTCAAGCACGTGGCCTTCGTCGCGCCGGACGTGCTGGCCCTGGTCGAGGAGCTGAAGGGGAGGGGCGCCGACATCGTCTGGCTGAAGGTCATGCCGCACGGCACGGCCTGCTTCATCCGCGACCTGGCCGGAAACCTGATCGAGTTCGTGCAGGGACCGGTCCCGGCCGGCGAGGTGGGGAGCCTTTAAGGACGCGTCGCGCGTCGCCTTAAGCGTTTGGATCTCGCCGCATTTTTGGAGTGTGGTGGGGACCCAGACTTCCATCTGGGTCCCCGTGGTGCCGCCGGGCAGGATTGAACTGCCGACCTCAGCCTTACCAAGGATGCGCTCTACCACTGAGCTACGGCGGCGGCGAGGAGGGGCGTATAGCCAACGATTTCCGGGATTGCAAAGCCCAAATCGTATAGACCGACGTTCGCACGCAATTCACCTGTGGACACATGAGCCGGTCACCGACGTCAAACCCAAGCCAGGACAAGGAAAAAGCCGATCGCGAGGCGCGGCTGGCCCAGGCCCTGCGAACCAACCTTCGCCGTCGGAAGGCGCCCGCCAGCGCCGCGGCCAAGCCTGAATCGCCCCCGCCGGGCGACGAATAGTGGAATCGGCGCGGCCTCTTGCATGACCTCTTGCAAGCGTTAGAACCGCGCCCTCACATGTGACCCGCGCGAAGGACGTCTTTTTCGCGCGTTCGAGGGATTTTCATTGGATCGCATCGCCATCACCGGCGGCGCGCAGCTGAACGGGGTCATCCCCGTGAGCGGCGCCAAGAACTCGGCCATCAAGCTGATGGCCGCCAGCCTGCTCACCGACGAGCCGCTGCGCCTGACCAACATGCCGCGCCTGGCCGACACGCGATTCCTCGGCAAGCTGCTGACGCGCCTGGGCGTCAGCGTCACCGAAAGCGACGGTCCGGACGGCCAGCAGACCATCCTGCACGCGCCGGAGATCACCAGCGGCTTTGCGCCCTATGACCTGGTGCGCCAGATGCGCGCCTCGTTCAACGTACTGGGTCCGCTGGTCGCCCGCTCGGGCCAGGCCAAGGTTTCCCTGCCTGGCGGCTGCACCATCGGCGCGCGTCCGGTTGACCTGCACCTGCAGGCGCTGGAGGCTCTGGGCGCCAAGATCGACCTGCACGAAGGCTATGTCTACGCCCAGGCCCCGCGCGGCCTGAAGGGCGCCGAGATCAGCTTCCCGATCGTCTCGGTGGGCGCCACCGAGCACGCCATGCTGGCCGCCGTGCTGGCCGACGGCGTGACGGTGATCAAGAACGCCGCCTGCGAGCCGGAACTGGTCGACCTGCAGGAATGCCTGAACGCCATGGGCGCCAAGGTCGAGGGCGCGGGCACCCCCACCGTCACCATCACCGGCGTCGCCCGTCTGAACGGCGCGACGCATTCGGTGATCCCCGACCGTATCGAGATGGGCACCTACGCCGTCGCCGCCGCCATGGCCGGCGGTGAAGTGCGCCTGACCAAGGCCCGTCCGGAGCTGATCGAGAGCCTGTCGGTCAAGCTTGAGGAGGCCGGCGCCACCGTCGTGCGCACCGAGGACGGCGTCATCGTCAAGCGCAACGGCTCGCGCCTCAACGCCGTCGATCTCGAAACCGCGCCTTTCCCGGGTTTCGCCACCGATCTGCAGGCCCAGTTCATGGCCCTGATGACGACGGCGAACGGCGAGAGCCGCATCCGCGAGACCATCTTCGAGAACCGCTTCATGCACGCCCCCGAGCTGATGCGCCTGGGCGCAGACATCTCGGTGCACGGCGGCGAGGCCCGCGTGCGCGGCGTCGCCCAGCTGGAAGGCGCCGAGGTGATGGCCACCGACCTTCGCGCGTCGGTCAGCCTGGTGATCGCCGGCCTGGTGGCGCGCGGCGAGACCGTCGTGTCGCGCATCTATCACCTGGATCGCGGTTTCGAGCGCCTGGAAGAGAAGCTGGGCGCCTGCGGGGCCCAGGTGCGTCGCATCAAGGGCGACGGCGAACCGGAGCTGTAAGCCATGACCGCCGCCCCCCTTCGCCTGCTGGCCCAGGAGCCCACCGATCTCGAGGTGGTTTCGGCCGCCCTGCAGGACGCCGTGGCCAAGATCGGCGACATCCGCTGGGACGCCGGCGCCCGCACCCTGACGCTCGCCTGCAATCGCTTCCGCTGGGAAGCGGGCGCCAAGCGGGGCAAGGGCGGCGAGCGCGTGCGCTCGGCCCTGCAACTGGGCGACGTCACCGGCGTCCAGGCCCGCAACCTGCGCCGCGACGCCAAGCAGGCGGTCGTCGAGCTTCTGTCGATCGGCTTCGAGCCGGGCCAGGAGGCGCCGGGCGGCACGGTGCTGCTGACCTTCGCCGGCGGCGGCGACCTGAAGGTGGCCGTCGACTGCATCGAGGTGGTGCTGGCCGACGTGTCGGACCCCTGGGTCACCCCGCGCAAGCCGGGTCACGAGGGGTAGGAGGCGAACCTCGCCCTTCGACGAGCTCAGGGTGAGGTTCTAATGCACGGCCTGTGAAGTGGTCCTCATCCTGAGCTTGTCGAAGGAGGAGGGCCACGCCCCGGCCGTTAACCAACCAACCTTCTGATTTCCAAACATTTCAAATCGCATCGAGCCTGATACAACTCGCCGAAGTTGAATCGAGGTCGAGTGCGTGATGACCAGGATCGGGTCGCAAGGCTACGCCGCCGCCTATGCCTATTCCGGCGCGGCGACGGCCCAGACGGGAACCGCCGCCCAGCAGCAGGCCAAGGCCGCCGAGGCGGCCAGGACGGGCGCCTCCAGCGTCAGCGTCACCCTGTCCGCTCAGGCCCAGGCCGCGCTTGCCAACAAGGCCGACGGCCGTGATCTGGCGACTGTCGTCTCCGACGCCCGCAAGAGCCTGGATTCCCTGCTCTCGGCCGCCAAGGCGACCAGCGCGCTCAAGGACGGCAAGGCGACGATCGACGTCTCGGGCCTGGACCGCCGGGCGCTCTACGCCATCGCCTCGAACCAGGGCGGCGGCTTCCCGATCGAGGAACAGGTGGTCGCCAGCCTGCAATTGCAGTCGGGGCAGAACGCCGCCCTGGCCGGGCCCGCGGCCGACGCGCGGGTGACCGGCGACTATGCAGGCCTCTATAAGGCGGCCCTGGCCCGCCACGAGGCCGCTGGGACCGAGGAGAAGGCCACGCTGAAGTGGCAGAACGAGAAGGCCGCCCTGGTCGAGGGCCTGCGCCAGTCCACCGCCAAGCCGGGGACCGCGCCGACGGGCATCGCCGACGATCCGGTCGCCGCCTACGTCAAGGCCAATGGCGGCGTCGTCTCCAACCCCCGCTCGCGCGACATCGACGACGTGGTCGCCGACGTCCGCGTGGCGCTGGACCGGCAGTATTCGCTGGCGACCGGCGAGGGGATGGCCGTCGGTCCCGACGCCGGCAAGATCGACTTCGCCCGCTTCGACGACCGCTCGCTGTCGGCTATCGCGCTGAACAAGGGCGGCCAGTTCTCCGAGCACGAGGCCAAGGAAGCCGCCGGCGAGATCCGCAGCCGCAACCGCGAGGGCGTGTCGTCCTATTGGAAGGCGGCTCAGCAGTCGGGCGACGGCTCGGCCTTCGGTCGCACGCTGGTCTCGCAGTACGTCTCGATGAGCAGCGAGGAGCGCGAGGCGGTCGGCTGGACCCCGGCGCTGTACGAGAAGATGGTCGCGACGCAGAACCTGTCGGCGAAACTTTCGTCGATGTTCGGCCCCGACGGGTCGATCAAGACCGGCATGAGCCTGCTCGACTATCTGTAGCCGTCCGTATCTGGAATAAGGGGGCAAAGTTCCGCTTCCACGGATTGCTCATGTCCCTGATCCTGCACACCCCGCGCGCCGTCCTGATGGCCGCGCTGCTCGGCGCCGCCGCCGTTCCCGCCGTTGCCCAGGCCGCGCCGGCCAAGCCGATGGTCGCCCCGCTGTCGACCGCCTCGGATGCGACGGACATCCACTCCTACGCCAAGCCGAAGATCGCCCGCGTCACCCACGTCGACCTCGACCTGACCGCCGACTTCACGGGCAAGAAGATGGTCGGCACGGCCGCCCTCGACCTCAAGCTCGCGCCGGGCGCCAAGGACGTGGTGCTCGACACCAAGGGCCTGGTGATCAAGTCGATCACCGACGCGCGAGGTCGGGCGCTGAAATGGACGCTGGGGGCCGCCGACCCGCACCTGGGCGCGCCGCTGACCGTCACCCTGAACGGCGCCAAGCGTATCGTCATCGCCTATGAGAGCGCCCCGGACGGCGCGGCGCTGCAATGGCTGTCGCCCTCGCAGACGGCGGGCAAGCAAAAGCCCTATCTGTTCAGCCAGGGCGAGGCGATCCTCAACCGCACCTGGATCCCCACCCAGGACAGCCCGGGCATCCGCCAGACCTGGACCGCCCGCATCGTCGCGCCCGAGGGCCTGAAGGCGGTGATGAGCGCCGAGCAGCTGACCCCGGACGGCGAGCCCGTCGCCGGCGGCCGCGCCTACCGCTTCAGGATGGACAAGCCGGTCGCGCCCTACCTGATCGCCATCGCCATCGGCGACCTGACGTTCCAGCCGCTGGGCCAGCGCACCGGCGTCTACACCGAGCCGTCGGTGATGAAGGCCACCGCCTGGGAGCTGGCCGACGTCGAGAAGATGGTCGAGGCCGCCGAGAAGCTCTACGGGCCGTATCGCTGGGGCCGCTACGACCTGCTGGTCCTGCCGCCGTCGTTCCCCTTCGGCGGCATGGAGAACCCGCGCCTGACCTTCGCCACGCCGACTATCATCGCCGGCGACCGCTCGCTGGTCAGCCTGGTGGCGCACGAACTGGCGCACTCGTGGTCGGGCAACCTCGTCACCAACGCCACCTGGGCCGATTTCTGGCTCAACGAGGGCTTCACGGTCTATTTCGAGAACCGGATCATGGAGTCCCTGTACGGCAAGGACACGGCCGCCATGCTGGCCGACCTGGGCTGGACCGACCTGCACCGGGCGATCGACGAGGCCGGCGGCCCCACGGGGCCCGACACCCGCCTGCATATCGACTTGACCGGCCGCGATCCCGACGACGGCATGACCGACATCCCCTACGAGAAGGGCGCGGCCTTCCTGCGCACGATCGAGAAGGAGGTCGGCCGCGAGCGCTGGGACGCCTATCTGCGCGGCTATTTCGACCGTCACGCCTTCCAGCCGCAGACCGCCGAGGGCTTCATCGCCGACCTGCGCACGCACCTGTTCAAGGGCGACAAGGCGCTGGAGCAGAAGATCGACGTGCAGCGCTGGGTCTATCAGCCGGGCCTGCCCGAGAACGCCGTCCACGTGCAGTCCAAGGCCTTCGAGGCCGTCGACGCCCAGGCCAAGGCCTTTGCGGCCGGCGGGGCCGCGCCGCTCGACTCCTGGAAGGCCTGGAGCACGTCCGAGCGGGTGCGGTTCGTCGGCAGCCTGCCGCGGCAGCTGTCGGCCGAGCGCCTGGCCGCCGTCGACGCGGCTTTCGGCCTGTCGGCGCAGGGCAACAGCGAGATCCGCTTCGCCTGGCTGCAGCTGGCCGTGGCCAACCGCTACGAGCCGGCCGTGCCGTCGCTGGAGCAGTTCCTGACCGGCCAGGGCCGCCGCAAGTTCGTCGCCCCGCTGTTCGTGTCGCTGTGGGGACAGGGCGACTGGGGCCAGTCGATCGCCAAGCGCATCTACGCCGAGAGCCGGCCGCTCTATCACGCAGTGACCCGCGAGACGGTCGACAAGACGGTGAAGTAGGGGCTGGGCGAGCGCCCAAAGAAGAAAGGGCGGGACCGCGAGGTCCCGCCCTTTTTCATTCTCGGACCCCAAGTCGCGGGGATTTTACGGAAAGAGAGATCTAGGCCGAAGCCTGGGCCTCGCCTTCCGGCATGTCCTCCAGCTCGCCCTCCCACTTGGCGACGACGGCGGCGGCGACGGAGTTGCCGACGA
>CBINOL010000104.1:0-18334 GCA_966252285.1 uncultured Caulobacter sp.
GGCCCTTGCAGGCGGCCAGCACGACGGCGAGGCTTCCGACGGCGAACATGCGGCGGGACGGATTCGACACGAGACACCTCTTGAGCTGGCGCGACGCGTGGGCGGCGGGCCGTGTTCGAAGGCGAGTTAATCGCGTCGCTCGCTCATCGGCTCATAAAATCGTCGACGATTTGAAGAATTATGCGTCGACATTATGACTGTGCAGAAAGTCGACATTCGTCGTTGCAAATCTGCTCGCGATCGCGGCATCGTGGCCTCAAGGCGGTGGGTTGGCGCGGATCCCCGGTTGCATCGGGCTCGATGCGGGCGCCTACAACCGCAATCACCAGTTTCGGCGGATTTCATGACCCAGACGCCCTCGGCCAAGCCGCGCACCGCCTCGAAGACCGCCGCCGGCGCGCGCAAGGCCGGTCGTGGTCCGGCCAAGACCGACATGGCCGGCATCGCCGCCGTCGACGGCGGGGCCGATGTCGAGCAGCGGATCTACCAGTCGGTGTTCGACGGCGTGCTGAACCAGCGCCTGCCGCCGGGCACCAAGCTGCCGGAGCCGGCCCTCTGCTCGCTGTTCGGCGTCAGCAGGGCGGTGGTGCGCAAGGTGCTGCAGCGCCTGGAGCACGACCGCATCGTCGAACTGCGCCCCAACCGCGGCGCCGTCGTCGCCGCCCCGACGCCGGAAGAGACCCGCAAGATCTTCGAAGCCCGCCGTGCGCTGGAAGCCGCGCTGGTGGAGCTGGCAGTCCAGCGCCACAGCGGCAAGGATATCGAGGAACTGCACGCCCTGCTGCACCAGGAGGAAGAGGCCATGGCCAACGCCTACCAGCCGGCCTGGGCCCAGACGGCGCGCAACTTCCACCTGCGGGTGGCGGCGCTGGGCGGCAATCCGATCCTCCTGGCCTACCTGACCGAACTGATCTCGCGCTGCTCGCTGATCGTTGCTTTGTACGAGCCGGCCGGCAACGCGGCCTGCGAGCACGAGGAGCATTGCGACATCGTCGACGCCATCTCCAAGGGCGACGCCAAGCGCGCCGTGGCGGCGATGAACGCCCACCTGGTCGGGCTGGAGGAGCGGATCTGCCTGGAGCGGCCGTCCTCGGTGAAGACCCTGGCCCAGATGCTGAACCTGGCCTGAGCCGCGCCATGCACGTCGATTTCGCCAGCATCACCGCCTATCAACGCTACAAGCTGATGGCGAGCCTGATCGTGCCGCGGCCCATCGCCCTGGTGACCACGATCAACGCCGACGGCGTGGTCAACGCCGCCCCCTTCAGCATGTTCAACATGCTGGGCGAGGAGCCGCCGCTGGTGATGATCAGCATCAACCTGCTGGCCTCCGGCGGGCTGAAGGACACGGCCGCCAACATCGTCGCGTCCGGCCAGTTCGTGGTGCACCTGGCCGACGAGGCCATCGCCGCCAAGATGCATGCCTGCGGCGAAGCGCTGCCGGCTCACCAGAGCGAGCTCGACAAGGTGGGGCTGACGACCGCGCCGTCGGTCGAGATCGCTCCGCCGCGCATAGCCGAGGCGCCGGTGGCCTTCGAATGCGCCCTGTGGGAGACGATCCGCACCGACAGCCGGCTGATCTTCTTCGGCAAGGTGCTGCACCTGCACGCCCGCGAGGGCCTGATCGACACCAAGGCCTGGCGCGTCAGCCTCCAGGACTACTTCCCCGTCGGCCGCTTCGGGGCCAGCTTCTACGTCACCACCCGCGATCGCTTCTCGCTCGAGGACGAGGCGGGCAAGGTGCGCGAAACCGAGATCGACCGGATCTAGGTCGGGGGCTCTGGGCTTTCCTATCCCTGCCATTTCCCCGACCCGACATTCCCCGCGCAGGCGGGGACCCAAGCGGACTTTGTGGATCGTCCACGGCGGCGCCGTCTCCTGAAAGGCAGCTTGGATCCCCGCCTACGCGGGGAAGCTCGGCGATAATGGCTGGCGTAGTCTGGTGTCGATCCCGCGTGGCTCATCCGCAGCTGGAAGATCGTCGACGATCCGCGGACTCCCCGCTCGCTCCAAAACTCCATTCGACGACCATCGGCGCCCCAAGGCCGGGCGCCTTGTCGCGCTGCGTGGCCAAAAAAACTGGCAGACATAACGTCGACACTGATTTATTAAATCGTCGACGATTTAGTTTTAGATCATCGACGAAATTCCAGTTTCCCTGAAGTCGTCCCTGGCGGCCCGGCGACCGTGCCGATCCCGCCGCCGAGGACACGGCCGCGTGGGGATACGCGCGCCGCACTCGCAACAGGGGATATGGCGATGACGTTCATGAGAAGGCTTTCGGCCGGCGCCGCGATCGGGGTGATCGCGATGGCGGTCGCGCCAGCGGTGGTCCAGGCCCAGGTGATCACCGGCGCGATCCAGGGGCGGCTGACCGACGAGGCTGGCGCGCCCGTGGCCGGCGCCCAGGTGACCATCGTCCACGCGCCCTCGGGCACCACCACCACGGCGACCACCAGCGCCGACGGCGTCTTCTCGGCCCGCAACCTGCGTCCGGGCGGTCCCTACCGGGTGACGGCCAGTTCCGAGACCTACGGTTCCAAGACCGTCGAGGTGCCGGCGGTCAACACCGGCGACGCCTTCCAGCTGAACTTCGCGCTGGACGGCGGGTCGGTCGACGCGGTGGTGGTCACCGCCGCCTCGGTCGGCGCCAAGGACCTCAAGACCGGTCCCAGCTCCAACTTCAGCGCCGCCCAGATCCAGCTGGCCCCGTCGATCAGCCGCGACCTGAAGGACCTGGCGCGGATGAACCCGTTCGTTGCCATCGACTCCACCAACAGCAAGGCGCTGATCTGCGGCGGGGCCAACAACCGCTCCAACTCGCTGACCATCGACGGCGTGCGCCAGAACGACGACTTCGGCCTGCAGGCCAACGGCTATCCGACCCAGCGCTCGCCGATCTCGATGGACGTGGTCGAGACGCTGGGCGTCGAACTGGCGCCCTATGACGTCAATTACGGCTCGTTCGGCGGCTGCACCATGAACGCCACGACCAAGTCGGGCGGCAACGCTTTCCACGGCATGGTGTTCTTCGAGAACACCAACCAGAACCTGCAGGGCAAGAAGTTCGAGTACGACGACTTCCAGGACGGTTCGCGCCAGAAGCGCACCCTGGGCGGCAAGTTCTCGGAAAAGACCTGGGGCGCCACCCTGACCGGCCCGATCATCAAGGACCGCCTGTTCTTTACCGTCAACTACGAGAAGTTCGAGCGCGTCGAGCCGTCGCTGACTGGCCCAGTCGGCTCGGGGATGCCCAACGAGGTGCCGGGCATCACCGTCGCCCAGGCCGAGCAGGTGCGCGAGATCATCAAGCGGGTCTACGGCTACGACCCGCTGGGCTACTCGGCCTCGCAGTTCCGTAATCTCGACGAGAAGTACTTCATCAAGCTGGACTGGAACATCAGCGAGCGCCATCGCGCCACCGTCTCCTATCAGCGCACCTACGGCTCCAACCTCAACGCCTCGGGCAACACCCTGACGGGCGCCTCGACCTCGCTGGGCCTGCTGTCGAAGTGGATCGAGCGCGAGAACAATCTCGACGTCTACAAGGCCCAGCTGTTCTCGAACTGGACCGACAACTTCACCACCGAGCTGTCGGCCTCGTACAAGAAGATGGACAATCCCTCGGCGCCGTTGGCAGGAACGGACTACGCCCAGTTCAGGGTGTTCGTGAACGGCGCGGGCGTGGGGCCCAGCATCTATGCCGGAACCGACGCCTCCTACCAGGCCAACGAGCTGACCACCTATCTGCAGCAGTACCGGGCCAAGGGCGTCTACACCCTGGGCGCCCACAAGATCACCGGCGGCTACGAGCGTGAGGGGCTGAAGATCTGGGACGTCTTCGTCCAGAACGCCAACGGCGCCTACGTCTTCGACTCCATCGCCGACCTGGAGGCGCGGCGGGCCTCGTCGCTGGCCTACGCCAACGCCGGCGACAACATCAAGGCGCACGGCGGGGCCACGATCCATTCGGCCATGAACACCGTCTACCTGCAGGACGAGTGGGCGATCCTGCCGAACCTGACCCTGAAGGCGGGCCTGCGCTACGACTGGTTCGAGCAGAGCGACAGCCCGCAGGCCAACCCCGTGATCATGGCCCGCTACGGCCTGGACAACAGCGCAAACCTCGACGGCAAGCACCTGCTGCAGCCGCGCTTCGGCTTCAACTGGCAGCCCGATCCGACGCTGACGGTCTATGGCGGCGTCGGCCTGTTCGGCGGCGGCTCGCCCACCGTGTGGACGGCCAACACCTTCTACAACACCGGCATCGTGCTCGGTAACGTCAACTGCGCCCGCACCGCCACGGCCAGCGCCGCCTGCCTGGCGGGCCTGAACAATGTCGACGCAAAGACCGTCAATCCGGCCGTGCAGCAGCTCAACACCGCCAGCGCGGCGACGGGGCAGGGACTGACCAACATCCTGGATCCCGACTTCAAGCCGCAGTCGTCGTGGAAGGCCTCGATCGGCGTCCAGAAGTACTTCGACCTGGGCCGCTTCGGCGGCGACGACTGGCGGGTCAGCGCCGAGTACATCCGCACCGAGGTCAAGGACGCCGTCACCTGGCGCGACCTCTACAGCGAGGCCAATCCCGGCCCGGCGGCGCCCGACGGCCGCCCGACCTTCCTGCGCGGCCGCGACAACCGCTACGACATCTTCGTCACCAACACCGGCAAGGGCCACACCGACCAGTTGGGCCTGGCGCTGGGCAAGCGGTGGTCCGACGGCTGGCTGGACGGCTTGGACGCCCAGCTGTCGCACACCTACATCAACTCCAAGGACGTCAATCCGGGCATCAGCACGGTGGCGGCGGCCAACTACAACGGCGTGGCGACCGACGATCCCAACGATCCGGCGCTGGCGACCTCGAACTACGAGTTCCGCAATCTCTCCAAGCTGTCGCTGAGCTATCGCCGCGAGTTCTTCTCGGGCTATCGCACCGGGATCAGCCTGTTCGCCCAGCGCCGCTCGGGCCTGCCGTTCAGCTACACCTTCGACGTCGGCGCCAACGCCGCCCAGCCCGGCGACGTGCTGGTGGGCGAGAACGGCTCGAACGCCTCGCGCAATCGCCAGCTGCTCTACGTGCCCAAGACCCAGAACGGCCTGGTCACCGCGACCAGCGATCCGATCATCTTCTACGCCCCGGGCTTCGACTTCGCCGCCTTCAACGCCTTCCTGCAGAAGACCGGCCTGATCGACTACGCCGGCAAGATCACGCCGCGCAACGCCTTCAAGTCGCCCGAGGTGACCACGATCGACGTGCGCCTCAGCCAGGAGGCCCCGGCCTTCTTCCCGCACGCGGCCAAGGCCGAGATCTATGTCGACATCGAGAACCTGGGGAACATGCTCAACAACAAGTGGGGCGTGATCCAGCAGGTGCCCAACCCTTACGTCTCGTCGAACATCGTGGCCCGCAACTGCCAGTTCGCCGGCGTCGGCTGCGCCGCGGGGCAGGGGAATTTCTACCAGTTCGACAAGTTCACGTCGAAGGCCGCCACCAGCTTCAACACCCAGTCCGTCTGGCAGGTGAAGCTCGGCGTCCGCTACAAGTTCTAGAGGCCGATATGAGCGATCGCATGTTCAACAATCCTTCCGTTTCCGCCGCGCCGGCGGCCGATCTCTCCCGCCGCGCCCTGCTGGGCGCCGGCGGCCTGGCGGCGGGGGCTCTTGGCCTCGCCGCTTCGGCCCCCTCGGCCTCCGCCGCCGCCCCGGCCAAGTCGCCGGCGGCGGGCGCGACGTACTTCCTGCGCAACGTCCGGCTTGAGACCGGCTACGAGCGCGAGGGCGACGAGGTCGTTGGTACGCGCACCGAACTGAAGACCCTCAAGATCGAGAAGGGAGCGATCGCCGCCGTCCTGCCGGCCGGCGCGGCGATCCCGCCCGGCGCGGTGGTGCACGACGCCGGCGGCCTTCTGATGCTGCCGTCGTTCCGCGACATGCACATCCACCTCGACAAGACCTTCTACGGCGGTCCCTGGCAGGCGCCGCGCAAGCGCAAGGGCGGCATCGCCGGCCAGATCAAGCTGGAACAGAAGCTGCTGCCCGAGCTGCTGCCGACGCTCGAGCCCCGCGCCGAGGCCCTGGTGGCGCTGCTGCAGGGCTATGGCACGACCTTCGCCCGCAGCCAGTGCAACGTCGACCCGGTGATCGGGACCAAGCACGTGGAGAAGCTGAAAGCCGCCCTCGACCGCCACCAGCCCGACTTCGGCTACGAGATCGTCGCCTTCCCGCAGCACGGTTTCGCCAGCATCGGCCTGGAGCAGCAGATGCGCCAGGCGGTGCGGGCGGGCGCGGCCTATGTCGGCGGCATCGATCCCACCACCGTCGACGGCGGTATGGAGCGCTCGGTCGACCTGATGATGCAGGTGGCACTGGACGAGAAGGCGGGCGTGGACATCCACATCCACGAGCCGGGCGAGAGCGGCATGGCCGCCATCTCGCGGATCACCGACATCACCGCCCGCAATCCGGTGCTGAAGGACCGCGTCACGATCAGCCACGGCTTCTCGCTGATGTCGCTGGAAAAGCCGGCCCTGACCGAGTTGGCCGCCCGCATGGCCGCGGCAGGCGTGTCGGTGGCCTCCACCGTGCCGTTCGGCGGCCGGGTGATGCCGATCCCCGCGCTGCAGGCGGCGGGCGTGAAGGTGTTCACCGGCACCGACAGCGTCATCGACCACTGGTCGGTGTTCGGCAGCGGCGACGTGCTGGAGAAGGCCAAGCTGGCCTGCCAGCTCTACGGCTGGTCGGACGAGCAGGCCATCGGCCAGGCCCTGAAGATCCCCACCGGCGGGATCACCCCGCTGTCGCCCTCGGGCCAGCAGCAGTGGCCCAAGGCCGGCGACGCGGCCGACTGCGTGTTCGTCGACGCCGCCAGCTCGGCCGAAGCGGTCGCGCGGCTGACGCCCCGCCAGGTGGTGCTGCACCGAGGCGTCGTGGCGGCCGGCGGCTTCAAGGCGGCGCGCGCCTGATCCCAAGCAACCCCGCTTCGTCTTGGCGACGGAGCGGGGCAAGGGGCCAGGGCGCGCAATTCCGTCTTGCCTTCAAGGCAATTCCCCGCGATGGCGAAGCATGAGCCGTGCGCCGGAAAAGCCGCAACGTCGTCGTCTTCAGGGCGTGACCATCGCCGACGTGGCCGCGCGGGCGGGCGTGTCGATCATGACCGTCTCGCGCGTCATCAACGGCGAGGGGCGGGTCAGCGACGAGACGCGGGCGCGGATCGGCGAGATCATCCGCGAGATGAATTACGCCCCCAGCCCCGCCGCGCGCGGTCTGGCCTCGGCGGCCGTGACCCGGATCGGGCTGCTCTACACCAATCCCAGCGGCGCCTATCTCAGCGAGTTCCTGATCGGCGTCATGGACGAGATCAGCCGCACTGGCGACCACCTGCTGCTGCACCGCTGCGACAGCCCCGAGGCGATCGAAACGGCCGTGGCCAAGCTGACCGAGGAGGGGGTCGACGGGGTGGTCCTGCCGCCGCCGCTCTGCGATTCCGACCGGGCGCTGGACCTGCTGGCCAAGGCCGGCAAGCCGGTGGTGGCCGTGGCCACGGCGCGCGAGGACGAGGGCGTCCTGGCCGTGCGGCTGGATGACTACGCCGCCGCCCGGACCATGGCCGAGCATCTGCTTGCCCTGGGTCACCGAAAGATCGCCTTCGTCACCGGCGACGCGGCCCAGCTGGCGGCTCGGCGACGCCTGGCCGGCTTCCGCGACGCGCTCGCGGCCGCCGGTCTGGCGCCCCATGCCGTGGCCGAGGGCGACTACTCCTACCGCTCCGGCATCGAGGCGGCGATCGGCCTGCTGGACGCAAGCGAGCGCCCGACGGCGATCTTCGCTGCCAATGACGACATGGCCTCGGCCGTGATGTCGATCGCCCATCGGCGAGGACTGGACGTGCCGGGCGACCTGTCGGTGGTCGGCTTCGACGACAGCCTGCTGGCCACGACCAGCTGGCCCGAGCTGACCACGATTCACCAGCCGATCGGCGAGATGGCCAGACTGGCGATCGAGCTCCTGCTGCGCCACGTTCGCGCCCGTCGCACGGGCGGGGAGGCGGGGATATCCAGCGTGCAGGCCGATTACCGCCTCGTCGTCCGCGAGTCCGCCGCAGCCCTCTGATCCCCATTCTTGATTTTCGGCGACGGCTTGTAGAAACCGCTTGCGTTAGCGCTAACGCAACTGCATGAATGTTAGCGCTAACGCACCACAACGAACGCGCCGATCAGAGCGCATGAGGGGAGCGGGGGTCACCCCGCGCGGGAGGAAACATGATCCGGTTCGACCGGCGCGCTCGGCGCGCCCTGATGATGGGCGTCTCGGCCCTGGCCACGCTCGGCGCCGCGAGCGCCCACGCCCAGCAGGCGGCGGAGTCGCAAGCCGCTCTGGAAGAGGTGGTCGTCACCGCCACGAAGCGCGAAACCCAGCTGATGACGACGCCGGTGGCCATCACCGCCGTCACCGCCGCCACTCTGGAGAAGCAGGGCATCAGCAATGCGCTGCAACTGGACAAGCTGGTGCCCAACCTCAAGGTCCAGGATCAGTCGACCCTGGGCATGGGCGCGCTGCAGATGAGCATGCGCGGCATCGGCAATTCCAACTTCACCGAGCAGGGCGACCCCAATGTCGGCTTCCATGTGGACGGGGTCTACATGTCGCGCCCGCAGGCGGCCTGGAACCTGCTGTTCGACGTCGACCGGGTGGAGGTGCTGCGCGGTCCGCAGGGCACGCTGTTCGGACGCAACTCGACCGTCGGGGCCATCAACGTCATCGTCTCGCGGCCTAAGCTCGGCGAATTCAGCGGCAAGGTCGAGGGCCAGTACGGCAACTATGACGACCGCATGATCCGCGGCGCGATCAATATCCCCGTCGGCGACAGGATCGCCCTGCGCGCGACCGCCTTCGCCCAGAAGCGCGACACCTACTACGACCTTCACCTGGACACGCGCAACGGCGCGACCGGTGCCCAGAACCCGTACCTGAACCTGGGCGATCCGACCTCGAAGTCGAAGGGCGCGGGCAGCGTCGACCACAAGGCCGTGCGCCTGTCGGCCCTGTTCAAGCCGGTCGAGGAAGGCTCGATCCTGCTGACCTACGAGAACTACCAGTCCAAGTCGCCGGCCGCCCCGCTGACCGTGCGCGGCCACGAGTACGAGGCCTGGCTGTCGACGCCCAACCTCACCGACATGACCATCGAGTCCCTGCGCGGCGAGGTGAAGTACGAGTTCGGCGGGGCCGTCGAGGCCAAGTACACCTACGGCCATACGGACTACGAGCACGAGATGGTCATCGACCTGGACTCGGGCGTCTCGCGCTACCGGCCTTCGACCGCGCCGGGCACCGACCAGCAGTACTTCTGGGACCGCCCGTTCCACACCGTCTCGCGCAGCCACGAGCTGCAGCTGACCTCCACCTACGACAGCCCCGTGCAGTGGGTGCTCGGCTATTTCAACTTCAAGGAAGACACCGAGCGGAACCTCTGGATCGACCTGCCGCTGGTCGCCGACGGCTTGATCGACTTCTGGCAGCCCAGCCGCGTCGCCAAGTCCGAGGCCTTCTACGGCACGGTCGACTGGGACGTCACCGACCAGCTGAAGCTCAAGCTGGGCGTGCGCAACTCCAAGGACCGCAAGACCGACCACGGCGGCAGCCGCTACGACGCTTTCCCCGGCGACGGCGCCCAGGCCCGCTTCGGCGTGCCGTACTACCTGACGGCCAACGGCATTTCCGACGCCGACTACCGCTCGGGCAAGAACACCACTTACCAGGGCATCTCGCGCATCACCGGCTTCCCGGCCGCGCCCGGCACGGCCGGCGCCCAGATCGCGGCGATCAACGGCGTTACCGCCGCGCCGTTCGACCGCCTGTTCTTCAACGACCACGAATGGTCCAACACCGACTACAGCCTGACGCTGTCGTACGAGCCGAACGACAAGACCTACCTCTATGGAACCGTCGCCACGGGCTACAAGTCGGGCACTTTCCAGGACACCTACTTCCAGGCCCGCTCGTATCAGGTCTACACGCCGGTGCTCGATCCCGAGAAACTGACCAGCTACGAGGTCGGCTGGAAGCAGCGCTTCGACCTGGGCGGCGGCCCGGCCCAAGTGGCCGCGAGCGCCTTCTACATGGACTACAAGGACAAGCAGGAAGCCATTCTGGTCGACTTCGGCGACCAGTTCTGCCCTTACACCTTCGGCGATTTCGACGGCGACGGCTTCGTGGAGAGCTTCGTGCCGGGCCTGGGCGGGGTGCCGATCTTCAGCCAGACGATCTTCGATCCGGTCACTCTGCGCAACAACCCGACCCAGCAGCAGATCGCCAGCTGTGCTCAGCCGCTGTTCGACACCCCGGCCATGCAGAACATGACCGAGCTGGTGCCGATCAACCTGGCCTCGGCTGGCATCGGCGGGATTGAGGTGGAGTTCAGCTGGGCGCCCACGGCCAACGACCGCTTCAGCGGTTTCGTCACCACCATGCTGACCAACGAGGTCAAGGACATCGACACCAGCCGGCTGCCGTTCATCCTGACCGACGCCCTGGCCTGCGGCGATCGCCAAGCCGGCTGCGCGCCGATCACGGCGCTGAAGGGCAACAAGCTGCCGTTCGCCCCGAAGCTGACGGCCAACCTGTCCTACAGCCACGACTTCCACCTGGCTTCTGGCGCGACGATCACGCCCTGGGCCCAGGTGAACTATTCCAGCAGCTACTTCCTCTCGCTATGGAACGTCGACTGCTACGCCTCGATCGCGGCCGGCGGCGCGCAGATCTGTAGCAACGGCGACAAGCAGAAGGCCTACGCCACGGTCGACCTGTCGCTGCGCTACGCCCCCGGCGACAAGACGTGGTACGCCGAGGCCTACGGAACGAACGTGACCGGCGAGACCTACGCGACGTTCAACCGCCGCAACGGCAACGACTTCGTCACCGGCTACGCCTTCAACGCGCCCGCCTTCTACGGCGTCCGGGCCGGCGTCTATTTCTGACCGAGCTTCCTACCGCCGGCCTGTCGCGGGCCGGCGGCCTTCCCAAGGCGGCCGCGCGCGTCGCGGCCGCCTCTTTTTCCAAGATTTTCCGAAAGCATCGCATTCGCCATGACCAGCGAACTGGCCCTGCGCGGCTTCAATCCCGACCCCAGCATCGTGCGGGTCGGCGACGACTACTACGCGGCCACCTCGACCTTCGAGTGGTTCCCGGGCGTGCAGATCTTCCACTCGCGCGACCTGAAGTCCTGGCGCCTGGTCGCCCGGCCGCTGGACCGGCCCGACCTTCTGGACCTGCGTGGCGTTCCCGACAGCTGCGGGGTCTGGGCGCCGTGCCTGTCGCACGCCGACGGCAGGTTCTGGCTGGTCTACACGGTCGTCACGCGGTTCGACGGCCTGTTCAAGGACACCCACAACTACGTCACCACCTGCGAGACGATCGACGGCGACTGGAGCCCGCGCATCTATCTCAACAGCAGCGGCTTCGACCCCTCGCTGTTCCATGATGAGGACGGCCGCAAGTGGCTGGTCAACATGGTCTGGGACCATCGGCCAGACCGCAGCTCGTTCGGCGGCGTGCTGCTACAGGAGTATGATTCGACCGCGGAGAACCTGGTCGGCCCGATCCGCAACATCTTCGTCGGCAGCGCCCTGGGCCTCACCGAAGGTCCGCACCTCTACCGCCGCGACGGCTGGTATCACCTGATGGTGGCCGAGGGCGGCACCGGCTACGACCATGCCGTCACCACGGCGCGCTCACGCGAGATCGGCGGCCCCTACGAGGTCGACCCGCGCGGCCCGATGATCTCGGCGCGCCTGGATCCCGATGCGGCCCTGCAGCGCCTCGGTCACGGCAGCCTGACGACGGCGCCGGACGGATCGCCCGTGGTCATGCACCTGTGCAGCCGTCCGATCCCTGGACTGCGTCGCAGCCCCATGGGCCGCGAGAGCGCGCTCACCCGCTGCGCCTGGAGCGACGACGGCTGGCTGCGTCCGCTCGGCGGCGAGGCGATGGCGCCCGGGACCCGGGCCGAGCGCAAGACCTACGCCTTCTCGGCGGACCGGCCGCTTGATCCCGATTTTCAGTGGCTGCGCACGCCCGAGCCTGACGAGGTGTTTTCGCTGGCCGAGCGTCCGGGTTTCCTGCGGCTGCGCGGACGTGAGGCCCTCGGGGGGCTGTTCAGCCAAGCCCTGGTCGCGCGCCGCCAGACCGAGTTCGTCTATGTCGCCGAAACGAGCCTGGAGTTCGAGCCCGACAGCTTCCAGCAGATGGCTGGCCTTGTGGCCTACTACAACGGCCACAAGCACCACTACCTCTACGTCTCGTGGGACGAGGTGGCCGGCAAGCACCTGGGTTTGATGTCCTGCGCGGGCGACCTGTCGCTGACCAACACCTTCCCCTTGGAGGGCGCGCGCGTGCCGCTGCCGAGGAACCAGCCTGTCCGCTTGAAGGTCGAGGTCGACCACGAGCGCCTGGCCTTCAGCTGGGCGCTGGAGGACGGCCCCTGGCATCGGATCGGACCGGAACTCGACGCCTCGGTGCTGTCAGACGAGGCCGGCAAGGGCGAGGGGGCCAACTTCACCGGCGCTTTCGTCGGCATGTGCGCCCAGGACCTGACCGGCCGCCGGGCGCCCGCCGATTTCGCGGGCTTCCGCTACCAGACCTTCGACGACACTTGAGCCGGGCCGCTTGGATCGGCCATAGCGAACGAAACCGGCCGCGAGCGCCGGGCGGGGAGGGAAGATGAGCCAGGCAGGCGCCGCCGGGAGCGGCCGGTTGTCGCTGATCGAAAAGCTCGGCTACGGCCTGGGCGACGCGGCCAGCAACCTCGTCTTCCAGACGATCGTCAACTTCATCGCCTTCTACTACACCGATGTGGTGGGACTGGCGCCCGCTCTGGTCGGGACGATGTTCCTGGTCGTGCGCGTGTTCGACGCCGTGCTCGATCCGATGATGGGCGCGGTCGCCGACCGCACGCGCACCCGATGGGGCCAGTTTCGGCCCTGGCTGGTCTGGCTGGCCCTGCCGTTCGGCGCCTCGGCTGTGCTGACCTTCGCGACCCCGAACCTGGGCGCGCCCGGCACTGCGATCTACTGCTTCGTCGCCTACACCGTGCTGATGATCTTCTACACGGGGGTGAACATCCCCTACGGCGCCATGGCGGCGGCCATGACCGACGATCCGCAGGAGCGCACCTCGCTGCAATCCTGGCGTTTCGCCCTGGCCATGGTCGGCAACATGATCGTCTCGGGCGCTACCCTGCCGCTGATCGAACTGTTCGGCCGGGGCGACCGCGCCCGGGGCTATCTGTGGACGATGGCGGTTTTCGCCGTGCTGGCGGTGGTGATGCTGCTGGCCTGCTTCGCCGCCACACGCGAACGAGCCCGGCCGACGGCGGCCGGGGGCGGCGAGGGCGCCTCGCTGCTAGCCGACCTCAAGGCCTTGTGGGCCAACGATCAGTGGCGGGTGCTGGCGGTCATCAACTTCGTGCTGCTTATCGCGGTGGTCATGCGCGGCACGGCGGCTCTCTACTTCGTGCGCTACGTGCTGCGCGAGCCCGACCTGTCGACCGCCTATCTCACCCTGGGGACCCTGGGCGGGGTGATCGGCAGCCTGTTCGCCGGCAATCTCCATGGTCCGCCGCGGCCCAGGGAGCTGCTGTTGATCCTGGCGGCCCATGTCGGCCTGCTGGCGATCCTGGGCGTCGCCGGGCTCGTACCGCTCGCCCTGACGGGGCCCGCGACCGGGGCGGTGGCGGCCGGCTATGTCCTGGCCAAGCTTTCGGGCGCGTGGCTCGACCGTGCGCGGGCCTTCGGCGTGCTGATGGTGCTGCAGGCGATCGCGCAGGTGGCTTTGTTCTTCACCGGCGGAACCGGCGTCGGCGTCAGTGTCGGGGTTTTCGTGCTGGTCATGCTGCTGAACCAGGTCGCCGTTCCCGTGCTCTGGGCCCTGATGGCCGACAGCGTCGACTATGGCCAGTGGAAAACCGGCCGCCGGATCACCGGCCTCAACTTCTCGACCATCCTGTTCGCCCTGAAGATGGGCGTGGCGGTGGGCGGCGCGCTCGCGGCCTGGCTGCTGGGCTGGTACGGCTATGTCGCCAACGCCGAGCAGACCGAGCGCGCCAGGCACGGCGTCGCCGTGGTCTTCGGCCTGGGCCCGGCCGCCGCCTGCCTCGGCGTTGCGCTGATCAGCGTCGCCGTTCGGCTGACCTTGGCGAACATGCAGCAGGTCAGGGCGGCCCTCGACGGCGCCGACGGTCGGTAGGACCGGCTCGGCGTTCCCGAACCGGTCGATATGGAACTATATCTGGGATCGCTGTAGAGGCAGATGTCGTCGCGTCGGCCCAACGGAATTCGAGATAATGGATTTTGCCGAGATCGAGATTTTCGTCGAGGCGGTGCGCGCCGGCAGTCTGGCCGGGGCCGCGCGGCGCCTGGGCCTGAGCGCCATGGCCGCGTCCCGCAGCCTCAGCAACCTTGAGACGGAACTGGGCGCGCGGCTGATCCACCGGACGACGCGTTCGCTGTCGCCCACCACGGACGGCGAGATCTTCCTGCCGCATGCCGTGGCCTTGCTGGAGGGACGCGCCAGCGCCCTGGCGGACCTGCGGCCGGACGGGAAGGGTCTTGCGGGCCATCTGCGGATCACGGCCTCGACGGCCTTCGGCCGCAAGATCGTCGCGCCGATGCTGCCGTCCTTCATGCGCGACCACCCCGCGCTCCAGGTCGATCTGCTGGCGACCGACGACCAGGTGGACATCGTGGGGCAGGGCGTCGACGTCGCGATCCGCATCGCCCCGCTCAAGGACAATCGGCTCGTGGCCAAGCGGCTCGCCGACAATCCAAGAGCGCTATGCGCCTCGCCGGCCTATCTGGAGGCGTTCGGCCGTCCTCGCACCCTGGCCGATCTTGCTTCGCATGAGTGCCTGGTCGCCAGCGGCGCGTCGCACTGGGCGTTCATCCGCGACGGAAAGCCGATCAGGCAGAAGGTCTCGGGCCGCTTCTCGGCCAGTTCGATCGAAGCCGTGTACGAGGCCTGCCGGGGTGGGCTCGGCATCGCCACCCTGTCGCGATGGTATGTCGATCCGGCCTTCGACGCCGGCGAGGTCGAGCAGATCGTCCTGGAGGACGCCGAGCCCGAACCGCTCGCGATCTGGGCCGTCTATCCCAGCGCCCGCATGATACCGCCCAAGGTCCGCATGTTCGTCGCCGCGCTCGAACAATCGCTTCCGAAGATCGCCGCCTAGCGCTTTATCAAAGCCAGATCGTGTGCGGACCATCGATCGAGGGCTCGAGCACGTCGCCTTGGTAAAGCCGTTGCAGGGGCGCGGCGACCCGATCGGTCGGCCCCGACTTGAACATCGGCCGGCCGAAGGCGGCGATGGCGGCGTGCTGCTTGTCGAGCGCGCGCCGATCCTGTTTGGCGACCGGGCGCACGAAGGCCAGGATCGCCTGCCGCTTCAGCCAGGCCGGCGCGCGGCCCTTGGGCGTGGTCCAGCATCCGAAGGCGCGAAACCGGTCGGGTGTTTCGGGCACGAAGAACGCCGTGGCGCACAGGGTGAGGCGGTCCTTCTTCTCCCACCGTCCCTGGAAGGCGATCGGCGGCAGGTAGCGGCCGACACTGCGCTGGCGGTCGCCTTCGAGCAGGCGGGACATCCAGCCCCGGTCGGGCTGGTCCTGGTCATAGGCGACCTCGAAGCCGCGCGGGCCCACGGTCAGCGTCTGACGGACCGGCTGGCGCTGGTGGCTCACCCGGATCAGTCCGTCGTGGACGAAGTTGGTATGGAAGGGGTCGAGAATGTTTTCGAGCGCGTCGAGCGCCCGGCCGCGCCAGGGCGGCTGGGTCCACCAGAAATGATCGTGGTCGGGGTCGCCGATCAGCGGCGGCAGGACGAAATCGGGCGCGGCCTCATCGCGTTCCTGACGCACGAAAACCGCGCCATGCCGTTCGATCGCCTCGATCGGGCGGGCGCCCAGCCGGTCGAGCGACGCCTCGCCGTCCACGCCCGGGACCTCGACGCAGGCCCCAGAGCCGTCGAACCGCCAGCCGTGATAGGGGCAGCGCAGCGCGCCCTCGATCACCTTGCCGTCGGACAGCGGGTAGTTGCGATGCGGGCACCGGTCCTCGAGAACCGCCGCCGCGCCCTGAACACGACGATCGGCCGCCCGGCGACCTGCCGGGCGAGCGGCTTGGCTTTCAGTTCCGCCGACAGGCAGACGGGCAGCCATGTCCGGTTCAGTTCGGCCGGGTAGGGCGTCATCCGGCGGCCATCCTTTCCAGGGTTGGGGTCATGGCGTCGAGGGCCTTGGCCAGCAGGGCGTAGCCCAATCGGCGCCGGCGGGGGAGATGGCTGTCGAACACCATCTGGTATTCCAGCGCCGGAGTGGCCCCCCGGTTGCGCTTGAAGACGCCGGCGCCGGCCGAGTAGTTCACCGCCAGACCTTGCGCCAGGGCGTGCCGCACCGACAAGGCCATGGCGATCCGATAGAGGCCCTGGGCTTGCGGGCGCGTGCGGTCGTGACCCAGCAACGGGCTCGCCAGCTCGTGTCCGCAGGCGTGGTCGCCGGCGAAGGCGACGATCTCGCCGGACGGCGCGCGCACCCAGGCCAGCCGCAGCGCCCCGGCGGCGACGGCGGCGTTCAGCGCGGCGTGGCTGTAGTCCGGATTGGTGCGCGAGTACTTGGCCAGGTAGATGTCGGCATAGAGCGCCAGGAGGCGATCGATCTCCGCCGGCGTGGGCGTCTGGGTGGTCTCGACCGTAAGGGCATGTGCGCTCGCCAGCCTGAGGTCGGCCTTGACGTCGGTGCGCGGCGCCCATTGCCGGGCCGGATCGGCCAGTCGCCAGACGACGCGGCTGAGCAGGGCCCGTCCGCCGGTCGTCCGCATCCGGTCGAGCAGGGCGGCGTGGTCGGCCAGGTTCAAGGAGCGCCAGACGATGGCCCGGTCGGGGAAGGCTGCGCGCAGGGCGGCGAGAGCTTCGTCGAGGTCCTCGCCGGGCCAGCGGCCATGCAGGCTGGTCGAGAACAGCAGGTGGTTCACATAGACCACCTCGTCGGCCCCGGTCGCGCGCAGGACGGCCTCGGCGACATGGGCGGCCAGCCGCGCGAGCAGGGCCTGGCCGCCTCGCAGCTCACGGTCGATTTCGTCGCGCAGCGTCCGGCCGTAGGTGACGACCGGCGAGGTCAGCCAGCAGCCCTGGGGGCCTTGCGGCGCCACCACCACCACGGCGTGGTCGCGCAGTTGCAGCGCCGCCAGCTCGAAGCGGGCGTTGCGCAGCGCCCCGGACGGGCCCAGGGCGGCGAGGGCCTGGGCGTAGCGCCCGACGGCCGGGTCGCCCCAGACGAGATCGGGATCGTCGACGGCCGCGACCCGGACGGCGGTCAAGGCGCGGCTCCGTTCCATTCGATGTCGGCGGTCATGGCCGCGGCCAGGCTGCGGCCCGAGGCCAGCGCCTCCATGCCGAAGGCCAGGCTGTCGACCAGGGCGCCGAGCAGCGGCAGTCGATCCCCCGGCGCGCCGATCACGTCGTGTCCCGCGCGGCGCAGGGCCCGCCACTCGGCCAGGTCGCCCGAGCCGAGAGCCGCGGGCAGGCCGAACAGTCCGAACGCCGGCCCCAGATAGAGGAAGGGCGGCGCCTGGGGCTCGACGCAGGGCGCATCGTCGAGGAAGGCGCGGGCGAGGGCCGCGTCGCGCTGGAACAGGTGGATCCCGCTCGTCGCCCGCGGATTGCATTCCAGCAGCCAGGGCCGATGGTCGGCGTCGAGGATCACGTCGCAGGCGAACTGCCCGTCGACCACGAGCCGCGAGGCCAGGGTCTGGGCCAGCGCGCGCAGGGCGGCCACGGCGGGCGCATCCGGCGCGGCGAAGGCGTAGCTGGCGCCGCCGCGCTCGCGCCACCGCGAGCCGTAGGCGCTGAAGGCGGCCAGGCGTCCGCCCCGGGCGAGCGCGTAGAACGACATCTCGGTCCCGGCGACGTGGCGTTGGGCCACCCAGGGACGTTCGGCCGAGATCGTCAGGCTCGCAAGGCGCGCGGACGGCGGGCGGATCAGGGCGTGGACGCCGAAGCGGGAGTACTCCGGCTTGAACACCAGGGTCTCGGCCGGCGGCAGCCCGGCCAGGTCGCCCGGGCCGTTCAGCGCCCAGGTCTCGGGCGCCGGCAGGTCCAGCTCGGCGCAGGCCTTGGCGAACAACCGCTTGGAGTGCAGGACCTGCAATCGCGCGATCGGCGGCGCGAACAGCACGCGGGCCAGGGCGGGGCGATGCTCGGCCAGGGCGGCCAGGTGAAAGACTTCCTCGCAGGCCG
This sequence comes from uncultured Caulobacter sp., assembly GCA_966252285.1. Lineage (GTDB taxonomy): Bacteria > Pseudomonadota > Alphaproteobacteria > Caulobacterales > Caulobacteraceae > Caulobacter. Next base: position 18,281 of record CBINOL010000104.1, read on the forward strand.
GAACCACCAGGGCTGGGCGCAGGGTCTCGAGCAGCCGGTCGATGTCGGTCGCGA
>CBINOL010000105.1:0-18190 GCA_966252285.1 uncultured Caulobacter sp.
TCTACGACCTCGGCGGCGGCACCTTCGACGTCTCGATCCTCGAGATCGGCGACGGCGTGTTCGAGGTGAAGTCGACCAACGGCGACACCTTCCTGGGCGGTGAAGACTTCGACCTTCGGATCGTCGACTACCTGGCCGACGAGTTCAAGAAGGAGCAGGGCGTCGACCTGCGCAAGGACAAGCTGGCCCTCCAGCGCCTGCGCGAGGAAGCCGAGAAGGCCAAGAAGGAGCTGTCGTCGACGGCTCAGTACGAGGTCAACCTGCCGTTCATCAGCATGAACGCCTCGGGCCCGCTGCACCTGAACATCAAGCTGTCGCGCTCGAAGCTGGAAGCCCTGGTCGACGACCTGATCGCCCGCACCATCGGTCCGTGCGAACAGGCCCTCAAGGACGCCGGCCTGAAGAAGAGCGACATCGACGAAGTGATCCTGGTCGGCGGCATGAGCCGCATGCCCAAGGTCCAGCAGGCGGTGCAGGACTTCTTCGGTCGCGAACCCCACAAGGGCGTGAACCCCGATGAAGTCGTGGCGCTGGGCGCGGCCGTTCAGGCCGGCGTGCTGCAAGGCGACGTCAAGGACGTGCTGCTGCTCGACGTGACCCCCCTGACCCTGGGCATCGAAACCCTGGGCGGCGTGTTCACCCCGCTGATCGAGCGCAACACCACGATCCCGACCAAGCGCTCGCAGACCTTCTCGACCGCTGACGACAACCAGTCGGCCGTGACCATCCGCGTGTTCCAGGGCGAACGCCCGATGGCCGTGGACAACAAGATCCTCGGCCAGTTCGACCTGGTGGGCATCCCGCCGGCGCCGCGCGGCGTGCCGCAGATCGAGGTCACCTTCGACATCGACGCCAACGGCATCGTCCAGGTCCACGCCAAGGACAAGGCGACCAACAAGGAGCACTCGATCCGCATCCAGGCCAACGGCGGCCTCTCGGACAGCGACATCGAGCGCATGGTCAAGGAAGCCGAGGCCAACAAGGCCGCGGACGAAGAGAAGAAGAAGCTGGTCGAGGCCAAGAACCAGGGCGAGGCGATCCTGCACTCGACCGAGAAGGCCCTGGCCGAGCACGGCGACAAGGTCGGCGCGGCTGAAAAGACCGCGATCGAGACCGGCGTCACCGAGCTGAAGACCGCCCTGGAAGGCGAGGACGTCGAGGCCATCCAGGCCAAGACCCAGGCCCTGATCCAGGCGTCGATGAAGCTGGGCGAGGCCATGTACGCCTCGCAGCAGGGTGGTGAAGGCGCCGAAGCCGGCGCCGAGGCCGCCGCGGACGACGGCGTCGTGGACGCCGAGTTCGAGGAAGTTGACGGCGCCGACAAGCCGGCTTCCTAAGCCATGGACGCGCCGGCGAACGCTCTTTGCAGATCCGTTCGCCGGCGTGCTCGTTTTGCGGTGCGCCCGATTGACGCCTTGCGTCGGGGCGCCCCCTCCCCCACCTCTTTCTCGACACCCCCTGTCTTGTTGAGCCTTACGGGCGCCGAACGCTGACGATGCGCGACTATTACGAAATTCTCGGCGTGAACCGGACCTGCGACGACGCGGGCCTGAAATCCGCCTTCCGCAAGCTGGCGATGCAGCACCACCCCGACCGCAACGGCGGTTGCGAGGACGCGAGCGGCCGGTTCAAGGAAATCAACGAGGCCTACAGCGTTCTCTCCGACCCGCAGAAGCGCGCCGCCTACGACCGCTTCGGCCACGCCGGCGTCAACGGCCCGCAAGGCGGCCCTGGCGGCATGGGCGGCGGGTTTGACGCCAGCGACATCTTCGGCGACGTGTTCGGCGATGTCTTCGGCGAGATGTTCGGCGGCGGCCGTCGCCAGTCCAACGGCCCGCAGCGCGGCCAGGACCTGCGTTACGACCTGGAGATCTCCCTGGAGCAGGCCTATGCCGGCGCCGAAGTCGAGATCACCGTTCCGGCGGCCATGACCTGCGAAGTCTGCGACGGCTCGGGCGCCAAGCCCGGCACCAGCCCCACCGTCTGCGGCTCGTGCGGCGGCGCCGGCCGCGTGCGCGCCACCCAGGGCTTCTTCTCGGTCGAGCGCGCCTGCCCGCGCTGCGGCGGCTCGGGCCGCCTGGTGCTGGATCCCTGCGCCGGCTGCCATGGCCACGGCCAGGTCCGCAAGGAACGCATCCTGTCGGTCCGCATCCCGGCCGGCGTCGACGACGGCGCCCGGATCCGCCTGGCGGGCGAAGGCGACGCTGGGGTTCGCGGCGGGCCGCGCGGCGACCTCTACCTCTTCCTGTCGGTCAGCCCTCACGAGCTGTTCGAGCGCGACGGCCTGGACCTGCTCTGCACCGTGCCGGTGCCGATGACCGTGGCCGCCCTGGGCGGCGAGATCGAGGCTCCGTGCCTGAAGGGCGGCGAGACCTGCGACGGCACCTGCCGCATCAGCGTCAAGGTCCCCGAAGGCGCCCAGACCGGCAAGACCGTCCGCCTGAAGGGCAAGGGCATGCCGTCGCTGCGCAACCGCCAGCGCGGCGACCTGGTGGTCGAGCTGTTCGTGGAAACCCCGACCCACCTGTCGGCCCGCCAGAAGGAGCTCCTCAAGGAACTCGCCGGCCTGTGCGACGACAAGCAGAACCCCAAGTCGGCCAACTTCGTCGGCAAGGCCAAGCGCTTCTGGGAAGAAGTGACGGGGAACTGAGGGTTCCGGTCCGGATGATCGATGGAAGGCCCGAGGCGAAAGCTTCGGGCCTTTCCTTTTGGCCGGGCTTCGGCTTGCCAGAACGATCTTTTGTTCTACTATTGTTCCAGACAGATTAGGGAGCGCTCGTGACCGTCGACATCGATCAGCCCGTCGCTCTTGTCGAGGACGACAACGGCCATCGCTTCCTGATCTATGCCGCCAACAGCGGCGTCCGCGTCGAGTTACGCCATGACGGCGACGCGCTCTGGATGACCCAGGCCCAGATGGCGCAGCTGTTCGGGCGCGACGTGTCCGTGATTTCTCGCCATATCGGCAACGTCCTTGAAGAGGGCGAGCTCTCCGAACAGGGCAATTTGCAATTTATGCAAATTGCTCGGTCCACGAAGCCTGTCGCGCTTTACAGCCTCGATATGGTGATCTCGGTCGGCTATCGCGTCAGTTCAGCCCAGGCGACTCTGTTCCGGAAATGGGCGACTAGCGTTCTCGTGCGCTTCGCCACCAAGGGCTTCGTCGTCGACGCCGAGCGCCTGAAGGCTCCCGAAGAGAACGACCGCGTCCGCGAACTGCGCGAGATCGTCCGGGATATCCGCGCCTCTGAGGCCAACCTCTACGCCGAACTGCGGCGCATCTGCGCGATGTGCCAAGACTATGAGCCAAGCTCCCAGGCCGCGACCACCTTCTATCGCCGCACTCAGGCCAAACTGTTCTACGCCGTGACCAACCAGACCCCGTCGGAAGCGCTGAACGCGCGCGCCGACGCCGCAGCGCCGAACATGGGCCTGCAAGCCTGGTCCAGGGACGAGATCCGTCAGGCCGACGCGCTGGTGGCCAAGAACTATCTGGCGCCGGCCGAGATCAAAGAGCTCAACCGCCTGACCGACATCCTGCTCGGGATCTTCGAAGACCAGCTCGACATCGGCCGACTGGTCGTCATGGACGACGCCAACCGGCTGCTCGACCAGCAACTGGCGAACCTGAACCGCATCGTTCTCGATCACGGCGGCGATATCCGCCACGATCAGGCCGAAGCCGCCGCCAAAGCGCAGTACAAGCTTTTCGACGATCGACGCAGAGCCGCCAGGCGCCTGGAAGCCGACCGCGAGCTGGCGGCGCTGAGAGACGCCGACAAGGCCCTGCCGAAAGCGCGTCGAACCCCGAAAAACCCCCGTCGCACCCCTTAACGAAAACCGCGACGCTCTGTACTTTCCGGTCGGATGAACGCCCCCGTTTCTCCGCCCGTCCAGACGTTCGACGCCACCGGCGCCACGCCGGTGATGCAGCAGTTTTTCGAGATGAAGACCCGGCAGCCCGACGCCCTGCTGTTCTTCCGGATGGGCGACTTCTACGAGCTGTTCTTCGACGACGCGATCCGCGCGGCCGCCGCCCTGGGCATCTCCCAGACCTTCCGCGGCACCCATGCCGGTCAACCGATCCCGATGGCCGGCGTGCCGCATCATGCGGCCGAGGCCTATCTGTCCAAGCTGATCCGCATGGGCTTCAAGGTCGCCGTCTGCGAGCAGATGGAAGACCCGGCCGAGGCCAAGAAGCGCGGCTCCAAGTCGGTGGTCCGCCGCGACATCGTTCGCGTGGTGACGCCGGGTACGCTGACCGAGGACGGCCTGCTGGACGCCCGGGGCGCCAATCGGCTGGCGGCGGTGGCCATTCGCGCCGGCCAGGCGGCCGTGGCGGCCGTGGAGCTGTCCACCGGCGAGGTCGAGTGCTTCTCGACCGGCAAGGAGGGCGTGGGACCCCTGCTGGCGGCCCTGTCGCCGTCCGAGACCCTGGTCGCCGACCGCCTGCTGGCCGACGACCACCTGGCCCAGACCCTGAAGATCTGCGGCGGGCTGATTCAACCGATGCCATCCGCCCTGTCGGAGCCGCAGGCCTCGGAGACCCGGGTCAAGCGCCTCTATGGCGTCGACACCCTGGACGGTTTCGGCGGCCTGGCGGCGGCCGAGATCGGCGCCTTGGGCCTGATCGCCGCCCACCTGGAAATGACCCAGGCCGGCAAGCTGCCCGCCCTGCGCGCCCCGCGTCGCGCGGCCGAGGCCGACGTCATGTCGATCGACCCGGCCACCCGTTCGAGCCTGGAGATCGACCGCACCCAGAACGGCGACCGCAACGGCTCGCTGCTGGCGGCCATCGACCGCACCGTCACGCCCGGGGGCGCCCGCCTGCTGGCCTCGCGCCTGGCGCGGCCCCTGCTCGACCCGGCCGCCATCGACCAGCGCCTGGACGCGGTCGAGTGGTTCGTCGAGCACCGCTCCCTGCGCGAGCGCCTGCGCGAGCAGCTGAAGGGTTCGGGCGACATGGCCCGCGCCCTGGCCCGCCTGGCCCTGGGCCGCGGCGGTCCGCGCGACCTGGCCTGCCTGCGCGACGGCCTGAAGACCGGCGAGAAGCTGGCCGGCATGGTCGGCGGTTCGGGCGATCCGCTGTCGCCGCCGCCGGTCGAGCTGGAAGGGGCTCTAGCGGCCCTGACGCCGTCGCTGCACCAGGGCGTCTCGCAACTCCTCAACACGCTGGAAGCGGGCCTTGGCCCCGACCTGCCGGCTCTGGCCCGCGACGGCGGCTTCGTGGCCCCCGGCATCCGCCCCGAGCTCGACCAGGCCCGCGCCCTGCGCGACGACAGCCGCCGGGTGGTCGCCGCCCTGGAACAGCGCCTGATCCAAGAGGCCGGCATCTCGTTGAAGATCCGCCACAACGGCGTGCTCGGCTATTTCGTCGAGGCCACCGCCGGCAAGGCCGATCCGCTGTTCCAGCCGCCGCTGAACGCCACCTTCATCCACCGCCAGACGCTGGCCAACCAGGTGCGCTTCACGACCGTGGAGCTGGCCGACCTCGACGCCCGCATCGCCCAGGCGGCCGAGCGCGCCCTGGCCATGGAAGTGGCCGCCTACGAAGACTGGCGCGCCGAGGCCTGCGCCCTGGCCGAGCCGATCCAGGCCGCCGCCGAGGCCCTGGCCCGCCTGGACGTGGCCTCCAGCCTCGCCGAGTGGTCCGAAGACGCCGGGGCCGTGCGCCCGATCGTCGACAAGTCTCTCGCCTTCGAGGCCAAGGCCGCCCGCCACCCGGTGGTCGAGGCCGCGGTGCGCCGCGCCGGCGACCCCTACACCCCCAACGACTGCCGCCTAGACGCCGCCGGCGAAGTGGCTGCGCGTCTTTCCATCGTCACCGGTCCGAACATGGCCGGTAAGTCGACCTTCCTGCGTCAGAACGCTCTCCTGGCCATCCTGGCCCAGGCCGGCTGCTACGTGCCGGCCAAGAACTTCCGGCTGGGCGTGGTCGACCGCCTGTTCAGCCGCGTCGGCGCCGGCGATGACCTGGCCCGCGGGCGCTCGACCTTCATGATGGAGATGGTCGAGACCGCCGCCATCCTGACCCAGGCCACGCCGCGCAGCCTCGTCATCCTCGACGAGATCGGCCGCGGTACCGCCACCTATGACGGCCTGGCCATCGCCTGGGCCTGCGCGGAGTCGCTGCACGACACCAACCGCTGCCGCGCCCTCTTCGCCACGCACTATCACGAGCTGGCGACGCTGGAGGAGCGCATGGCGCACGTCTCCAACCTCAGCCTCCGCGCCAAGGAGTGGAACGGCGACCTGGTGTTCCTGCACGAGGCCGCCGACGGCCCGGCCGACCGCTCCTACGGCGTGCAGGTGGCCAAGCTGGCCGGCGTGCCGCCGCAGGTGGTGGCCCGCGCCAAGGAGGTGCTCGACCGCCTGGAGAGCAAGACCGAATCACCGGCCAAGCTCGACGACCTGCCGCTGTTCGCGGCCTCGGCCCCCATCGCGGCGGCGCCTGTCGTTTCGGCGCCCAGCGCCGTGGATGGGGCGCTGAAGGAGCTGGACGTGGACGGCATGAGCCCCCGCGAGGCCCTCGAAGCGCTTTATCGCCTTAAGGGTCTGCTCAAGACCTAGGATCAATCATAGGAGCATGGCGGCGGCCGGTTCCGGTGGTCGCTTTGGCCGCCCGTCTCGGACACCCATATAACCGCCATGCCCCGCCGCCTCCGCCCCACGCCCCTGGAACACGTCGTCGACGGCCACGCCCTGCGCGCGCGCCTTTCGGCCGCCGCCCTGGACGCCATCGGCGACGAGGCCGCCCAGCGCGCCCGGGCGATCGACATCCTCAAGCAGGCCCTGTTCCGCGGCCGGATGATCGCCAAGGAGCGGCTGGAGAACGGCGCCGGCGGTGTCGAGACCGCGCGCCTGCTCAGCGGCGTCACCGACGAGGTGATCACCGCCCTCTACGACTTCACGACGGTGCACGTCTTCCGGGCCCGCAACCCCACCGAGGGCGAGCGCCTGGCCCTGATGGCCGTGGGCGGCTACGGCCGCGCCACCCTGGCGCCGTTCAGCGACATCGATCTGCTGTTCCTGCGGCCCTACAAGCAGACGCCGCACGTCGAGAGCGTGATCGAGTACATGCTCTATGCGCTGTGGGATCTCGGCTTCAAGGTCGGCCACGCCTCGCGCACCATCGAGGAGTGCGTGCGCCTCTCGAAGGAAGACTTCACGATCCGCACCTCGATCCTCGAGGCCCGGCGGCTGACGGGCGACGAGCGCCTGGCCGCCGACCTCAAGAAGCGGTTCCGCGACGAGGTGATGAAGGGCACCGGCCAGCAGTTCGTGGCCGCCAAGCTCAAGGAGCGTGACGACCGCCAGGCCCGCGCCGGCGCCAGCCGCTACATGGTCGAGCCCAACGTCAAGGAGGGCAAGGGCGGCCTGCGCGACCTGCACACCCTGGTGTGGATCGCCGAGTACCTGCACCCGGTCGACGCGCCGGAGGACGTCTTCAAGATGGAGGTGTTCTCGGGCCGCGAGACCAAGGCCTTCATCCGCGCCTTCGACTTCCTGCACGCCGTGCGCGCGCACCTGCACTTCACCACGGGCCGCCCCGAAGAGCGCCTGACCTTCGACCTGCAGCCCGAGATCGCCCGGCGCATGGGCTATGGCGACCGGGGCGACGCGCCGGCCGTCGAGCGCTTCATGCGCCGCTACTTCCTGATCGCCAAGGAAGTGGGGGCGCTGACCCGCGCCTTCTCGGCCAAGCTGGAGGCCGAGCACTTCAAGAACGAGCCCAAGGGCATCTCGCGCTTCCTTCCGGGCGCCAAGCCCAAGCGCAAGGCCCTGGACGCGCCGGGCTTCTACGAGGATGGCGGCCGGCTGAACATCGACGGGCCGGCGATCTTCGAGAGCGATCCGGTCAACCTGATCCGGCTGTTCAAGATCGCCGACGAGCGCGACCTCGATCTGCACCCCGACGCCTTCACGGCCGTGACCCGGCACCTGGGGCTGATCACCTCGAAGGTGCGCCGCGATCCGGAGGCCACCCGGGCCTTCCTCGACCTGCTGGCGCGCGGCAAGCGCAGCTATCGCACCCTGACCCTGATGAACGACGCCGGCGTGCTGGGCCGTTTCATCCCGGAGTTCGGCCGGGTCGTGGCCCAGATGCAGTTCAACATGTACCACTCGTACACGGTGGACGAGCACACCCTGCGGGCCGTGGGTCTGATCGGTGACATGGCCGCCGGGCGCCTGTCGGAAGACCATCCGCTGGCCGTGTCGATCATGCCGCTGATCGAGGACCGCGAGGCCCTGTTCCTGGCCATGCTGCTGCACGACACCGGCAAGGGCGGCGTGGGCGGCCAGGAGAAGGCCGGGGCCCGCTCGGCCCGCAGCGCCTGCGAACGCCTGGGCGTGGAACGCTCGAAGGTCGAGCTGGTCGCCTGGCTGGTCGAGAACCATCTCGTGATGAGCGACTTCGCCCAGAAGCGCGACGTGTCGGATCCCGGCACCGTGGCCGCCTTCGCGCGCATCGTCGAGAACCCCGAGCGTCTGCGCCTGCTGCTGGTGATCACCGTGGCCGATATCCGGGCCGTGGGGCCGGGCGTGTGGAACGGCTGGAAGGGACAGCTGCTGCGCGAGCTCTACAACGCCACTGAGGCGGTTTTCCGGGGCGGCCGGGGCAGTGACGCCACTGCCAACGTTCAGCGCCACCAGGAGGCCGCTGCGGCGGTCGCGCGCGAGACCCTGATCGCCGCCGACCCCGCCGCCAAGGGTTGGGCGGCGGCGATGGAAGACGCCTATTTCGGCGCCTTCGCTCCGCAGGATCTGCTCGACCATGCCGCCCTGGCCCGCCGGGCCGCCATCCAGGGCGGCGCGGCCGCCGAGGGCAAGGTCAATCCCGGCGCCAACGCCGCAGAGATCGTGGTCGCCGCGCGCGACCGTCGCGGCCTGTTCGCCGACCTGGCGCTGGCCATCTCGTCGCTGGGCGGCAACGTCGTCGGCGCGCGGGTCTTCACCTCCCGCCAGGGCCAGGCGCTGGACGTCTTCTATGTGCAGGACGTCACCGGCTCGGCGCTGGGCTGCGAGAACCCCCGCGCCCTGCGCCGCCTGGCCGACGCCCTGGAAGCGGCCGGCCGCGGCGAAGGCGTCAATGTCGAGGCCCGGCGCGGCGGCGAGCTGGCCCGCACGGCCGCCTTCGCCATCGCCCCGACGGTCGTGGTCGACAACGAGGCCTCGCACGAGGCCACGGTGGTCGAAGCCTCCGGCCGCGATCGTCCCGGCCTGCTGCAGGCCCTGGCACGCACCCTGGCCGACAACGGCCTCTCCATCCAGTCGGCGCACATCGACGGCTATGGCGAGCGGGCGGTCGACGCCTTCTACGTACAGACGGCCGAGGGGGGGAAGCTGGCCGACGGCCGCAAGGTCTCGGCGCTGAAGGCCGACCTGCTGTCGGCGCTCGAGCAGAACGAGGCGGGCGCCCCGAGCACCCGTCCGGGCCTCAAGCGCGCCCGGGCCAGCGTCGCGCGCTAGGGGACGGCGCGCGAATAGCGATTCGAGATTCCGGTCAAATAGTTCGGCGACGATCACGTCGCCGGCTTGTGGAAAAATTCCGCCGCCGGAGCTTTCGATTCAGCGAATCGGTTTGAATTTTTCCCTTATACCACAAGGGATTAGGCGAGAATTTCGCCCTCCCCGCCCTCGCCTGTGGCGAACGGCGCGACCAGGTATACGGCCGCGCCTTGCTTCATGCGCCACAGAAGACCCCGAAAACGGGGCCGATCAGACGCCGCGCGTCAGGCGATTGCACAGGTCGTCCAACTGCTCGAGCGTCGCATAGCGGACGATCAGCGAGCCGGCGCCGCCGCGATGGTCGATCTCGACATCGAGCCCCAGCACCGACGACAGGTCGGCTTCGAGGGCCTGGGTGTCGGTATCCTTCGAGCGCGGAGCGCGCGGCGGCGCCAAGCCGCCGTTCTTGGCGCGCGGGGTCGCATCCCCGGTCTGGGCCACGCGGGCCAGGGTCTCGGTCTCGCGCACCGACAGGCCGCCGTCGATGACCTGCTGGGCCAGGGCGCCCGGATCGGCGGCGGTGGCGATGGCGCGGGCGTGGCCGGCGCTCAGGGCCCCGGTGACCAGGTGCTGTTGCACGGCTTCCGGCAGGGCCAGCAGGCGCAGGGTGTTGGCCACATGGCTGCGGCTCTTGCCGATCGTCTGGGCGATGGCGTCCTGGGTGCGGCCGAACTTGTCCATCAGCACGCGGTAGCTCAGCGCCTCTTCTAGGATGTTGAGGTCCGAGCGCTGGACGTTCTCGATGATGCCGATCTCGAGCACGGCCAGGTCGTCGAGCTCGCGCACGATGATCGGCACGGTCTTGAGGCCGGCCCGCTGGGCGGCGCGCCAGCGACGCTCGCCGGCGACGATCTGATACTCGCCCGGAGCGCCCGGCGCGGGCCGCACCAGGATCGGCTGCAGCACGCCCTTCTCGGCGATCGAGTTGGAAAGTTCTACCAGGTCTTCCTCGCGGAAGGTCCGGCGGGGCTGGTCGGGATTACGCTTCAGAAGCTCGATCGGGGCTTCCCGCGAACCGCCGGTATTGTCGCCCGGTGCCTGGGCCGGAGCGGCCTCGACCTCGCCCAGCAGCGCCGACAGACCGCGACCCAGACCCCGACGGCCTTCCGACATCCCCGCTTCACCGACCACGACCGTCTCCTCGAAACTTCAACTTCAATAACGACTTCGACCTGTATCCTCAGGTCGGCGCTCAAATAGGTAGGCCCTGTGGATCAGGCGGCCTGGGCCTGGCGATCCTTCTCGCGGCTGATGACCTCGCGGGCCAGCCGCAGGTAGGCCTGCGAGCCGGCGCACTTCAGATCGTACAGCAGCACCGGCTTGCCGAACGACGGCGCCTCCGACACCCGGACGTTCCGCGGTATGACCGCGTCGTACACCTTGTCGCCGAAATGCTCGCGCACGTCGCGGGCCACCTGCTCAGAGAGGCTGTTGCGGCGATCGTACATGGTCAGCACCACGCCTTGGATCTCCAGGCGCGGGTTCAGGCTGCCGCGCACGCGCTCGATGGTGCGGATCAGCTGGGTCAGGCCCTCCAGGGCGAAGAACTCGCACTGCAGGGGCACGAAGACCGCATCGGCCGCGGTCATGGCGTTGACCGTCAGCACGTTCAGCGACGGCGGGCAGTCGATCAGCACATAGGTGTAGGGGCCGTTGGCGCGCAGAGGCTCCAGGGCGTCGCGCAGACGGTATGAACGGCGCGCCACCTGGCCCAGCTCCAGCTCCACGCCCGACAGATCGGCGTCGGCCGGGATCACGTCCAGGCCCGGGAGCGAGGTCTGCACGGCGGCCTCGATCACGGGGGCCTCGCCCATCAGGACGTCGTACAGCGTCTTCTTGCGCTGCAGGCGGCCGATCCCCAGGCCCGTGGAGCAGTTGCCCTGCGGGTCGGCGTCGATCAGCAGCACGCGCTCGCCGCACGCGGCCAGGGCGGTGCCCAGGTTGATGGCCGTGGTGGTCTTGCCCACCCCGCCCTTCTGGTTGGCGACCGCCAGGACTCTCAGCTCAGACTTTGCGGACACGGCTCAGCCCCTTGATTTGCACGACATGGCCGCGCGGGTCGCTCTTTGAGCCCCGCACGTCCGACTCGAACTTCCAGGTCTTCTCGGCTTCAGCGATCTCGGCGGCGACCTCCTGGCCCTTCAGGAACCAGGCGACCGCGCCGCGCTTGAAATAGGGTTGCGAATATTCCAGCAGGCGCGGCATCGGCGCGCAGGCCCGGGCGGTAACCACCTGGACCTTCAGATCCAGGCTTTCGGCGCGAGCGTTGTGGATCTCGACCGGCAGGTCGAGCTCGCGGCAGACGGCGTCGAGGAAGCGGCAGCGCTTGGCCATGCTCTCGACGAGGTGGACCTTGGCCCCCGAGACGCCCTTCAGCAGGATGGCCAGAACCACGCCGGGCAGGCCTGCGCCGGCGCCCAGGTCGGCCCAGACCTTGGCCTGAGGCGCGAAGGTCAGCAGCTGGGCGCTGTCCCAGGCGTGGCGGTTCCAGTAGGCGGCCATCGAAGCCGGACCGACGAGGTTCATCACCTCGTTCCATTCGGCCAGCAGATCCTTGTAGCGCGCCAGGTCGGCGACCTGGGCGTCGGTCGAGCCCGTCAGCCTCTGGAAGGCCGCGGCGTCGACCGGATCGAGCGTTTCGATGACGAGTTCGGAAACGGCCATCAGGCGGCCCGGCCCCGTCGCACGTGGGCCAACAGGGCCGTCAGGGCGCCGGGGGTGACCCCTTCGATGCGGGCCGCCTGGCCCAGCGTCAGAGGCTTCACCCGGATCAGCTTCTCGCGCACTTCGTTGGAGAGGCTGCCGATGTCGCGATAGTCGAGGTCGGCCGGCAGGCGCAGATCCTCGTCCTTGCGCAGGGATTCCGCGTCGGCGCGCTGGCGGTCGAGATAGCCGGCATAGGCCGCCTCGATCTCGATCTGCTCGCGGGCCATCGGGCTCCAGTCGGCGATCTCAGGCCACACCCGAACCAGGTCGTCGAGACCCACGTCCGGATAGGCCAGCATGGCCAGCACGTCGCGGCGCTGGCCGTCGGCATTGACCTTGAAGCCGGCCTTCACGGCCTCGGCCGGGGTCATGTTCAGGGCGCGGGCGCGGCCGCGAACGGCCTCCAGCTCGGCCTTCTTGGCGGCCCAGGCGGCGGCGCGGACCTCGCCCACGACGCCCAGCTGTACGCCGCGCTCGGTCAAGCGCTGGTCGGCGTTGTCGGCCCGCAGGGTGAGGCGGAACTCGGCCCGGCTGGTGAACATGCGATAGGGCTCGGTGACGCCACGGGTGACGAGGTCGTCGATCATCACGCCGATATAGGCTTCGTCGCGGGCGAAGACGGCGGGCTCGCGGCCCAGAGCCGAGAGCGCGGCGTTCATGCCGGCGACCAGGCCCTGGGCGCCGGCTTCTTCATAGCCCGTGGTGCCGTTGATCTGGCCGGCCAGATAGAGGCCCGGCAGGCGCTTGGTCTCCAGCGTGGCGTAGAGCTCACGCGGATCGACATAGTCGTACTCGATCGCGTAGCCGTAGCGGATCACCTCCACGGCCTCGAGACCGGGAATGGTGCGCAGGAACAGCAGCTGGGTTTCGGCCGAGACCGAGGTCGAGACGCCGTTCGGATAGACGGTGTCGTCGTCCAGGCCTTCCGGCTCCAGGAACACCTGGTGGCTGGTCTTGTCGGCGAAGCGGACGACCTTGTCCTCGATCGACGGGCAGTAGCGCGGGCCGATCCCCGTGGCGCGACCGCCATAGACCGCAGACTCGCCCAGGCGATCGGCGATGATCTTGTGGGTTTCCTCGGTCGTGAAGGTGATGCCGCAGCGGATCTGCGGCACGTCGATCTTGTCGTTGAGGAACGAGAACGGCACGGGCTCTTCGTCGGCCGCCTGCATGTCGAGGCGGTCCCAGGCGATGGTCTTGCCATCGAGGCGGGCGGGCGTGCCGGTCTTCAGGCGGCCCATGTCGAAGCCCAGGCCGTAGAGACGATCCGACAGGCCGATCGACGGCTGGTCGCCGACGCGGCCGGCCGGGATGCGGGTCTCGCCCTGGTGGATGACGCCCTTCAGGAAGGTGCCGGTGGTCAGCACCACCTTGGGGGCGCGGTAGACCGTCCCCTCCCCGTCCACGGCGCCGGCCACGTGGCCGTCTTCGACGATCAGGTCTTCAGCCGCGGCGGCGATGACGTCGAGATTGGGATAGGCGAACAGCTCGGCCTGCATGGCCTCGCGATAGAGCTTGCGGTCGATCTGCGAGCGCGGACCGCGCACGGCCGGGCCCTTGGAGCGGTTCAGCATCCGGAACTGTATGCCGGCCTTGTCGGCCATACGGCCCATCAGACCGTCCAGGGCGTCGATCTCGCGCACCAGGTGGCCCTTGCCCAGGCCGCCGATGGCCGGATTGCACGACATCTCGCCGACGGTTTCACGTTTGTGGGTCAGCAGCAGGGTGCGCGCGCCCGTGCGCGCGGCGGCCGCCGCGGCCTCGCAACCGGCATGACCGCCGCCAATAACGATGACGTCCCAGGACTGGGGCGAAGAGCTGGACAAGGGAGAAACGCGCCTCAATGCGGAACGCGCCCGACCCAGCGGGCGCGTGCCTGACTTATAGCTTCAAGCCGCCCTGTGGGCGAGTCGACTCCGGGGCGTTTCACGTGAAACGCAGTGCGCGTATCTGTGGTCAGGCTGTGGACGGTTCAAGCCCCTGTTCCACGTGAAACATTCACTTCCCAATGCAGAAGCTTGAAAAGACACGGTCAAGCACGTCCTCGGGATCGATCCGGCCTGTGATCCTAGAAAGTGCACGGGAAGCGAGCCGAACGTCCTCAGCGGCCAGTTCCACGTCGTCGGTTTCAGCCAAGGCCCGCTCCAGATAGGCTCTCGCCTCCCCCAGGCGCTCCGCGTGGCGGATCCGCGTGGCCGCCGGGAACTCTGCGCCAGACAACGCCTCGACCACGTGATCGGTCAAGGCGGCCCGGATGGGGTCAGCCCCCTGCTCCCGCGCCGACAGGGCCACCACGTGCAACCCCATCTCCGCCGTCTGGGTGCGTATGGCCGCCACCACGGCCGGCTCTACCAGATCGGTCTTGTTGATCACCAGCCAGTCGCCAGCCCGGACGATTGTGTGATGGTCGGAATGTTTCACGTGAAACTCGCCGGCGTCGACGACCCACATCCGCAGATCCGCTTCCTCGGCCCAGACCCGCGCACGGCGCACGCCCTCGGCCTCGATGTCGTCGGCCGTCTCTCGGATCCCGGCCGTATCGGCCAGCAGGGCCTTGTAGCCGCCGAGCACCAGGGGAACCTCAATGACGTCACGCGTGGTGCCCGGGGTCGCGGTGACGATGGCCGCATCCCGTTCGGCCAGGGCGTTGAGCAGTGTGCTCTTGCCGGCATTGGGCGCGCCGACCAGGGCGATGCGGAAGCCGTCGCGCACCCGGCGGCCACGTGCAACGTCGGCCAGGGCGGCGTCGATCTCGGCCTTCAAGGTTTCCAGTCCCGGACGGGCGCGAGCCGCCACGTCTTCCGGCAGTTCTTCGTCGGGGAAGTCTACGGCGGCTTCCAGCATGGCCAGGGCCTGGACCAGCAGATCGCGCCAGGCGTCATAGCGGCGACCCAGGGCGCCGCCCAGTTGGCCCAGAGCCTGCTTGCGCTGACCCTCGGTCTCGGCGTCGATCAGGTCGCCCACGGCCTCGGCCTGGGCCAGGTCGAGCTTGCCATGCTGGAAGGCCCGCCGGGTGAACTCGCCCGGCTCGGCCAGGCGCAGACCCAGGGCCGAAAGGGCCGCAAGCAGAACCTCGACGACCGCCCTGCCCCCGTGCACGTGAAACTCCGCGGCGTCCTCGCCGGTGTAGCTGGCCGGACCCTGGAACCACAGCACCAGGGCGTCATCGAGCGCGACGCCGCCGTGGCGTAGGGTGCGCAGGACGGCCTGGCGCGGCTTGGGCAGGTTTCCCGTGAGAGCCCGCACAGCCTCGCCGCTGGACGGACCCGAGACGCGGATCACCGCCACGGCGGCGCGGCCGGCCGCCGTGGCCGGCGCGTAGATCGTATCGACCATCAGATCAGTCGCGCTTGCCGACCGCCGCACCGGCCGCGGCCGTCATCAGCTTGCGGAAGCTGTCCTGGGCCCCGGCCCCGAACGCCATCCAGTTCTTCATCAGTTCCTCGGGCGCCAGCATCGCCATGTTGGCGTCCATGCGCGCCTGCATCTCTTTGACGAGATGGTCGTTCAATCCGCTTACGTCGGGCAGGCCCAGGAAGGCCCGCGCCTCGACCGGGGTGCAGTCGATCTCGATCGTCATCTTCATCGAAAAAGTTCCCTGGCGGCAGGCCACGAGATTGTGACGCCGCGCACTGCTCGGGGCAGGTTAGAGCGCTTCGGTCGAAAGTCCCATCGACGGCTTATTGTATGTGGAGAGCCCCATGAGCGAGACCCTCACGATCAACACGCCCGATGGCGACTTCTCGGCCTATGTGGCGCGTCCCGCCACGGGAGACAATCCGCCGGCCATCGTCGTCATCCAGGAGATCTTCGGCGTCAACCAGGTGATGCGCGACATCTGCGACAAGCTCGCCGGCGAAGGCTTCCTGGCCGTGTGCCCCGACCTCTTCTGGCGGATCGAGCCGGGCATCGACATCACCGACAAGTCGGAAGCCGAGTGGAAGAAGGCCTTCGAGCTGTTCAACGCGTTCGACGTGGACGCCGGCGTCGCCGACATCGACGCCACGATCGACGCCATCCGCCCGCAGTCGTCGGGCAAGGTCGGCGCGGTCGGCTACTGCCTGGGCGGCCTGCTGGCCTTCCTGACGGCGACCCGCACCGACGCTGACGCCTCGGTCTCCTATTACGGCGTCGGCCTGGAGAAGCACGTCGGCGAGGCCGAGAAGCTGGAGAAGCCGCTGCTGCTGCACGTGGCCGAGGAAGACAAGTTCGTGCCCAAGGAAGCCCAGCAGGTGATCTTCGCGGCGCTGAAGGATCATCCGCAGATCACGCTTCATACCTATGCCGGCCGCGACCATGCCTTCGCACGCGAAGGCGGCGAGCACTATGACGCCGCCGACGCGGCCCTCGCCAACGGCCGCAGCCTGGCCTTCTTCAAGAAGACCCTCGCCTGATGCTGGCCGTCGAAGCCAAGGCCGCCGGCGGGCCCGAGGTCCTGGAGGTCGTCGAGCGCGACCTCCCCTCGCCCGGCCCCGGTCAGATCCTCGTCCGCCATGCGGCCGTGGGCCTGAACTTCATCGACACCTATCACCGCTCGGGCCTCTATCCGGTGAAGTACCCGCAGGTGCTGGGGCTGGAAGCCGCCGGTCACGTGGAGGCGGTCGGCGAGGGCGTCACCCGCTTCGCCGTCGGCGATCGCGTCGCCTACAACGGCACGATGGGCGCCTATGCGCAGGCCTCGGTGGTTCCCGCCGACCGGGCGGTGAAGGTCCCTGAAGGCGTCGAGCTGGAGGTCGCCGCCGCCGTGCTGCTGAAGGGCATGACGGCCGAGTTCCTGGTCCGCCGCTGCTTCCCCGTGCAAGCCGGCCAGACCGTATTGGTCCACGCAGCCGCCGGCGGCGTCGGCCAGATCCTGGTGCAGTGGGCCAAGGCGCTGGGCGCAACCGTCATCGCCACGGTGGGCTCGGAGGCCAAGGCGGAGATCGTGCGCGACCTCGGCGCCGACCACGTGATCCTCTACGACCACGAAGACGTCGCAGCGAGGGTGGCCGAGATCACCGGCGGGGCCGGCGTGCCGGTCGTCTATGACGGCGTCGGCAGGGACACCTTCCAGGGCAGCCTGAAGAGCCTGGGCCGTCGCGGCGTGCTGGTCACCTACGGCAACGCCTCAGGCCCCGTGCCGCCGTTCGCGCCTCTGGAGCTCGGCGCCAAGTCGGCCTTTATCACCCGCCCTCGCCTGTTCGACTATATCGTCACGACCGAGGAGCTCGATGAGAGCGCTTCGGCGCTGTTCAAGGTCCTGGCGTCTGGCGCGGTGAAGATCGAGATCGGCCAGCGGTTCCCGCTCGCCGATGCTCGGGCGGCTCATGAGGCGCTGGAGGGTCGCAAGACCACCGGGGCGACGGTGCTGGTTCCCTGAGGCCGTGAAACGAAAGCCTCGTCCTTCGACAAGCTCAGGATGAGGCTTCCGAATGCGGTGGACGAGAACCAAATGCTCCCCTCTTGGGGGAGCTATTACGGAGCGACCGAGGGCCCGGCTCCGGCCGTAGAAGTCCCCCTCCGGCCCTCTGGGCCACCTCCCCCCAAAGGGGAGGATTTAATGCGCCGGCTTCGAGATCCTCCCCCTCTGGGGGAGCTGTCGGCTAAGCCGACTGAGGGGGCTCACCACCCCACCGACCAACAAAAAAGGCCCCGGAGCGATCCGGGGCCTTTCTCGTGTTTCACGTGAAACACCAAGCTTAAGTATTCATGCTCTGGAAGAAATCGCCGTTCGTCTTCGACTGGCGCAGCTTGTCGAGCAGGAACTCGATGGCGTCCGAAGCGCCCATCGGGTTGAGGATGCGGCGAAGCACGTAGGTCTTCTGCAGCTGATCGCGCGGCGTGATGAGCTCTTCCTTGCGGGTGCCCGACTTGAGCACGTCGATGGCCGGGAAGATGCGCTTGTCGGCCACCTTGCGGTCCAGGACGATTTCCGAGTTACCGGTGCCCTTGAACTCTTCGAAGATGACTTCGTCCATGCGGCTGCCGGTGTCGA
>CBINOL010000106.1:0-18014 GCA_966252285.1 uncultured Caulobacter sp.
AACGGTATTCAGATCACAGCATCCGGGCGAGGCCCGGACGCCCCGCGCCCTCTCCATCAACTCAGCGGCAAGCCGCGTGAGAGCGCCTACCCGTTCCCTCTCCCCTTGCGGGAGAGGGTGGCCTGCGAAGCAGGTCGGGTGAGGGGTCTCTCAGAACTGTCCGCGCGGCAGCGATCCGACCGGGTGGGGTCTTTCATTTCTGAGAGACCCCTCATCCGTCGGCCGGAGTTTACCCTCGGGCCGGCTTTGCCGGACCCGGGGGGCCGCCACCTTCTCCCGCAAGGGGAGAAGGGATCTCGCAAGCGCGTCTTCAGAGCGTCTCCAGGAACGCCACCAGCGCCGCCTTCTCCTCGCGCGTCAGGCCCAGCGGCTTCAGCAGCGGTGTGGTGGTCGGGAACAGGCGGTCGCCGGCCTGTTCGGGCTTGGGCCGGGGACGGGCGCCGCCCTCGTTGTAGAAGTTCACCGTGCCTTCCAGCGTGGGGAAGATGCCGTTGTGCATGTAGGGGCCGGTCCTGGAGATCCCGCGCAGCGACGGCGTCAGGAACGCGCCGACGTCGGCCGGGTCGCCGCTGACCTCGTAGCGGCCCAGGTCCTGCAGCTTTCGGCCATAGAAGCTGAGGCCGATGTTGTGGAACTTGCCGTCCGACAGCAGCGGGCCGTTGTGGCAGTTCACGCAGCCGGCCTTGCCCTGGAACAGCTCCAGCCCCTGCAGTTCCTGGTCGGTCAGCACCCGACCGCCCAGCGACAGCACGCGGTCCCACTTGCTGCTGCGCGGCTTGAGGGTGCGCTGGTAGGCGGCCAGGGCCTTGGCGGCGTCCGCCAGGGTCGGGCGGCGGGCGCCGAACACGGCCTTGAACTCGTTGCGATAGTCGGGATCGGCGGCCAGGCGCTTTTCGATCTCGCGCGGGTCGCCGGCCATCTCCTTGTGGTCGACGACGGGGCCCAGGGCCTGGGTCTCCAGGCTGCCGGCGCGGCCGTCCCAGAACAGCGGCGTGCGCCAGGCCACGACGCTCAGGGTGGGGGCGTTGCGGCGGCCGCGCTGGCGGTCGTGGCCGAACGAGGTCTTCACCCCGTCGCCGAAGGCCAGTTCGGGGTTGTGGCAGGAGGCGCAGGCGATCTGGCCCGAGCCCGAGAGCTTGGGATCGTCGAACAGCCTGCGGCCCAGCGCGATCTTTTCCGGCGTCTGCGGATTGTCGGCCGGGACGTTCGGGGCGGGCAGGGCGCCGAACGGCGTGAAGCTGGCGCCCGGCAGCAGGGTGGGGGCGGGCCAGCTGTCAGGCTTGCCCGCGAAGGCGGCGCGGCGAAGCGCCGTCGGGTCGGGCGCCGGCGCCAGCCCGATCAGGGCCGCCGCCGTTCCCAGCAGAAGAAGGAGATTCGCCGCGCGCTTCATGGACTAGAACTTGTAGCTCATGCCCACCCAGAACGAGCGGCCAAGCTTGTAGGGCTGGTTGAGCGACGAGGCCGTCACCGTCTGCGGCAGGGTGTCGAACAGGTTGGTGATCCGCAGGTCCAGGCGCGCCTCGCCGTAGGCCGTCTTGGCCACCAGCGCCGAGACGTTGGCGTTGAACGTGGTCTGCGACTTGTAGCGGATCACGTCCCACACCGCGTAGCGCACGCCGTTGACGGTCTGATAGGCGGTGGTCTCCTCGACCTGGTCGAAGCCCGAGCGCCAGCGGGCGTTGAGGTTGGTGCGGATACGGCCCTTCCACCAGTCGGCGCTCCAGTCGGCGTTGACCAGGCCCGGGGCGGCGTAGTTCAGGCGCTGGTTCTCGGCGATGACGCCCAGCAGGCTGCGCACCTGGCCCTTGTAATAGATCAGCTCGTCGCCGAACTCGCTCTCGTCCGACGGATCCTCGTAATAGTTCTCGCTGAGGTTATCCTCGGTCTTCGACCACGAGCCGTTCAGGGCCACGCTGTGGCGGCCGAAGGCGCGGGTCCATTCCGCCGACAGGCCGCGGTACGAGGTCTCGCCCTCGTTGCCGAGATAGGTCGTGCGGTAGGTGTAGGTCAGGCCGTTGGACTCGCGGATGTAGTTGCTGGTCTCCTCGACGCCGGCGGTGAACTGGTCGCGGGTCTCGCGGGCCACGCCCTTGATCCGCGCCAGGCCGCCGAACACCGGCTTGGCCAGGGCGAAGGTCAGCTCGTCCGAATAGGGCGTCTTGACGCCGGTGCCGGCGATGCCGGCCGTCACCGAGTGCGAGTTCAGCGTCCAGGCGCCGGCCGTGGTCACGCCGTTGGTCGTGCTCAGGACGCGGCGGTAATTGTAGTTGCCCGGGTACTTCGACTTGATCGCGTAGCCGAGGAAGTCGCGCGAGTAGTAGCGGTTGGCGCCGACGGTGGCGGTGACCTCCCAGGGCAGTTCGTAGACCACCGACAGGCGCGGGGCGAAGCTGTGGTTGGCCAGCAGGCTCTCGTGGTCGTAGCGCACGCCGCCGCGCACGGTCAGCGGGCCGCGCGAGATCTCGTACTCGGCGAAGGCCGACACGGAGTCGAGGCTGACCTCGGCGTCATACGCCCGGTAGACGTTGAGCGTGGTCAGGATGACGTCGCCCTCTTTACAGGCCACGTCGCCCGCGGCGCAGGAGATGCGGCTGCTGACCGTGCCGCTGCTGTAGGCGTAGTTGTCCTCGGCGCGACGCTTGCGGGCGGTCACGTGGCCGTAGTCGGCGCCCACGCGCAGGTCGCCGCCCAGCAGCGGCTGGCTCCAACGGGCCTGCAGGCCGATGTCTTCCTGCCACTGGTCGAGGTCGCCGAAGCTGCCCTCGGTGCAGTTGGTGTTCGAGCACCAGTCGACATAGTTCGAGGCCGACGGCCACGAGAAGTTCGGCGTCGGCGCCTCGCGGCCGCTCTTGGCCTTGGCGTAGGTGGCGGTCAGCGACCAGTTGGCCTCGTCGCGCTTGCCGGCCAGTTCCAGCTTGCCGGTCAGGCCGCCGCCCTGCTGGGTCATGACCGCGTTGCGGGCGCTCGCGGTGGAGTTTTCGCTGGTGTAGGGGCTGTAGGCCAGCTGGCCGCGCAGCACGAGGTCGGGGGCCAGATCGGCCTCGACCTTGGCCAGCACGTTGTCGCTGCGGCTCTTCAGGCCGAACGCATCGCCGCCGTAGGTGGCGTTGCGGTAGTAGGTCATCTTGGTTTCCTGCCGGCCCGCGCCGAGCAGGACGCGGACCTTCTCGTTGATCGGCAGGTCGACCGTGGCGTTGATCCGGCACTTCTCGTAGTCGGGGTGATCCGGCTTGACGCCGCCCAGGGCGTCGAGGGTCTTCTGCGGGATCTTGAACGAGGTCATGCTGTCGTTGGAGCAGCCGGCGCTCAGCGTGCCGCCGAACACGTGCGAGGGCTGGCGGGTCTCGACCTGCACCACGCCGCCGGTGAAGCCGCCGTACTGGGCCGAGACGTTGCTGTCGCGAACCGTCAGGCTCTCGATCAGGTTGGTGTCGAGCCAGATCGACTGGGCGCTGCCGCCGCCGGTCTCGTTGTAGTTCTGCAGGTTGGTGCCGCCCAGGTTCAGCACGTCCAGGCGACTGTTCACGCCGACGCCGTCGATCGAGAAGTAGTTGTCGTAGAACTGGCCGCCCGAGATCGACACATTGGCCGGGCGCATGTCCTGAATGCTTTCCTGCGTCGCCAGGCCTTGGTCAGCGTCGAAGTTGGCGTAGGGCAGGATCTTCAGGGTCTCGATGACGTCGCCGTTGCCGGGCGTGCGGTCCTCCAGGGCGCGGCGGGTGATCTTCGAGGTGCCCGAGTCGACCGGATCGGTGGCCTGGTAGGCGGTGACGGGCGGAGCGGCGGCGGTCGCCTCGATGCTGACTTTCGGCAGGCGCTCGGCCTTTTCGTCCTGGCTCCAGGCCTGGCCGGCCGCGCCCATCGCCACGGCCATCGCCGCGGTCGCCATCATCGCTCGCTTCATCTACTCGCCCCGTACCAACGCTTGTGCGTATCAATCGCAATAAGGGCGGGGGTCTTAGGCGCGTTGAGATCGACTCGCAACTACGGGATGGCCGCAGTCGGTAAAAAATGGGCGAAATTCGGGAGGGTGCGACGAACCCGCCGCCGGCAAGGGATTACCGTTACTTGCGGCGGTCCTTCAGCTCTTCCAGGAAGCGATATTCCAGCGCCTGCTCGAACTCGCTGGCCTCGACGAAGCGGCGCTTCATCGACAGGCCGGGAAAGCCGGCTTCGTCCGGCTTCTCGGCCTTGGCGTTGCCGGGCCTGAGGCGGGGACCCCGATGGGGCGGGCTCAACGGCTCGGCGGCGGGCAGTTCGGCGGCGTCGCCGGACGCCAGGTGCTCGGCGGCCTCGGCCGGGCTGACCACGCCGTCGCCGTCGCGGTCGGCCAGGTTCAGCACCAGCCTCTGCGGCGCCGGAGCGGCGGCCGGCGTCTGGGCCAGGGCCGGAGCGGCCCGCAGCAGGGGAAGGGCGAGGGCGGCGAGGCGGATCATGGCGCGTCTCCACGAGAGGCTTCAGCGTGCCTCACGCAGCGTCGCCATGCAACCCGGGCGGGAGCCTCAGTATTCGTCCTCGTCGTCGAGGTCGAACGGCAGCTCGTCCTGGTCGCCCTTGGCGTCGCGGGCGGCCTTGGACACCGGCTTGTAGGGACGCTCGGGCGGCAGGTAGGCCGGCTCGTCGGCGGTGTCGCCGTCGTCGGCCCAGGCCTGGATGGGAGCCTCCGGGTCCGACCACGGCGGATCGGCGGCCTCGGGGCCGTCGTCGATCTCCTCGAACAGCGGCGCGGTGGCCACGGCCGCGGCGACGCCGCCGGCGCCAGCGCCAGCCGTTACAGCCTCGCGGGCCGAACGGTAGGGCTTGGGCTTGTCGGCCTGAACGGCGGCCGGCTCGGCGCGCCGGGCGATCTCGGGCTCGCCGGCCTTGGCGGCGGCCGGCGCAGGACCGCGCGGCGCCAGCGGCCGGCGCACGATCGCCTCCGCCCGCGCCAGCCAGCGGTTGGCCTCCTGGATCGCCTGGGCGGGCGAGCGGCTCTGGCGCTGCTGCTCGTCGCCCTCCAGCCACAGGTCCAGCTCGAAGTCGGGATGGCGCGGATCGTCGAAGATCAGCCGCAGGCAGACGCGGCTGGCCTGCTGCACGATCTGGTCGATGGCCCGGCGCTGCTCGCCGCGGAAGACGCGGCCGATCACCTGATTGTCGACCGAAAGCTCGGCCCCCATCAGCTCGTCGATGCGATAGAGCAGGCACCAGGTCCCGCTGTCCCAGGCCACGGCGGCGGTGTTGGAATCGAACGAAAAGCCCACGCCCTTGCCCCGGCCGTGCGCGATGATGACGGTCTCCGGCTCGCCCTTCAGCACGTGGCGGAGGGCGCGGCGGATGCGACGCTCTTCGTCCATGAACCAGATGGCCGCGCTGCCCATGAAGGTGACGGCCGACCCGGCGATGGCGACAAGCAACAGGAGGCGCCAGAACTCGCTCATGGCCCCGAGGCTAGCGGCGTTCGCGGATTCGCGACAGAGGCGCCGGCTACCGGCGCCTTAGGCGCTTGTGCGATAGCGCCTATGGCGATCAACATGCCGTTATGCAGCCAGGAGACGTGTCGTGCGGGCTTGGATCATCGGGTTGGCGATCGGCGGCGCGATGCTGACGGGCTGCGCCTCCGCTTCGTTCGAGATCTCCAGGCAGGACCAGATCGACGACGTGGAGCGGGTTCGCGCCGGCCTCGACGCCGGCATTCTCGCCGCGGGCGGGTTCGTGACCTACCCGGCGATGGACTATTCGACGGCCCGTTGCCGCTGGGCGGCGGGCGATCCGACCCTTGCGGTCTGCCGCACCCAGCGCCAGTTCCTGAACGGGCCCTGGAGGCCGGTCACGGTCAGGTATCGTCGCGACGGCGCCGGGCTCTGGGCCCAGGTGAACCGCCCGGGCTCCTAGAGGTTCAGCGTGGCCACCACCGGCACGTGGTCCGACGGCTTTTCCTTGTCGCGCTCGTCGCGATGGATCTTCACCTCGGCCAGCTTGTCGGCGGCCTGGGGCGACAGCAGCAGGTGGTCGATGCGGATGCCCAGGTTCCGCGGCCAGGCGCCGGCCTGATAGTCCCAGAAGGTGTAGCCGGCGGGCGCGCCATCGGCCTGCATGTAGGCGTCGGTGAAGCCGAGGTTCTTCAGCGCCCGGAAGGCCGCGCGGCTCTCGGGCTGGAACAGGGCGTCGCCCAGCCAGGCTTCGGGATTGGCCACGTCCTCGACCTCGGGGATGACGTTGTAATCGCCGGCGATGACCAGGGGCTCTTCAAAGGCGAGCAGCCCCTTGGCGTGCGCGTGCAGGCGACGCATCCACGACAGCTTGTAGGCGAACTTCTCGGTGCCGATTGGGTTGCCGTTCGGCAGGTAGATGCCGATCACGCGGACAGGCTTGGGCCCCGAGATCACCGCCTCGACATAGCGCGCCTGCTCGTCCTCGGCGTCGCCGTCCAGCAGGGGCAGGCCCTTGCGGACGTCCTCGACCGGATGCTTCGAGAGCAGGGCCACGCCGTTGTAGGTCTTCTGGCCATGGACGACGACGTTGTAGCCCAGGCGCTCGAACGCCTCGGCCGGGAACTTCTCGTCGACGCACTTGATCTCCTGCAGCACCGCGACGTCGGGCGCCTCGGCCTCGAACCAGGCCAGGACGTTCTCCAGGCGGGCGTTGACCGAATTGACGTTCCAGGTGGCGATGCGCATGGCGGGCTCCGATAGGCGCGCGGAGGCTAGGGGGCGGCGGCCCCGCGCTCAAGCCGAAGCGGGGAGATTTCCGGGGATTAGGCTCGCCACGAACATATTGGCCGGCGGCGAACTGGCCGCGGCCGGGGCGGCTGCGTCGACATTGTCGCAAAGGTTGAGTTGAAGCTTGACCTTGGTTGGATGCGCCGGGAAACCTGAACGGGTGTTCTCAGGAGGGTTCGGGAAAGTGCGTAAGAAAATTGGAATTCGCTGCGGAGCCGCCTTGGCGGCGCTGTCGCTCCTGGCGTCCGGCGGAGCGGCGTCGGCGGGCGAGACCTATTCGGGGCGGATCAGCAACATCTGGATGATGCCGGGCGGCGCCGTCCTGTTCACCCACAGCGGCGCCCGTTCGGGGACGACGCCGGGATGTGTCACCATTCCCGAGCGCTGGGCCTTCAGCGCCACCGGCGATCAGGGGCAGGCGTTTCTGGCGGCGCTGCTGTCGGCCTACGGCCTGGGGAAGTCGATCAGGATCATCGGAACCGCCAACTGCGGCGTCTGGGGCGACACCGAAACGGTGCAGCAGTTCCTGATCGTCGACTGAGACGGCCGGTTGGAGAGCCGCCGGCGTAGCCGGCGGCTCTCGCCGATCCTCAGACCGTGCGCGCCCGGCGACCGGCGCGGACCGCGGCCGCTAGTTCGTCCAGCACGCGCACCGAGGTGTCCCAGTCGATGCAGGCGTCGGTGACCGATTGGCCATAGGTCAGGGGCTGGCCCTGAACGATGTCCTGGCGGCCGGCCACGAGATTGCTTTCGATCATCACGCCCATGATCGGCGAGGCGCCGCTCGCCACCTGGGCGGCGATGTCGGCGACCACGGCCGGCTGGTTCTCGTGGTTCTTGCCGCTGTTGGCGTGGCTGGCGTCGACCATCAGGCGCGGCGGCAGGCCGGCCTTGGTCAGGGCTTGCGCCGCCGCCGCGACGCTGGCGGCGTCGTAGTTGGGCGTCTTGCCGCCGCGCAGGACGACATGGCTGTCGGCGTTGCCGGTGGTGGTGGCGATGGCGGCTCGGCCTTCCTTGGTCACGGCCAGGAAATGGTGCGGCTGGGCGGCGGCGGTGACCGCGTCGACCGCGACCTTCACGTCGCCGTTGGTGCCGTTCTTGAAGCCGACCGGGCACGACAGGCCAGACGCCATCTCGCGGTGGATCTGGCTTTCGGTCGTGCGGGCGCCGATCGCGCCCCAGGCCACCAGGTCGGCGATGTACTGCGGGGTGGTGACGTCCAGGAACTCGCAGGCCGCCGGCAGGCCCTGGGCGGAGACGTCGAGCAGCACCCGGCGCGCCAGGCGCAGGCCCTCGTTGATGTGGAAGCCGCCGTCCAGGCCCGGGTCGTTGATCAGCCCCTTCCAGCCCACCGTCGTGCGCGGCTTCTCGAAGTAGACGCGCATGATCACTTCCAGTTCGCCGGCGTGGCGCTCGCGCTCGGCGGCCAGGCGGCTGGCGTAGTCGATGGCAGCCTTTGGGTCGTGGATCGAGCAGGGGCCGATCACCACCACCAGGCGGTCGTCGCGACCGTGCAGGATCTCATGGACAGCCTGGCGCGAGCCTTCGACCAGTTCGGCCGTCGTCGAGGTGGCGGGCGCTTCGCCGATCACCTGGGCGGGCGGGCTGAGGGTCTGGAGTTTCTGGATGCGCAGATCGTCGGTCGGGACGGGCAGCGAGACGAGGTTGGCGGCGGTCGAGGATGGCATGGCGTGCTCCGGAAAATTCGCGGGGTCCGGCGGCCATCAAAAAAGCCGCCCGGGGAACCCCTGGCGGCTGGTGAAAGGCGTTTCTGGCGGCCTGATCTCAGGCCAAACGATCCCCTCCCGGCGCCAGAGGCGTCGGATAGCTAAAGTACCAAAACAGCTGTTGGCTGGCGGCGAGGGTCATCGAACTGACCGTAGAGCGTAGTTTGGCGCCTGTCACCCCCTTACTGCGTCGCGGGCGTCCAGCGCGTTCAGGCGGGGAAGATCAGCACTTCGTCGGGGGCGAGCGAGCGCAGCGCGTCCAGCCTGTCGCTGCGCGGCGAGGCGTCGCGACGGCGCGGCGGCGTGATCTCGTCTTCGAGGACGCCGGAGTAGAGGTGCAGGAAAAGACCCGCTCGCGGCAAGCGCAGGGAGGCCTGGACGTCGGCGATCACCGCCGCCCACAGTTCGAAGCTGTCGACGCCTTCCTGCGACCGGGCCGAGGCCTTGCGGCGATCGGCCAGCGCGCGGTCGATCTTGGCTTTGGACCATCCCTTAGCGACCAGGCGCTGGGCTTCGTCCTCTTCGCTCGGGCCTTCGAGGGAGGGCGCCAGGACGGTGCCGCAGTCGCACTCCCGGACGTTTGTCAGGTACTGGCGCTCGTCGGCGCGCAGCACGCGCCGGACGGACGGATTGTCGATCGCCTCGGCCGTGCGGCCATGGCGCCGCATCACCGTCCGCAGGGCGGCCTCGTCCTCGGTCGGAACGATCAGGGTGATGAAGTGGCACATGGCCGGGCGCCGTGGCGCGTCAGATCGAGAAGCTGACGCCGCAGCCGCAGCTGGACTTGGCGTTGGGGTTCTTCACCCGGAACTCGGCGCCGGCCAGTTCGTCGACGAAGTCGATCTCCGAACCCTTCAGTAGGGCCAGCGAAACGACGTCGACCAGGGCCGCGGCGCCGTCGCGCTCGATCTTCAGGTCGTCCTGCTCGGCGGCCTCGACCAGGTCGAACCGGTACTGGAAGCCAGAGCAGCCGCCGCCGTCGACAGCGACGCGGAGCATCACTTCGCGACCTTCGGCCTCTGAAAGGGCGTGCAGGCGGCGGGCGGCGTTGGAAGAAAGCGTAACGGTGATGTCGGTCATGGCTGTGGAAACTTGATCTATCGCATATATGAGGGCGACCGCGTCCCGGGAAAAGGGGCGATCAGCAAAGGCCGCTCATGTCGACGTCTCCGTTCGCCGTCCCCCGCGCCCCCTACGCCGAAGATCCGGCCAAGTCACGCGGCCGGCGCTATCAGGAAGACGAGAGCCGCACCCGCACGCCGTTCGCGCGCGATCGCGACCGCATCATCCACACCTCGGCCTTCCGCCGGCTGAAGGAAAAGACCCAGGTCTTCGTCGCCCACGAGGGCGACCAGTTCCGCACGCGCCTGACCCACTCGCTGGAAGTGGCCCAGATCGCCCGCTCGCTGGCCACGGCGCTGGGGCTGGACGCGGATCTGGCCGAGACCATCGCCCTTGCCCACGACCTGGGCCACCCCCCGTTCGGCCACGCCGGCGAGGACGAGCTGGAACTGCAGACCAAGGACTTCGGCGGCTTCGACCACAACGTCCAGACTTTCCGGGTCGTGACCGAGCTGGAGCACCGCTATCCTGATTTCGTCGGCCTGAACCTGACCTGGGAGACCCTCGAAGGGGTCATCAAGCACAACGGGCCGGTGATCCATAAGCTGGGCCAGCCGTCCTGGAAGGCGATCTCCAAGTACGACGGCGAGTACGGGCTCAAGCTCGACACCTGGGCGTCGGCCGAAGCGCAGGTGGCGGCCCTGTCGGACGACATCGCCTACAACAACCACGACATCGACGACGGGGTCGAGGCGGGGCTGTTCACTCTGGACGAGCTGATGGACGTGCCGCTGATCGGCCCGATCCTGGCGGCGGTGCGCAGCGAGCGCCCCGACCTTGACGCCCGCATCACGCGGCTGGAAGCCGTGCGCCGGATGATCGGCGCCATGGTCGACGACGTCATGGGCGAGACCCTGCAGCGGGCGGCCATCACCGGCGTCTCGTCGGCCGACGACGTGCGCGCCTTGCCCCACGCCCTGGTGTCGTTCTCCTCCGACATGCTGGAGGACCTGGCTCGGCTGCGGGAGTTCCTGCACGCCAGGATGTACCGCCACTGGCGCGTGAACCGCACCCGCAGCCAGGCGCGCCGCATTCTGGCCGAGATGTTCACGCTGTTCTTGGCCGAACCCGAGGTGCTGCCATCGGAATGGTTCGCCAAGTCGCAGAACCGCGACCAAGCCGGAAGGGCTCGCGTGGTGTGCGACTACATCGCCGGCATGACCGATCGTTTCGCCATCGAGGAACACCGCAAGCTGTTCCATCTGGATGTGTGGAGCTGACGGGGCGAGCGCCGGGCGACGCACGACCGTCGAGGGTGCGACAGTTCTGAACGGCCATCGGGTCCAGTAGAGTAGGGACTTGCGCGCGTGATTCGCACATGGTGAACGCGCGCCGGAATTCTGGAGCCTTTTTCGATGTCCGACCCGCACCGCGGCGCCTATGCGCCGCCCACCGATGCGCCGCTTTCGTTCGATGCGCGCCAGCCGGTGCGCGGGTCGCGGCCCTTGCCGCTGACCCTGATCATCAGTGCGGTGGTGCTGGGCACGCTGCTGGTGGCGGTGTTCCTGATCTATCGCAACGGCGTGCGCGGTCCCAACGACGCGCCGCGCACCGTGGGCGAGCCGGTGGCCGAGATGAAGACCGCGCCGACGCCTGACCAGAACAAGCCCGACGAAGCCGCCGGCCTGCAGATCTACAGCCACGAGAACCCGACGGCCTCGCCGACCTACGCCGCGCCGCCGGAAGAGCCGATGGCCCGTCCGACCCCGCCGCCGCCGGCCGCTCCGGTGCAGAGCGCCAGCCTGCCGCCGGCCAAGCCCGCCGCCACCGCGCCCTCCGCCCCGGTCGCCGCTCCGCCGGTCGCCAAGCCTGCCGCCAAGCCCGCCCCGGCCCCCAGCATCGAAAGCCTGGCGACCGCCGCCGTCGCTCCGCCGAAGCCGGCCGCCGCCGCGCCCAAGCCCGCCGCCGCCGCCTCGGGTCCGGCCAGCGTCCAGATCGGCGCCCTGTCCTCGACCGCCCTGGCCGACAAGGCCTGGAACGACGCCGCCCGCATCGCGCCGGGCCTGGCCGCCGGCAAGGGCAAGAAGGTGGAGGCGATCGACAAGAACGGCTCGACCCTCTACCGCACCTCGGTCACGGGTTTCTCCAGCCGCGCCGACGCCAAGGCGTTCTGCGACGCCCTGAGCGCCGCCGGCAAGTCCTGCTTCGTGAAGTAGGCGAGGGGCCAATGAGCACGTCGTCCGCCGCCATCCTCGGCTGCGCCGGGACCGTCCTCTCGGCGGAAGAAGCCAGCTTCTTCCGCGACGTGCGGCCCTGGGGCTTCATCCTCTTCAAGCGAAACATCGAGACGCCCGATCAGGTGCGCAAGCTGACCTCGGCGCTGCGCGAGACCGTCGGGCGGCCTGATGCGCCGATCCTGATCGACCAGGAGGGCGGCCGCGTCGCCCGCCTGCAGCCTCCCCACTGGGCGAAGTATCCGCCGGGCCGCGCCTATGGCGACCTGGTCGCCAACGACCCGCTGGTAGCCCGCGAGATCACCCGCCTCGGCGCGCGGCTGATCGCCCACGACCTGACCTCGCTTGGCATCAACGTCGACTGCGTGCCGGTGCTGGACGTGCCGGACCCCAAGGGGCACGAGATCATCGGCGACCGCGCCTATGGCGACACGCCGCAGCAGGTGGCCACGCTGGGCCGCGCCGCCGCCGAGGGCCTGCTGGCCGGCGGCGTGCTGCCGATCATCAAGCACATCCCCGGTCACGGCCGCGCCATGAGCGACAGCCACCTGGAGCTGCCGGTGGTGAAGGCCAAGCTGGCCGAACTGGATGAGCGCGATTTCGCTCCGTTCCGGGTGCTGTCGGACATGCCGATGGCGATGACGGCCCACGTCGTCTACACGGCCATCGACCGCCGCCGCCCGGCCACAACCTCGAAGAAGGCCATCAAGCAGATCATTCGCGGCTCGCTCGGCTTCGACGGCCTGCTGATGAGCGACGACCTGTCGATGAAGGCGCTGTCGGGCGACTTCAAGCAGCGGGCCAAGGACAGCCTGTCGGCCGGCTGCGACGTGGTCCTGCACTGCAACGGCGACATGGACGAGATGAAGGCCGTGATGGCCGGCGTCGGCAAGATGTCCAAGGAAGCCCGCCGTCGAGCCCAGGCCGTCATGGGGCGCCTGATCAAGGTTCCCGAGCCGCTCGACGTGGCCGAGGCTCGCGCCCGCTTCGACGCCGCCTTCGACGGCCGGTACGCCGGGTGAGCACGGGCTTTCAGCCCACATTCGACTTCGCGGCCGCCCGTGAGGCGGCCGAAGACGGCGCGGCCCTGGTCATCGATATTGATGGCTACGAAGGGCCGCTGCACGTCCTGCTAGCCCTGGCCCGCAACCAGAAGGTCGACCTGCTTCAGCTGTCGATCACCCGCCTGGCCGAGCAGTACCTGGCCTTCGTGCAGCAGGCCCGCCGGGTGCGCTTTTCGCTCGCCGCCGACTATCTGGTCATGGCCGCCTGGCTGGCCTACCTGAAGTCGCGCCTGCTGCTGCCCAAGCCCGAGCGCCCAAAGGCCGAGGAGCCGCCGGCCGAGGAGATGGCCGCGCAGCTGGCCTTCCGCCTCGCCAAGCTCGACGCCATGCGCAAGTCGGTGGAAGCCCTGAAGGAGCGCCCGCAGCTCAAGCGCGACGTTTTCATGCGCGGCGACCCGGACGCGGTGAAGATCGTCTCGTCCACCCGCTTCGAGGGCGACCTCTACGCTCTGATGAGCGCCTATATCAGCCAGCGAAAGCGCGAGCACGGGCGCCACTACGCCCCGCGTCCGCCCCAGGCCTATCCGCTGGAAGACGCCCGCGACCGCCTGCGCACCTTCCTGCCGAAGATGGAAGAGTGGACGGCCCTATCGGGCGTGGCCCCCGTCGAGCGGTGGGAAGAAGACCCTGAGGGCCCGACGCCGGCCAGCTATCTGGCCTCGACCCTGTCGGCCAGCCTGGAGCTGGCCAAGGAGGGCGCGCTGACCGTCCGCCAGATGGGCGCGTTCGAGGAAATCTACCTGCGCACCCGGACCGATGGCGGGGAGGGGCTGCTGTGATGGCTAGGCCCCCTCAGTCGGCTTTGCCGACAGCTCCCCCACAGGGGGAGCACCTATCGCCAACGAAATCCTCCCCCTTTGGGGGAGGTGGCCCGAAGGGCCGGAGGGGGATCCCCGCACGATGACCCTCGACCCCATCTTCACCGAACGCTGCATCGAGGCCCTGCTGTTCGCGGCGGCCGAGCCGCTGAGCGTCCAGGATCTGGCCAAGCGTCTGCCCGATGGTGCGGACATCCGCCAAGGGATCACCGACCTGCGCCTGACCTGGGCGGGGCGGGGGATCGAACTGGTCGAGGTGGCCGGCCGCTGGCGCTTCCAGACCGCCGCCGACCTGGCCTTCCTGATGACCGAGGAGCGCGAGGAGCCGCGCCGCCTGTCCAAGGCCGCCCAGGAAACCCTGGCCATCGTCGCCTATCACCAGCCGGTCACCCGGGCCGAGATCGAAGCCGTGCGCGGGGTGCAGGCCAGTCGCGGCACGCTGGACGTGCTGCTGGAGCTGGGCCTGATCCGCATGCGCGGCCGCCGCCGCACGCCGGGCCGTCCGGTGACCTTCGGCACCACCGACGCCTTCCTCGAGCATTACGGCCTGGCGAATCTGGGCGACCTGCCGGGCGTGGCCGAAATGAAGGCCGCGGGCCTGCTCGACCTCAACCTGCCGCCGGGCTTTTCCGTGCCCGATCCTCTGGCGATGCGCGACGACGAGAACGAGGATCCGCTGGACGAGGGCGAGACCCCGGAATTCGCTCAGGATTTCCTGGGAGAGCTGGAAGGGGGCGACAAGGCATAGCCTGCCTTGGCCGGGGCGCAATCGCCGCATTCCGTTCCGCTTGGCTCCACGCCACGCGGACGCCTATATTATCTGAGACATTGTAACGACACGCCGCAGCGGCTAAAGCGCCGCTGTCGCAAGGAGCACCGCCGTTATGGGTAGCATGAGCTGGATTCACTGGGTGATCGTGATCGCGGTCGTCGCCCTGCTTTTCGGCGGTCGCGGCAAGCTGTCCGGGATCATGGGCGACGCCGCCAAGGGCATCAAGGCGTTCAAGGACGGCCTGAAGGACGACAGCAGCCAGGAAGTGGCCGACAACAAGTCGACCGGCGCCCTGCCGCGCACCGAGGCCGAGAAGGAAGATCTGCGCAAGTCGTAAGGTCTCTGTTCGCCGCGCCTTCCAAACCGAGGGCGCGGCCCGCGTTTTTCCTACTGCGCGGCCTGGGCCTCCACGCGAGCGCCGGGCCGGTCTGAGGCGGTTGCATGCTTCCTGATATCGGCGGCGCAGAACTCCTGGTCATCGCCGCGGTCGCCCTGATCGTGGTCGGCCCCAAGGACCTGCCTGTTCTCCTGCGCAAGCTGGGCCAGTTCGTCGGCAAGATCCGCGGCATGGCCAACGAGTTCCGCGCCAGCTTCGACGAGATGGCCCGCCAGTCCGAGCTCGACGACCTGCGTCGCGAAGTCGAGGCCATGCGCGCCGGCCAATACGCCAACCCGGTGCAGGTCGCCGTCGACGAGGCCAAGGACGCCAATGTCGACCAGGTGTTCGCCGACATCGACGCCAGCCTGAACAGCGGTTCGGTGCAGGCCCACCCCTACGCCGCGCACAATCCCGAGCCGGCGGCCGAGGCGGCCGCCACGCTCGAGCCGCCGGCCAAGCCGGCCCGCAAGCGCGCGCCCAAGGCCGTGGCCGAGCCGACCGTCGAGATCGTCGCCAAGAAGCCGCGCGCCAAGGCCGCCTCCAAGGACGTCGGCGTCGCCGCCAAGCCCCAGTCTTCCAAGGCTAAGGCCGCCAAGGCTGAAGTCGCCGCGCCGGCCGCCAAGCCCGCCCGCAAGCGCACCACCAAGACCGCCGCCTCCAGCTCGGACATCGTTTCGTGACCAATTCGATCGGACATGATCCGGAAGACGAGATCGAGGCCTCGCGCGCCCCGCTGCTCGAGCACCTGACCGAACTGCGCTCGCGCCTGATCGTCTGCGTCGTGGCGCTGTTCGTCGGCTTCGGCGTCTGCTTCTACTTCTCCGACCAGATCTTCCTGTTCCTGGTGAAGCCCTTCACCGTCGGCCAGCAACTGCTGGCGGCGCAGCACTCGGGCGGCAAGCACGGTCCGTTCGACCTGCTGCTGGCGCTCGTCGGGCTGAAGGACATCCCGATGGGCAACGCCAAGGCGCTCGAGCTCGTCTACACCGCCGCCCTGGAATTCTTCTTCACCAAGATCAAGCTGGCGGGCTTCGGCGCGGTGGTCGTGACCTTCCCGGTCCTGGCCTGGCAGCTCTATCGCTTCGTGGCGCCGGGTCTCTACAAGAACGAGCGGGGGGCCTTCCTGCCGTTCCTGCTGGCCTCGCCGTTCATGTTCATCCTGGGCGCGGCGCTGGTCTACTACGTGATGCTGCCGTTCGTGCTGTGGTTCTCGATGAGCCAGCAGATCTCGACGACCGCCATCAACATCCAGCTGCTGCCCAAGGTTTCGGACTACCTGACCCTGGTGACCTCGCTGCTGCTGGCCTTCGGCCTGTGCTTCCAGCTGCCGGTCGTGGTGTCGCTGCTCGGCATGGCCGGGATCATCGACTCCAAGATGCTGCGCGCCGGGCGCCGCTACGCCATCGTCGGCGTGTTCATCGCCGCCGCCATCCTGACCCCGCCCGATCCCATCAGCCAGCTG
This sequence comes from uncultured Caulobacter sp., assembly GCA_966252285.1. Classification (GTDB taxonomy): domain Bacteria; phylum Pseudomonadota; class Alphaproteobacteria; order Caulobacterales; family Caulobacteraceae; genus Caulobacter. The sequence continues at coordinate 16,220 of CBINOL010000106.1, forward strand.
ACCCTGGCGATCCCCATGTGCCTGCTCTACGAGATCGGCATCTGGTGCGTGTGGCTGATCGAGCGCAGCCGCGCCAAGCGCGAGGCCGAGGAAAGCAAGGACGTGGTGGCGGTCTGATTCTGTACCCTTCTCCCCTTGCGGGAGAAGGTGTCGGCGAAGCCGACGGATGAGGGGTCTCTCAGATGTTTCACGCCGCGATAGCCGATCGGCCGTCGCGGCGTTTCTGTTTGCGCGACCCCTCACCCGACCCCGCTCTGCGGGGCCACCCTCTCCCGCAAGGGGCGAGGGGACGTGTAAGAAGGTTGGCGCCCTTGCCGACGCGCCTTAGAGAAGGGCGTTTCTTAACGACTTCCTGCCGAGCTCATTCCGATGCACGACATCAAGGCCATCCGCGAAAACACCGAAGCCTATGAAGCCGCCTGGTCGGCCAAGGGGCGGTCGGGCGCGGCGTCGGAAGCCGTCAAGCTCGACGCCCAGCTGCGCGCGGCCCAGACCGCCCTGCAGGAGGCGCAGGCCAAGCGCAACGAAAGCTCCAAGCTGATCGGCATGGCCAAGGCCAAGAAGGACGAGGCCGAAGCCGCCCGCCTGATGGTCGAGGTCGAGGCGCTGAAGGGCCGCATGGCCGAGGCTTCGGAAGAAGAGCACCTCGTCGGCGCCAAGCTGAAGGATCTGCTGGCTAGCCTGCCTAACATCCCCGCGGCCGAAGTGCCTGAGGGCGAGGACGAGGCCGGCAATGTCGAGCAGCGCCGCTGGGGCGATGCGTCCAAGCTGCCGGCAGGCCGCCTGAACGCACCCAAGGACCACGTCGACCTGGGCGCGGCCCTGGGCGGCATGGACTTCGAGGCCGCCGCCCGCATGAGCGGCGCGCGCTTCGTGGTGCTCAAGAAGGAGATCGCGCGCCTCGAACGGGCTCTGGGCCAGTTCATGCTCGACCTACAGACGGTCGAGCACGGCTACACCGAGGTTTCGCCGCCGGTCCTCGTCAAGGACGACGCCCTGTTCGGCACCGGCCAGCTGCCGAAATTCGCCGAGGACCTCTTCCGCACCACCGGCGACCACTGGCTGATCCCGACCGCCGAGGTGTCGCTGACCAACCTCGTGCGCGAGCAGATCACCGGCGAAGAAGAGCTGCCGCTGCGCCTGACGGCCCTGACCTACTGCTTCCGCTCGGAAGCCGGCGCCTCGGGCCGCGACACCCGCGGCATGATCCGCCAGCACCAGTTCCAGAAGGTGGAGCTGGTCTCGATCACCACGCCTGACCAGTCCGAGGCCGAGCACGAGCGCATGGTCGAATGCGCCGAGACCGTGCTGAAGAAGCTGGAGCTGCCGTTCCGCACCATGCTGCTGTGCAAGGGCGACATGGGCTTTGGCGCCCGCAAGACCTATGACCTGGAAGTCTGGCTGCCCAGCCAGGCGACCTATCGCGAGATCAGCTCGTGCTCGAACTGCGGCGACTTCCAGGCCCGCCGCATGGACGCCCGCTACAAGAAGGCCGGCGAGAAGGGTACGCACTACGTCCACACTCTCAACGGCTCGGGCCTGGCCGTCGGCCGCACCCTGGTGGCCGTTCTGGAGAACTACCAGGACGAAGCCGGCCGCATCGCCATCCCGGCCGTGCTGCAGCCCTATATGGGCGGGCTGACCCACATCGGGGGCGCTGCGTGATCGGATCCGCCTTCAAGTTCCTCCCCCGTGTAACGGGGGAGGGGGACCACGAAGTGGTGGAGGGGGCGAGACTGGGCGCTGTTGCGGCGGGGGGGCGGGCGCGCCCCCGGGCCCCCGCGGCGGGCGCCCC
>CBINOL010000107.1:0-17845 GCA_966252285.1 uncultured Caulobacter sp.
GGCAAGGGCTTCAAGGCCCGCGACCGCTCCCCTCCCCCTTGATGGGGGAGGGGCAGGGGTGGGGGGGATCGCGGCGGCCAAAGTCGCGCACCGCCGCAAGCTCAGCAACCACCCCCATCCCCGACCCTTCCCCCATCAAGGGGGAAGGGAGCAGTCTGTGCAGAGGCGTCCCCCATGACCATCCCCTCCATGATCGCCGCCGACTACGGCGTGATGGGCGACATCCTGCGCGAGCGGGCGCGGGAAACTCCCGACCACGCCGCCGTGATCATGGAGACCGGCGAGGCCGTCACCTACGCACAGTTCGACGCCCTGGCCGACCGCGTCGCCGCCGCCCTGCAGCGCGACGGCGTGACGCCCGGCGAGGCGATCGCCGTCTGCGCCCTGTCGTCCATTCCCTATGCGGCGGTGTTCCTGGGCGGCCTGCGCGCGGGCGTCGCGGTCGCGCCGCTGGCCCCCTCTTCCACGCCGGAGGCCATCGCCGGCATGGTCGCCGACTGCGGCGCCAAGCTGTTCTTCGTCGACGCCGGCGTAGCCGAGGCCCAGAAGCCGGTCCCGATCGCCGCCCGCACCATCGCCCTCGACGGCTCGGACGCCGGCGAGGCCTTCGAGGCCTGGCTAGCGCCCGAAGGCGCGATCCCGACGCCGGTCGAGATCGGCCCCGAGCATCCGTTCAACATCATCTATTCCAGCGGCACCACCGGCGCGCCCAAGGGCATCGTCCAGTCGCACGGCATGCGCTGGAAACACGTCTTCCGCGGCGACGCCGTCGGCTACGGCGCGGACGCGGTGACCCTGCTGTCGACTCCGCTCTATTCCAACACCACCCTGGTCTGCTTCTTCCCCACCCTGGCCGGCGGCGGAACCGTCGTGCTGATGAGGAAGTTCGACGCCGGACGTTTCCTGCAGCTGGCTGAGAAGCACCGCATGACCCACGCCATGCTGGTGCCGGTGCAGTACCGCCGCCTGCTGGCCCATCCCGAGTTCGACGCCTTCGACCTCTCCACGACACGCCTGAAGTTCTGCACTAGCGCGCCCTTCGCGCCCGAGCTGAAGGCCGAGGTCCTGAAGCGCTGGCCCGGCGGCCTCGTCGAGTATTTCGGCATGACCGAGGGCGGCGGCACCTGCATCCTCATGGCCCACGAGCACCCCGACAAGCTACACACGGTGGGCCGCCCCGCCCCCGGCCACGACATCCGTCTGATCGACGAGGACGGCGTCGAGGTCGGTCCCGGGGTGGTGGGTGAGATCGTCGGCCGCTCGGCCGGCATGATGAACGGCTATCACGGCCAGCCCGGCAAGACCGCCGAAGCCACCTGGACCAGCCCCGAGGGCTTGGCCTTCATCCGCACCGGCGATGTCGGCCGCTTCGACGAAGAGGGCTTCCTCACCCTGATGGACCGCAAGAAGGACATGATCATCAGCGGCGGCTTCAACATCTATCCCAGCGACCTGGAAGCCGTGGTCGCCGCCCACCCCGACGTGCTGGAAGCCGCCGTGGTCGGCGTCCCCTCCGACGCCTGGGGCGAGACGCCGATCGCCTTCGTGGCCCTCAAGCCCGGCGCATCCGCCAGCGCCGACGCCGTCCGCGCCTTCGCCAACGAGCGCCTGGGCAAAACCCAGCGCCTGGCCGATCTCATCCTCGTCGACGCCCTGCCCCGCAGCCACATCGGCAAGGTGCTCAAGCGCGAACTGCGTGACGGGTGGCGCCCTAAAACCCCTCTCTCATAGAGAGAGGGAGGGGCCCATGGCGCAGCCATGGGAGGGTGAGAGGTTACAGCCTCTCAAACAAAGTCTGAAAGTTCAGCTTCTTGCCAGCATCCAGTTCGGCCTGAACACTGTGGGGTTTAACCTGCCAAAGGTGAAACCTCTCACCCTCCCCCGCCTTCGGCGCGGGCCCCTCCCTCTCTCGAAGAGAGAGGGCTCATGGTGCAAAACCCGGAAAAACCGCAAACTCCGCCGCGACGGCGCGCCGCATCTGGACAGGCCGAGTCACTCGATACGTTCGATTAACCATAAGGGCGCTGTCGGGGTTGTCGGCGCCGGTTCGTTGCGGAAGCGTCTCGCATGTCCAGCCTTTCAGCCGCCGTTCTGGCGTCGCAGCCGAAGTCCGCCCTCGCCTCACCGGCGCCGCTCGACTTCGACGCCCTGAGCAAGGCCTTCGGCGGCCCGGACTGCGACACCCTCGCCGGCCGGCTGGCCCAGCGCTTCTCCCGAACCACCGCCGTCCGTGCCTGCGCCGACCGCGCCGCCGCCACCGCCGATCTCCTGGCCGCCCAGGGCGCGCGCCCCGGCGGCGTCTGCATCGTCTCGGCCCTGGCCGGCCGCGAGACCCTCGAAGGCGTCGCCGCCGCCGGCCTGACGCCGTGGCTGGTCGACGTCGACCCGTTCACCTGGATGGTCGACACCGCGCACCTGCGCGAGCGCATGGCCGAGGCCCCCTGCCCGCTGGAAGCCATCGTCACCACCTGCGCCTTCGGCCGCGCCCCCGACCTCCTGGCCCTGGCCGCCTTCCAGGCCGAGACCGGCCTGCCGGTCGTGGTCGACGCCGCCTTCGGCTTCGACGTGATCATGGACGCCCCCGTCCCCGTGGTCGTCGGCCTGCCCGGCGGACAAGGCGTGTTCGTCGCCGCCGAGGACGCCGAGCTGATCGGCCGCCTTTCCGCCCCCGCCTTCGAGGGCGACGACGGCCTCGACGGCTGGACCCTCAAGCGCCAGCAGCTGGCCACCAACGCCCAGCGCCTACGCATGCTGCTGCTGGGCTCGCCCGTCGCCTTCCAGCCCGGCTGGGGCCTGTCGTGGGTGTCCAGCGCCTGCGTGGTCAGCGTCGCCGAGGGCTGCGCCCCGGCCGTGGCCGCCCTCCTGGCGGTCGAAGGCCGCTTCGTCACCTGCGTCGGCGTGCGCGATCCCGAAGTCCAGGCCGACAACGTGCCGGTCGTCGACCACCTGGCCGGCAAGATGCTGGGCCTGCCCTTCGCCGCCGACCTCGACATCGCCGACCTCGACGACCTGGCCGAAGCCGTGCGTCGGGCCGTGGCCCAGGTTTGAAACCCTTCTCCCCCTGCGGGAGAAGGGGTCGACGAAGTCGACGGATGAGGGGTCTCTCAGACCTCCAACACCTCATCCAGCCGTTCCGCCGTTGCGACTGACAGGCCCTTCAACCCCTCATCCGACCTGCTTCGCAGGCCACCTTCTCCCGCAAGGGGAGAAGGACCCGAACAACAGAAAGGCCGGAGACTTTCGTCCCCGGCCCAGAACGACCGGCAGGAGGACGGCCGGCCGCCAGTTCCCCGAGGCGGGGATCCCTAGAACTTCTTGCGCAGGCTGAACTTGTAGGTCCGGCCCAGCGGGTCGCCGGTGAACGGATCGTAGCCCAGGTCGAGCCGGGCGTAGGACGGGTCCTGGTCGAACAGGTTGGTGATCGCCACCGTCGCCGTCGTCTCCCGCGGCAGCTGCACGCGATAGGCCAGGTCGGTCAGCACCTGGGCGTCGATGGTCTTGCCCTTCGACACCGTCACGGCCGCGCCAGTGGTGTCCTTGTAGGCCCCCGTGGCGAACGGCGCGGTGCGCTGGTCGTCGTACTTGCCGATGTAGTGCACCGTCAGGCGCAGGTTGTGGATCCCGCGGCTCCACTCGGCGAAGGCCTGACCCTTCCATTCGGGGATCGGCACGACGGTGGTCTGGTAGTTCAGCAGGCCCACCGCATCGAAGGCCTTCTCTACGACGACGCCCTCGACCGTGGTCGCCCCCACCTCGTACTTCTGCACCCAGGTCGCCGTGCCGCCGACAGCGAGATCGCCGCCCAGCACGCCGCCGAAGCTGTAGTCGGCCGAGAAGTCGAAGCCCGAGTTCTCCACCGGCGCGCCGTTGATGTAGAAGGTCTTCAGCCGCGCGATGTTGGCGGGCGAGCCGCAAGCCCCGTTGAAGGTGAAACGCGCCACCAGGGCCGCATAGGCCGGGTCGGCGCAGTTGTTGGCTCCGGCCACCCCGTTCGGATAGATCGCGTTGGTGATGCCGGCCACCGGCTCGGCCACGATCGGGTTTTTAAAGTCGAACCGGAAGTAGTCGACGCTGGCCTTGAAGGCGCCGGCCTTGAACAGCAGACCCACATTGTAGGTGTTGGCCTTCTCGGGCTTCAGGTTCGGATTGCCGAAGATGTCGACCGCCCGGAAGACGCCCAGAATGCCTTGCAGCGAGGTCACCGAGGTCGTGGTGGTCAGGGGATCGGGCGGCCCGCGGAAGGTCGAGCCGGCCGAGGCCCGCACCGCCATCCAAGGCAGGGCCTGCCAGCGGACCGAGGCCTTGGGATTGAAGGTCGAGCCCACCGCCCCGCCATAGTCCTCGTAGCGCGCCGCCAGCTGGGCCTGCACCGTCTCGGTGATCGGCAGGCTGAGCTCGCCGAAGGCGGCCACGACGTCGCTCTGGTTGTCGGACGGCGTGCCCACGCCCAGGAACATGAACGGCCCGTTCCGCGCCGAGCCGGTGCAGGTGGTCACCCCGAAGTCCGGCGTGTTGACGCACGGATTGATCAGGGCGTTGGAGATGTCGTTGTAGGTCGCTGTGAAATAGCTGCGGCGGTACTGCACGCCGGCCGCCCAGGCGATGTCGCCGCCCGGCAGGGTGATGGTCGTCTTGCCGTTCAGCACCGCCTCGGCGACGAACAGTCGCGAGGTCTGCTTGGTCGACAGCTTCTGGAAGAACCAGCTGGTCAATTCCTTGCTGTTGGCCAGGCTGGAGACGTAACCGGGATTGGCGACGCCGGTGATGGCGCTGCTGGGCAGGGCGCTGGCGAACGGGTTGAAGTACATGCAGCCGCCCACCCCGGGCGTGCCCTGGATGCCGGGTGTCGAGGGGCTGCTGTCGCAGTTGGGCCCGCCCAGCCCCCGCAGCGCCAGGGCGTAGCGGTTGACCAGCGTGTCGTAGCCGGTGCGGATGCCCACCTCCTGCGAGTAGGTCACCGCCGCCTCCCAGCCGATCCCGTTGCTAAACTCGCCCTTCAGGTCGGCCGAGACACGGTAGGCGTCGAACGAGCGCGAGCCGATCGACGGGCCGTAGCCGAAGGCCGGGTTGCCGCCGATGCCGAACGGTCGGTTGGCGACGTTCAGCGCGCCGCCGGCGAAGATCGTGCTGGGCACGGTGGTCTGGGCGCCGGTGCCAAGATTGGTCAGCATCACCGTCGGATTGGCGGCCATGAAGGCGATCAGGCCCGGATTGGTCGCCGGCACGAAATAGCGGCCGGCCAGCTGCGGGATCGGCGCCACCTCGGCGGTCGGCACGGCCAGCGCCGCGTAGGACGGCGAGGTGTTCCAGTCGGGCACGTCGGTATGGGCGTACAGCGCCTCGACGTGGAACTTGGTCGTCTCCGAAAGCCGGGCGTTGATCTCGCCGTAGACCTGCACGGCGTTGGACTTTTCCACCAGGTTGTCGAACGGCGTGTAGTGCCAGTAGCAGACCGGCGTCAGGCCGCTGAAGCCGGGATAGCCGCCCAGCCCCGCGCAGGCCGGATCGCGCAGGCCGCTGGAGGTGCTGGCCACCGGGATGAAGCTCGACGGGCTGCCCGCCGCCGACCACCCTGCCTCGGGATTGGACAGGTAGGGCTGGTTGGCCCAGTCGCGCTCGGCGACGCTGAGCTTGGAGCGGTGCTGCCAGCCGATGCTGATCAGCATGTCGCCGTTGTCCCACGGCTTGCCGTAGGTCAGGTTCAGGCCGTAGTCGCCGTCCGAGCCGTCGATGGCCCGGTAGTCGGCCCCGACCTCCAACCCGTCGACGTTCTTCTTGGTGATGAAGTTGACCACCCCGGCGATGGCGTCCGAGCCATAGGTCGCCGCCGCGCCGTCCTTCAGCACCTCCAGCCGGCCGATGGCGGCGGCGGGGATGATGTTGGTGTCGACGATGCCGGCGCCGGCCGAGGCCAGCGGGTTGATCGCCAGGCGCCGGCCGTTCAGCAGCACCAGGGTCCGTTGCGAGCCCAGGCCGCGCAGGTTCACCGAGCCCGAACCTTCCGAGCCCTGGGCCCGGCTGTCGAACTGGTTGGTGTCGCCCAGCACGCCGCTCGACACCGACAGCGACTTGATCAGCTCGACTGTCGAGGGCGAGCCGCGCTTCTGCAGTTCCTCGGCCCCGATCACGTCGACAGGCAGTGCCGCGTCCTCGGGCGTGCCGCGAATGAAGGAGCCGGTGACCACCACCTCCTCGACCTGCGTGCTCTCCTGGGCGCTGGCCGCCCCCGCTGTCGCGGCGAGCGCCGCCGCCAACGCGCAGGCCGAGCCCGCGCGCAGATAGGTCTTCCTGGTCATTTCCCTCTCCCGGTCTGTCTCTTCTTTTTCGGAGCGCTTGGGCGAGGGCGGATCTCTCTCAGGTCTCGGCTTGATCCTCCGCGCGCGACGACGACGCACGGCCGCCCGCCGCGCCATGGTCACGCTTTTCGAAATTGGAAGATGCGAACTTCGATGCCGACAACCTTGGGATCCCCCTCTCGCCGGATACTTTGTACGCAAAGCTTTTGAACTGCTCGACCTGCGGGGCGAGCCGCCTCGCCAGCGAGAGTCGAACGAATGTTTCGATGATTGGGTATGTTTTTCAGAAACGTCAACCGCCCGCAATTCGGCGGCAATGAAAGCGCCCCGTCCGCCGTCTCGAAAAATCGTCGCGTTCGGCTGCCAGGCTGCTGACAGATTCGGGTGGCCGCCATGCGAGCAAAGGCGCGACCGTCCTACGTAGTGACCGCAACCATGGGAAAATCGGCCGACGTCTTGGCGAGACAGGCTTTTTTCTTGTGAATAGTCGCCCTAATTGAGCGAACGACGGTCCAGTTCGCCCGTTTAGGGGCGGTCGTCCGGAAGTGGGGTAATTTCTTGATGAGTTTCGACGCGACCGCCGATCGCCGACGTCCGGCCGCGCGCCTGCTCGCGCTGGCCGGCGCGGGGGTGACCGCGCTGGTCCTGGCCGGCTGCAACGCCACCGCGCCCCGCACGCCCGACACCCGCCTGCCCGCGGCCTTCGAGGCGCCGGCGGGACCGCCCCTGCCCACGGCCGCCCTCGACCAGTGGTGGACGCAGTTCGACGACCCGCAGCTGAACGGCCTGATCGCCACGGCGCTGGAAAAGAGCCCCGACGCCCGCAGCGCCGCGGCCGTGCTGGAAGAGGCCCGCGCCGTGCGCAAGGGCCAGATCCGCCAGCTGTTCATCCCTTCGGGCCAGATCAAGGGCGCGGCCAGCCGCCAGCACACCGACATCCTCGACCAGAGCGGCCAGGGCTTCACGCTGGGCGGCGACACCGACAACTACAGCGCCGGCTTCGACGTCTCGTGGGAGCTGGACTATCTGGGCCGCCGCAAGGCCGGCCTGCAGGTCGTCAACAACGACCTCGCCGCCGCCCGCTTCGCCTATGAGGGGGCCCGCGCGGCGCTGGCCGCCAATGTCGCCCAGTCCTATTTCGAGGCCAAGGGCCTGGCCGTGCAGCTGGAGGACGCCCGCCAGAGCGCCCGCATCAGCCAGGGCCTGCTCGACCTCGCCGCCGAGAAGGCCCGCCGGGGCCTGTCTGCGGGCTCGGAGGCCGACAGCGCCGCCGCCACCCTCGCCCAATCCCAGGCCCAGGCGGCCGACCTGGAAAGCCAGCTGCAGGCCGCCCGCCGCAGCCTGCTGATCCTGGTCGGGCGCGGGATCGACCCGCTGGCCAGCCTCGACGTCGACGCGGCCCTGACCGCACCGCCGGCCATTCCGGCCGCGGTGCCGGGCGAGCTTCTGGCCCGCCGCCCCGACGTGCGCGAGGCCCAGGCGCGCCTCGCCTCGGCCGCCGGCAACCTCAAGGTCAACCAGAAGGCCCTGTTCCCGACCTTCACCCTGACCCCCGGCCTCGGCTGGGCCAAGAGCGTCTCGCCGGCCTTCAACTTCGGCCAGGGCGGCGCCGGCGGCGGCACGGTCTCGACCACCACCGGAACCTGGACGCTGGGCGGCAACGTCTCGGTCCCGCTGCTCAACATTCCCCAGCTGCTGGCCGAGATCGACGCCCAGGACGCCCGCACCGAACAGGCCGCCGTCGCCTACGAGAAGGCGATCCAGACCGCCTATGGCGAGGTCGAGAACGCCATGGCCCAGCTGGCGTCGGACAATCGCCGCGTCACCCTGCTGAAGGCCGGCGAGGCCCGCGCCGCCAACGCCTACGCCGCCAGCCGCAAGGGCTACGCCGCCGGCCTCACCGACCAGACCACCAACCTGCAGAACGAGCAGAGCTGGCGCAGCGCCCGCACCGCCCTGACCGGCGCCCAGACCCAGGCCCTGCTGCGCGCGGTGCAGACCTACAAGGCGCTCGGCGGCGGCTGGTCTCCGGACACGCCCGCGCCCCTGCCTCCTCGGGCTGCAAGCCAGCCCGCCGACACGTCTTCCGAACGCGCCTCGCGATGAGAACCCAGACCATGACGATGACCTCCGCCCGCGCGCTCGCCCTGCTGACCGCGTCCGCTTTGGCCCTGACCGCCTGCGGCAAGAAGGACGACGACAAGGCCACCCCCGCCAGCCAGGCCCGCGCCGTCAGCGTCGGCCAGATCGAGACCCGCCCGCTGGGCGGCGGCATCGAGGCCTCCGGCGTGCTGCTGGCCCGCGACGAGGCCGTGGTCGGCTCGGAGCTGTCGGGCTACCGCGTCGCCCGCATCTATGCCGACGAAGGCGACTATGTCCGCGCCGGCCAGCCGCTGGTGCAGCTGGACGCCACCCTGCTGCGCGCGCAGATCGACCAGCAGGCCGCCGTCGCCGCCCAGGCCCAGGCCGAAGCCGCCCGCGTCTCCGGGCTCGACGGCCAGGGCGTGCTCAGCCAGGAACAGATCGAGAGCCGTCGCTACACCGCCAAGGCCCAGGCCGCCTCGCTGAACGAGCTGAAGACCCGCCAGAGCCGCATGACCATCGTCGCCCCGGTCGGCGGCCGGGTCATCGAACGCGGCGTCAAGCCGGGCGAGATTTCCGGCGGCGGCACGACCCCGTGGTTCCGCATCGTCCGCGACGGCCTCGTCGAGCTGGAAGCCGACGTCAACGAGCAGGACCTGTCGGGCCTGTCGGTCGGCCAGCCGGCCACCGTCACCCTGCCCGGCGGCCAGCAGGTCTCCGGCGCCATCCGCCTGGTCAGCCCGCGCGTCAACGCCGACACGCGCCTGGGCAAGGTCCGTATCCGCCTGCCTGTGCGCGAGGACCTGCGGGCCGGCGGCTTCGGTAAGGCCACCTTCGGCGCCTCGGGCCAGGCGGTCACTGCCGTACCCGAAACCGCCATCCGCTACGACGCCTCGGGCCTGTCGGTGGTCACCGTCGACGCCAACAACCGCGCCAAGCAGGTTGCGGTGCGCACCGGCCGTCGCGGCGGCGGCTGGGTCGAGCTGGTCCAGGGCCCCGCCCCGGGCACGCGCGTCATCGTCGGCTCGGCCGCCTTCGCCGGCGACGGCGACCTGGTGAAGCCCCAGCCCGTCACGGCCGCCCAGAAGGCCGCGAACTGATGTCCGAACTCCGCATCTCAGCCTGGTCGATCCGGAACCCGATCCCCGTCGCGGTCCTGTTCATCGCCCTGATCATCGCCGGCGTCGGGGCCTACCTGTCGCTGCCGGTCAAGCAGTTCCCGAACGTCACCTTCCCGGCCGTGACCGTCTCGGTCACCCAGAGCGGCGCGGCCCCCGGCGAGCTGGAGACCCAGGTCACCCGCCCGATCGAGGACGCGGTCTCGGGCATCTCCAACATCAAGACCATCCGCTCGTCGGTGACGCAGGGCGCCTCGACCACCACCATCGAGTTCGAGCTCGGCGAAGACCTGCAGAAGGTCACCGACGAGGTCCGCTCCAAGGTCGACCAGGCCCGCGCCAGCCTGCCCAAGGAGATCGACGAGCCGATCGTCCAGCGGCTGGAAATCGACAGCGCCCCGATCATCACCTACGCCGTCTCGGCTCCCGAGATGAGCACGGCGGAACTGTCGTGGTTCGTCGACGACACCGTCACCCGCGCCCTGCAGGGGGAAAAGGGCGTGGCGCAGGTGGCCCGCGTCGGCGGCGCCGAGCGCGAGATCAACGTCATCATCGACCCGGCCCGCATGGCCGCCTTCGGCGTCACCGCGCCGCAGCTGAACCAGGCCCTGGCCAATTTCAGCCTCGACGCGCCCGGCGGCCGGGCCACGGTCGGCGGCCGCGAGCAGACCCTGCGCGTGCTGGGCGCGGCCAATACGCTCGACCAGCTCAAGCAGATCACCATCCCGGTCGGCTCGCGCTACGTGAAGCTGACCGACGTGGCCGACGTCGGCCAGGGCGCCGGCGAGGAGCGCGGCTTCGCCCGCCTCGACGGCAAGCCGGTCGTCGCCTTCCAGGTCATGAAGACCCGCGAGTCCAGCGACGTGCAGGTCGAGGATCGCGTCAAGGAAGCCGTCCTGGCCCTGGAGGCCAGGAGCAAGGGCGTCGCCTTCACCAAGATCTACTCCACGGTCGACGAGACCCGCGCCAGCTTCAAGGCCACCGAGCACACCCTGCTGGAGGGCATGCTGCTGGCCTCGCTGGTGGTGTTCCTGTTCCTGCGCGAATGGCGCGCGACCCTGATCACCGCCATCGCCATGCCGGTGTCGCTGATCCCGACCTTCGCCTTCATGGCCATGGTCGGCTTCTCGCTGAACGTCGTCACCCTGCTGGCCCTGACCCTGGTCATCGGCATCCTCGTCGACGACGCCATCGTCGAGATCGAGAACATCGAGAAACGGGTCTCCAAGGGCGAGCGGCCCTACCAGGCGGCGATGGAAGGGGCCGACGCCATCGGCCTGGCCGTCGTGGCCACCACCTTCACCATCGTCGCGGTGTTCGTGCCGGTGTCCTACATGCCCGGCATCCCCGGCCAGTTCTTCAAGGAGTTCGGCCTGACCGTCGCGGTCTCTGTGCTGTTCTCGCTGGTCGTGGCCCGCCTGCTGACCCCGCTGCTGGCCGCCTACTTCCTCAAGCCGGCCAAGAAGCCGCATCCGCGCAAGCCGTTCGAGGGCCTCTACCGCAACAGCCTCGACTGGGCGCTGGACCACCGGATCATCAGCTTCATCCTCGGCGGCGTGCTGACGATCGGCTCGCTGGCCGGCGCCGGCTACCTGGCCAAGATCGGCGTCCTGCCCGTCGGCTTCCAGCCCGCCGGCAACGCCAACTACTACTACATCAAGCTGCAAGGCCCGCCCGGCGCGACCGTCACCGACATGGACCGCACGGTCCAGGCCGTGACCAAGATGTTCAAGGCCCGCCCAGAGACCGAGCACGTCTTCGTCCAGGTCGGCTCGAACATCGCCAGCGGCTTCGGCGGCCAGAGCGGCGCCGACGTCCGCGACGGCACCGTCACCGTCGTGCTCACCGGCGACCGCAAGCTGACCGTCACGCAGATCAAGCAGGAGATCCGCGCCGGCCTGCGCGACATTCCCGACGCCCGCGTCAACCTGCAGAGCGACTGGGGCTCGGCCGACATCCAGAACATCATCATCTCCGACGACGGCGCGGCCCTCGACCAGGCGGCCCTGGCGATCGAGCGCGAGATGCGAACCCTGAAGACCGTGGCCGACCCGCGCCCCTCCTCCCCGCCCAGCGGTCCGGAGATCGTCATCCGGCCGCGCGCCGACGAGGCCGCGCGCCTGGGCGTCTCGGTGGCCGACATCGCCGCCATCGCCCGCGTGGCCACGGTGGGCGACATCGACGCCAATGTCGCCAAGATGACCCAGGGCGAGCGCCGCATCCCGATCCGCATCCGCCTGCCCGACGGCGCGCGCTCGGACCTGGCGGCGATCGGCGCCTTGCAGGTGCCCACCGCCAGCGGCGGCGTCACCCGCCTCGACAGCGTCGCCGACATCGACTTCCAGGCCGGTCCCGCCAAGATCGACCGCTTCGGTCGCAAGCGTCAGCTGACCGTCGAGGCCGACCTCGCCGGCAACGCCCAGCTGGGCCAGGCGCTGGAGGAGATCGGCAAGCTGGAGTCGATGAAGAACCTGCCCGCCGGCGTCACCCCAGCCTCGGCCGGCGACCAGGAGGCGTTCACCGAGCTGTTCAGCGGCTTCGCCGTCGCCATCCTGTCGGCCATCGGCCTGGTGTTCGGCGTGCTGGTCCTGCTGTTCCGCAGCTTCTTCAAGCCGATCACCATCATCTCGGCCCTGCCGCTGGCCATCAGCGGCGCCCTGGTGGCGCTGGTGGTCTGCCGCCAGCCGCTGTCGATGCCGTCGCTGATCGGCTTCCTGATGCTGATGGGCCTGGCGGCCAAGAACTCGATCCTGCTGGTCGAATACGCCATCGAGCAGGAGCGCGCCGGCATGACCCAGCGCGAGGCCCTGATCGACGCCTGCCACGAGCGGGCCCGCCCGATCGTCATGACCACCCTGGCGATGATGGCCGGCATGCTGCCCACGGCCCTGGGCCTGGGCCAAGGCTCGGAGTTCCGCCAGCCGATGGCCGTGGCCGTGATCGGCGGCCTGATCACCTCGACCCTGCTGTCGCTGGTGCTGGTGCCGGTGGTCTACGAGGTCATCGACGACTTCGAGCGCTGGATCACGCCGAAGCTCTCGCGCCTGACCACGCCGCGGGAGGCGCCGGGCGCGACGACCTCGCCGGTGGATCGGCTCTGACCCCTCTCCCCTTGCGGGAGAGGGTGGCCCCACGGAGTGGGGGTCGGGTGAGGGGTCGCACAGCCCTGAACGCCGCGCCAGCCTCACCGCTGGTGCGGCGTTTTCCGTTCGAGAGACCCCTCATCCGTCGGCTTTCGCCGACACCTTCTCCCGCAAGGGGGAGAAGGGTCACGCCAGCACGGTCGTTTCCGGCCCGACCACCCCGCCACAGGCCGCGCACTTCACCACCGCCTCCAGCGGCTGGCCGCACGGCCCATGGGTCAGCACCTCCGGCGGACCTTCCGGTCCCGCCAGCCAGCGATCGCCCCAGGCCATCAGCGTCACGAGCAGCGGGAACAGCTCCCGCCCCTCGTCGGTCAGCCGATACTCCCAGCGCTCGGGCCGTTCCTGGTAGCGCACGCGGTCCAGCACCCCCAGCGCCGTCAGCCGCGCCAGGCGATCGGACAGTATGTTGCTCGCCGCGCCCAGCTCGGCCTGCAGGTCGGCGAACCGGCGCAGGCCGTAGAAGGCCGCCGCCACCAGGTGCGAGGTCCAGCGGTCGCCCAGCACGGCGATGGCCCGCTCGGCCACCGGCGGGACGCCGCCCTCACCCTCGACGATCGAGCGCCGCTGGGCGCGCGGTCCCGGCGCGGGATCCAGGCCCGCCCTAGGCCCCGGGGCCACGGTGGTGTTGCGCGCGGTCACCGCCTCGCCGCAGGCCTTACAGGTCAGCTCCGCCACCAGTTCGCAGCCGCAGGTCCTGTGCATGACGCGGTGGGCCGGATCGCTGGGTGCGTCGCCGCGCTTCTGGTCCCAGCGCAGGATCATCAGGGCCGCAGCGAACAGGTCCAGCCCCTTGGCCGTCAGGTGATAGCCGTGCCGGACGGGCCGCTCCTGATAGGGCCGCCGCTCCAGGATCCCCGCGCCCTCCAGCCGGCCCAGCCTATCGGTCAGCAGCGAGCGGGCCATGCCGGTATGGGCCACGAAGCCGTCGAACCGGCTGACGCCCCGGAACGCCGCATACAGCGCCAGCAGCGTCCAGCGATCGCCGATGACATTCAGCGCCCGCGCCGCCGAGCTGGCGCGCACCGTGCGGAAACTGTGGTTTTCGGGCGACATCTTCCCCTTGGTGCGAGCGTTCGCGGCCGCCTGTCAATCTTGGCCGATTGCCTCGCCCGCCAGTAGCTTTTATAACGAGACTAACAAGAGCGGGGATGGGTAATCTCGCCGGCGCGGAGGCAGCCATGGTCTACATCCTGGGGGGATGGCAGAGCGACTTCTCCGCGAACTGGTCGCGCCGGGGCTGGGGCCTGGCCGACGCGTTTGGCGAGGCGGTGGCGCAGGGACTTGCGGCCACCGACCTCGCCCCTTCCGACATCGAAACCGGCCACGTCGGCAACTTCGCCGGCGAACTGTTCGCTGGCCAGGGCCTGCTGGGCGGCTTCTTCGGCCTCGTCCATCCCGCGCTCGACGGCCTGCCGACCATGCGCCACGAAGCCGCCTGCGCCTCGGGCAGCGTCGCCATCCTGGCCGCCGCCGCCGAGATCGAGGCCGGCCGCTACGGCCTTGCCTGCGTCGTCGGGATCGAGCAGATGCGCAACGTCCCCGGCCAGACCGCCGCCGAGCACCTGGGCGCGGCCGCCTGGGCCGGCCACGAGTTCCAGGACGCCCGCTTCCTGTGGCCCGCCGCCTTCTCCGACCTCGCCGAGGTCTACGACCAGCGCTTCGGCCTGCGTTACGAACACCTGATGGCGATCTCGGAACAGAACTTCGCCAACGGCCGCCGCAATCCCAACGCCCAGACCCGCGACTGGCGCTTTGCGCCCGAGGCCTTCACCGCCGACGACGTCGCCAATCCGGTGGTCGAGGGCCGCACCCGCAAGCAGGACTGCGGCCAGGTGACCGACGGAACCGCGGTGCTGTTCCTGGCCTCGCCGGAGCGCGCCAAGGCCTATGCCGACGCCCGCGAAATTCCGCTCGAGACCCTGCCCCGCATCAAGGGCTGGGGCCACCGCTCCGCCCCCATACCGCTCGACCGCAAGCTGGCAGCGAGCATGGCCAATGTCGAAGCGGGCGGTCACGTCTTTCCGCAGGTGCGCCGCGCCGTCGAGGACGCCCGCGCACGGGCCGGGATCAGCCACCTGTCGGACATCCACGCCGTCGAGACCCACGACTGCTTCGCCATCACCCAGTACATGGCCATCGACCATCTGGGCCTGACCGCCCCGGGCGAGGCCTGGAAGGCGATCGAGGCCGGCGACACCGCCATCGACGGCCGCCTGCCGATCAATCCCTCCGGCGGGCTGATCGGCGCCGGCCACCCGGTCGGCGCGACGGGAGTGCGCATGGCGCTCGACGCCTTCAAGCAGACGACAGGCGCGGCCGGCGACTATCAGGTCGACGGCGCCCGCAACGTCCAGACCCTCAACATCGGCGGCTCGACCACCACCACGGTCAGCCTGGTGATCGGAACCTGACATGCTGCAGATCCTGCTGGTCGACGCCGCCGTCTCGGCCGCCGCCTTCCTCGTGCTGTGGCTGGTCTCGCTGAAGATCCGCGACGTCAGCTTCATCGACGCCTGGTGGGGGCTGGGCATGGCGCTGATCGCCTGGACCGCCTTCCTGCAAGGCCCGCCGACGCCGCGCGGCATGCTGCTGACGACGATCTGCACGGTCTGGGCCGCGCGCCTGGGCGGCTACCTCTTGTGGCGCTGGCGCAAGCACGGCGCCGACCGCCGCTATGTCGCCATGCTGGCCCATGCCGAGAAGGAGCGCGGCTGGAGCTTCGCCAAGACCTCGCTGCTGCTGGTCTTCTCGCTGCAATACGTCATGCAGTTCGTCGTCGCCCTGCCGGTGCAACTGGGCCAGGCGCCGGGACCGCTCGGCCCGCTGGCCGCCGCCGGCGCGGCGCTGGCGGTGCTCGGCATCGTCTTCGAGACCGTCGGCGACGCCCAGCTCGTCGCCTTCAAGGCCGATCCGGCCAACGCCGGCAAGGTCATGGACAGAGGCTTGTGGCGCTACACCCGCCACCCCAACTATTTCGGCGACGCCTGCACCTGGTGGGGCCTCTTCCTGATCGCCGCCGAGGCCCTGCCCTGGGGCGTCGCCTCGATCGTCGGCCCGATCCTCTTGACCTTCACCCTGATCCGCTGGAGCGGCGTGCCCACCACCGAAGGCCGCCTGAAGAAGACGAGGCCCGACTATGCGGCCTATGTGGCGCGCACCTCAGGGTTCGTGCCGTGGTTTCCGCGTTCTTGAAACCTCTCCCATAGGGAGAGGGAGGAGCCCATGGCGAAGCCATGAGAGGGTGAGGGGTTAGGAACCTTGACCGCCTTGCCCGAAATCGTACCGGCACGCCGGCCAACGACTTAACCCCTCATCCTCCCACGCCTACGGCGCGGGCCCCTCCTTCTCCCTCTGGGAGAAGGTCTAGCGAAGCTCACCCCGCCCCGCCCACACGCTGTGCGTCCCGCTGCTGATCTTGTGCGGCAGCGCTATCCGGCACGCCGGCGTCATCGTCCGCGCGTCCACCACCAGGCACTCCGACGTGCCGGTGTTCTCGTCGATGATGAAGCTGACCAGCCAGCCGTCGTCCTCGCCGGTCGCCCCCGGCCGGCCCGCGAACGGGGCCTCGCTGGCGTAGCGGCCTTCCGGCAGCTTCAGGCTCAAGCTCTCACCCGAAACCAGGTCGTGCTTGACGAAGCCGTCGAACAGGAACCAGCCGGGCTTGGCCGTCGTCGAATAGGCGTAGCGATAGGACTTGCCCGCCCAGGCCTGGTTGAACATGCCGAACTCCAGCACCCGGTCGTCCAGCCGTTGCTCGACCGTCTCGCCGGTCGCCAGGTTGAACCGCCAGCGATGCAGCTTGGGCCGGAAGCTGTGCTCGTCCAGATAGGCCATCAGGTGGGCGTACTGCTCGGGCGCGCCGGCCAGCGGGCGCGGCGTCGGGTTCTCCTGGAAATAGCCGTCGACCACTACCTCGTCGCCCTCCTCGTAGGCGTTGAGGAAGTGCAGCACATAGGTCGGCGCGGCCTCGAACCAGCGCGGCTCGCCGCCCTTGCGCGGGACCAACGCAAAGCGCGACGGCAGGCCCTTGTGCAGCCGCACCGCATGGATGTCGCGCTCCAGCAGCCCAGCGTCCCAGAACACCGGCAGGTCGTTGAGGATCGCCCAGTTCTGGCTGAACGCCATGTCGTGCGGCAGGCGCGGCCCCGGCAGCGGCACGGGCTGGTACAGCGTCCGCCGCCCCGAGGCGTCGACGACGCCGAAATGCATGTAGGGCGCGTGCTTGGAGTAGTTGAAGAACAACAGCTCGCCGGTCGCCGAATCGACCTTGGCGTGGGCCGACACCCCGTCCAGCGGCGCCCACGCGGCCGGCCCCAGAGTCTCCAGGGTCAGCGGATCCAGCCGATAGGCCTCGCCGCACTGGTAAAAGGTGGCGATCGCCTCGCCGGCGTGGACGACGATGTCGGTGCTGGCGGTGTCCTTCAGGCTTCCGTGCGCGCCGAAGCCCGGCCGCAGCGACACCCCCGGCCCGTCGGCCAGCCCGCCCCACAGGCTCTGGCCCGCCTCCTGCTCGGCCTCGAAGCCGCGCGTGCGGATGAAGCGGTTGCGATAGCGCGCCTGGCCGCCCCGGAACTCGATCTGGTGGACCATGCCGTCGCCGTCGAACGGATGATAGCGACCCAACGGCTCGTGCGCCGGGTTCTCGGTGTTGCGCAGATAGACCCCGTCCAGCTCGGGCGGGATCGCGCCCTCCAGCACCACCAGGTCCTCGGCGTCGAGCTCCTCGTGCTGCGGCGTCCAGGCGCCGGTCATGTAGGGATGGTCGGTGACCCGAAGCGAGGTCTTCACCGACGGTTGGCGCGCGATCTTCATGCCGTCCTCCCCAGGCTGGCGGACGGAAGCCTAGACCATCAGTCTCGTTATGCAAGCATCTTGAGCGAACGCTGATTGCTGCATCGCACCCAAAAGAAAGGCCCGCGAGCCGAAGCGCGCGGGCCATTTCCTCGTGGGCCCCGAAATCGGGACGACCGCGGCCGAATTACAGGGCGGCGCGGTTCTTGTAGGCCGAAACGGCCAGAGCGATCAGGCTCAGCATGGGAGATCCAGTCATCTAGCGTCGCCGGGACCGGATTGTCCCGACGCCGGCCATATATGATGACAACGTTGTCAAATCAAGGCCGCATGCTGCGACGCAACAACGCATGATGAGAAGGAAAGCGCGCGATGCGCGCTCCCCCCTCAGTCGCTCCGCGACAGCTCCCCC
>CBINOL010000108.1:0-17702 GCA_966252285.1 uncultured Caulobacter sp.
CGGTCTGGCTGGGCGAGAAGAGCGTCATCGACGTCTCCGGCCGGGCGGTGAGCGCGGTCGACGGCCAGGGCCTGCGCTACGCCCACGTCTCGAAGGGCGGCGACATTTCGGTCGGCGGCGCGCTGTCGGCCTATGTGGTGGTGCGGTCCGGCGCGCTGCTCGACGCGTCCGGAGCGTCGGCGCAGATCGACTACCGCAACTCGGCGCTGGACGGCGCGGGCAAGTCCGCGCTGACCCTGGCCAGCGACGGCGGCTCGATCGCCTTCGCTTCGCAGTACGGCGTCTTCCTGGACGGCGACATGCGCGCCAAGGCGGGCGGGGCCGGCGCTTCGGGCGGCATGCTGTCGATCGCGCTGACCACGCCCTACTATCAGCAACTGGGCAACACCAACGGGCGTGAACTGCCCGACTTCATGCGCCGCCTGCGCACCATCACCCTGGCCGAGACCGGCGGCAGCGGTCTGTCGGAGAGCCTTGAGTTCGGCGACTGCGTCACCGGCTGCTGGACGCCGGGCCAGAGCGCGGTCGAGGCCTACGCCGCCAACGAAGGCATGCCCGACCTGATCGGCCAGGCGCGTATCGGCGTCGATCAGATCAAGGCCGGGGGCTTTGGCAGCCTGACCCTCGCCACCGACGACCTGGTCCTGCTGGACGGCGCGGTGAACCTGACCCTGGCGCGCAATCTGAGCGTGACGGCCGGCGCTGTCGGCCTGGCCGATCCGGACGCCGACGCCAGCCTGGCCGCGGCCTACGTCAAGCTGGCCGGCGGCGGCGCCATGCGCGGCAACGACCTGGTCAAGTGGGAGAACGGCTACGGCGCGGTGTCGCGGGTTCCGGTGATCGGCGAGGCGACGCTGAAGATCACTGGCGGCCTGGTCGACATCGGCGGGGCGCGGTTCGGCGTCAGCGGCTCGATCGGCCTCTCGGGAAGCCGCCTGCTGGAGTACGACTACGCCGGGCCGGCCCAGCTCGACATCGTCAGCCGTTCCGACATCCGCATGACCGGCGGCGAGGCCTACACGATGGGCGACATGTCGCTCACCGCCGCCCAGGTCTATCCGGTCACCGGCGCCGTCGCCGGGCTCTACGCCGGGGTCTACACCTACCGCATCCCGGGCGACACGACCCTCAACCGGACGATCATCCCCGGCAGCACCATCAGCTTCCACAAGCTCGACGGCGTGACGCCCGCCGCGCCGCTGTCGCTCTACGGCTCGCTCAAGGTCGGCGCCGACATCATCAACCAGGGCGGCGTGCTTCGCGCGCCGCTGGGCCTGATCACGCTGGGCCTGGGCTCGAACGAGTTCGTGCCGGGCTTCGAGCAGCTCCAGCCCGGCCAGGTCGGCTGGACGAGGAACATCAACACCAGCGAGGTCAACCTGCTGCCGGGCAGCCTGACCTCGGCCAGCGCCAAGGACCTGGTGGTTCCCTATGGCGGCACCCTGGACGGCCTGTCCTGGCTGCTGAACGGAACCGAGCTCAAGGGGACGCTGGTCCACCAGGGCGTGACGGTGATCGGCTCGCTGCGGGCCGACGCCGGCTCGACGCTGGACCTGTCGGGCGGCGGCACGCCGTCGGGCGCGGGCTTCATCACCGGCCGCGGCGGTTCGGTCGACGTCCTCAAGACGGCCCTGGCCAATGTGAGCCCGGCCTTCGCCGGTCTCAGCAACGCCGACAACCAGGTCTACGCGATCGTGCCGGGCTATGCCGGTTCGGCCGCTCCGGCGGCGATCGACGGCCATGCCCAGCCGGGCATCGGCCAGCAGATCGTCGTCCCCGAGGGCGTCAAGGGTCTGGCGGCGGGCGTCTACACCCTGCTGCCGGCCGAGTACGCCCTGATGAAGGGCGCCTTCCGGGTCGAGCTGGGGTCGAGCGCGCCGGCCGGCGCCAACGCCATCACCGCGCTGCCCGACGGCTCGACGCACCTGGGCGTCACCCGCGGAGTCGCCTTCACCGACGCGCGCAGCGCCCTGAAGGTCGAGGCCATCCTGACCCCGGCCGACGTCGTGCGCACCTACTCGCAGTACAACGAGACCAGCTTCGGCGAATTCCTGGTCAAGGCGCCGTCCTCGGCCCTGTTCAACAATCCCGTCGCCCTGCTGCCGCAGGACGGCAAGATTCTGCTCCTGGCCCTGGTCCCGCCGAAGGCCGACAGCGACCGGCCGACCTTCTCGTTCAAGGGGACGGGCCTGTTCGACGCCGCCGAGGGCGGGGTGGGCGGCGCCCTGTCGGTGACCGGCGGCAACTACTTCGCCACCGGCGACTACACGCTGGAGGTCCTGGCCGACGGGCAGAAGGGGACGGACGGCTTCATCTCGATCCGCGCCTCCGATCTCAACGCGGTCGGGGCCCGGATCATGACGCTGGGCGGCGTGGCCTATCGCGACATCACCGCGCAGGGCTCGAACATCAGGATCGTCGCCGGCGGCGGCCACTACAACGCCAACTACACCCCGAGCGGCTTCGACGCGATCGTGGTCCGCGAGGGCGCGGTGCTGTCGGGGCCGCAGGTGATGCTGATCGCCGACCGCAACGCCGACATCACCGTCGAGGCGGGCGCGCAGATCAACACCCTGGGCAAGGGCAAGCCCGGCTTCGACTCGACGATGGGCTACACCCTGCTGGCCAACAACGTGAACCTGCTGGCGCTGGGCAACGGCGTCATGGAGTTCACCTCGACCCAGGCCACGGCGGGCAGCAACGGCGTCATCCGGGTCGAGGACGGCGCCTCGCTGTACTCGGACGGCACGCTGAGTTTCGTCACCCAGGCCGGCGTGGAGCTGGGCGAGAACGTCAACTACGGCGCCCGCTATCTCGGCTTCTCCTCGGCCTATGTGAACATCGGCGAGACCGCCGCCCTGGCCCAGGCCGGCGCCGACGGCGTCCTGCCGTCGGGCATCGCCCTGAACCAGACCGTGCTCGACCGTCTGATGCGCGGCGACCAGAGCAAGGGCGCGCCGAAGCTGGAGCGGCTGATCCTGTCGGCCAACCAGTCGGTGAACTTCTACGGCTCGATCAGCCTGGACACCCGCGACGCGGCGACCGGCAAGTCGGCCCTGCAGCTGGTGCTGAACACCCCGGCCCTCTACGGCCGCGGCGGCGCCGGCGACGTGGCGCAGATCACCACCGGAACCCTGGTGTGGAACGGCGTCCTGGGCGCCAGCGCCGCCGACCAGTGGAACAGCACGGTGATCACCGGCCAGCCGGGCGCCCCGATCGCCGGCGGCGCCGGCACGGGCCTGGGCAAGCTGAACCTCGTCGCCGAACGGATCGTGCTGGGCTACCAGGACGGCGTGGCGATCAGCGCCGAGCCGCCGCTGAACCGCCTGGCCCTGGGCTTTGGCAGCGTCAACCTGACGGCGTCGCAGAAGATCGAGGCCAACCACGCCGGCGAGTTGGCCGTGTACCAGTCGCAGGCCGAGTACGGTAAGCCGGGGCAGGGCGGGGTGCTGAACATCACCACTCCGCTGCTGACCGGCCAGGCCGCCTCGAAGATGCACTACAAGGCCGGCGACGCCATCGTCCTGGCCGCTCCGGCCGGCGCGGGCGCGGCCGACGCGGGCGCCCCGCAGCTGGGCGCCGAGGTCAGGATGACGGCCGGCCGCATCGCCGCCGACACCGCCATCGCCCTGCCCAGCGGCCGCCTGGTGCTGACCGCCACCGAGGGCGACATCGTCCTGGGCGACAAGGCCCGGATCGACATGTCGGGCAAGGCTACGAAGTTCTTCGACGAGACCCGCTACGGCTGGGGCGGCGACGTCGAGCTGGAAAGCGCCCACGGCGACGTGCGGATGGCGGCCGGCTCGACCATCGATCTCAGCGCCGACTACAACCACGCCGGCGCGCTGAAGGTCACCGCGCTCGAAGGAACTGTCGCCCTCGACGGCAAGATCGCCGGCGAGGCCCGCAACGGCGGCAAGCCGTCGGACGGTTCGCTGCGCAACGGCTCGATCGACATCCGCGCCGACGTGATCGGCGACTTCGTCCGCCTGAACGAGCGTCTCAACGAGACCAAGGTCACCGACGGCCGCAGCTTCGTCATCAAGTCGGGCGACGTGGTCGTGGGCGACGAGGTCAAGGCCCGCCAGGTGACGATCGTCGCCGACGGCGGCGACCTGACCGTGGTCGGCGCGATCGACGCCAGCGGCCACCGCCCCGGCTCGATCCGCCTGTCGGCCCGCGACGACCTGACGATCGCCTCGACGGGCAAGCTCGACGCCAGCGCCGACAAGATGGTGGTCGACAGTTACGGCGCGCCGGTCGACGCCTCCAACCGCGGCTCCATCGAGCTGACCTCGGCCGGCGGGACCCTGACCCTGGCCGCCGGCGCGACGCTGGACCTGTCGTCGCCCGACGGCGCGGCCCGCGGCCGCGTCGAGCTGAACGCCCCCCGCCTGGGCGGCGCCGACATCGCCATCGAGGCGTCCGGCGGCCTGACGATCCGCGGCGCCGATAGCGTGTCGGTCAATGGTTTCCGCAAGTACGAGGTGGCCGACGGCGTCATCGACCAGGACCTGCTGGACGACGTCCACGGCGACAGCCAGGCCTTCATCGACGCGGCGATCGCCAACCAGGCCCTGCTGGAACGCATGGCCGGGCTGCGCGCCTACAAGGACGCCTTCCACCTGCGTCCCGGCGTCGAGCTGGCCAGCGCGCCGGGCGGCGGCCTGACGGTGTCGGGCGACCTGAACCTGGCCGGCCACCGCTACGCCAGCCTCAACGACAAGACCCCGCAGACCAGCGTCTACGGCTCGGGCGAGGCGGGGGTCCTGCTGATCCGCGCCGCCGACGACCTGGACATCCACGGCAGCATCACCGACGGCTTCGCCGAGCCGGCCCGCACCCCCGACGACAACGGCTGGGTGCTGTACGGCAACGCCGAGAACGGTGGAAACATGGCCTGGCCGGCCGACCACCAGCTGGTCGCGCCGGTGCGGCTGGCGCAGGGAACCGCCTTCGACAAGGGCGTCGTCCTGACCTTCGACGCGCAGGTCGACGCCTTCCGCGTCCACTCCAACACCCTGATCGGCGCGGGTTCGAGCCTGTCGGCGGCCGCCACCCTGCCGCAGGACTGGGTGGCGACCTCGGTCGTCCGCCTGCCGGACGGCACGGTCTTCGAGCAGGGAACGATCATCAAGGCCGGCACGGTCCTGCCGGCCGACACCCAGCTGGGCAAGGGCGCCATACTGCCGATGCCCGTCACCCTGAAGGCCATGACCTGGCCCAAGGGCGTCAAGCTGCCCGGCAAGCTGACCCTGTCGGCCACGACCCAGCTGCAGACCGGCGACGTCATTCCCCGCAACACCAACCTGGTCATCAAGGGGCTGGCCGGCCTGCAGACCGAGCCGGTGGTCCTGGACCAGGCCTACACGCTGATCGGCGGCGCCTCGGGCTCGGTCACCACGATCCCCGGCGGGGCCAATTCCACGGTGGTCCTCGACTTCGACATCGAGGTGCGCAACCTCACCAACATCCGCACCGGCGTCCTGATCCCGTTCGGCTTCGTCACGACCGCGCTGACGCTGTCGCGCAGCGGGCCGTGGACCATTCCGGTGGACATCTGGGCCAGCAAGGCGGCCTTCGAAGCCGGCGCCGCGCCGGTTCACCGCAAGGGCGATGTCGTCAACAACGGCCAGTTCGTGCGCGCCGGCGCCTACTGGGGGGCGGGCGCGATCCTGCCCGCCGCCCTGGGCACCTCGCGGGGCATCACGCCCACGATCGTTCCGGCGGGCACGCCGATGAACATCTTCTCGGCCGACGTCTCGCTGAACAGCAACGTGACCGTCGTCGCCGGCACGAAGATCCCCACGGGCGTGAACCTGCAGTTTCTCGGCGGGGGCGGCCCGACCGCCACCCGTCCGATCCAGGCCGACGGGACCCAGGGCCGGATCTGGGCCGTGGCCCCGATGCTGGCGCCGGGCTCGCAGTCCTGGTCGATGCGGCTGGTCGCGGGGGCCGACATCGCCTCGTCCGACGGCCGCACCCTGCGGGCGGCCACCGATCTGGCCCAGGCGGGCCAATCGGGCGACCTGACCCTGTCGGACCGACACTACGTGAACCCGCAGGCGACCGCCGACGACGGCTTCAACACCGGCTGGCTGAACGGCCTGAAGCTGATGCAGAACTTCAGCGTCATCCGCACGGGCACGGGCTCGCTCGACCTGCTGGCGGGCGGCGACTACACGCAGCTGTCGCTGTACGGCGTCTACACGGCCGGCACGCCGTCGGCCGAGATCGGCGGCCAGACCCCCGACGGCTACAACGTCTACAACCAGCCCCGCGCCACCCTGGCCGGCTCGAGCGGCCTCTCCAACCCGTGGATCGGCCTCAACTTCGACGGTTACGCGGACTCGATCCGGGACTACCAGGCCTGGTACCCCGAGCACGGCGGCGACCTGCTGCTGGCCGCGCAGGGCGACCTGACCGGCTACAGCACCTCGCGCGACGCGGCCTACCAGCGGGTGGGCAGCGGCAGTGTCGGCAACTGGCTGTGGCGCCAGGGGGCCTACGGCGTCAGTGAAGGGCTGGCGACGCAGATGGGCCAGGACATCCCGTCGGCCTGGTGGATCAACTTCGGCGGCTACGTTCCCAACAACGCCAGCAGCCTGAACGACTTCTTCAACTTCAACGGCCCGCTGCTCGAAGGCTTCATGGGCATCGGCACCCTGGGCGGCGGCAACCTGACCGTCCGGGCCGGCGGCGACGCCGGCGTCCACCAGGACTGGGGCGTCAGCGGCGAAGGCGCCAACGACAGCACCCTCCGGACCATCGCCAGCTCGGGCCTGAACTTCGCGGTGGCCGGCACGGGCCGGGTGACCTCGGTCGTCCGCACAGACGGCGTCGTCACCGCCGGCGCGGTGGTGCAGACCGGCGGCGGCGACATGGACATCCGCCTGGGCGGCACGCTCAACGCGGGCGCCGGCATGGGCATGTCGTCCGACCTCGGCGGCAGCCTGACCAACCTGCGCGGCGATATCTCGCTGCTGGCCTCGGGCGTGGGCAACACGGTCTACGCCGGCGGCCGCGACAGCCTGGATCCGCGCCTTTTCGACCCCGCCCGCACGCCGTTCCAGCCGTCGTTCGGGGGCGTCACGGTGATCCTCGGCGACGGCGACGCGCGCCTCGACGCACGCGGCGACCTGATCCTGGCCGCCGCCGGCGATCCGGGCTCGGTCAGGACCTCGGCCGCCGGCGTCTCGCTCGGCTATGTCGACGCCGGCGGCGACTATGTGCGCCCGGACGGCCTGGTCATGCGCTCGTCGTTCTCGCTGTGGAGCGACCACACCAGCATCAGCCTGTTCAGCGCCGGCGGCGACGTCACCCCGATCGTCCGCACGGTCAGCGGCGCCTCGGCCTCCGAGAACGCCGGGGTCCGCGACGGCCGCTACTGGTATCCGCCGATCCTGCGGGTCACCGCGGCGCAGGGGAACATCTTCTGGGACGGCGGCTATTGCGACGACTACAGCTGCGCCGGCGCGGTGGGCATCGCGCCCCTGGAACTGGCGCCGTCGCCGCTGGGCCGGGTCGAGTTCCTGGCGGGCACGTCCATCCTGGGCGGCGGCTACCGCTGGCCCGACAGCAAGGGCTTCTACGCGGCCGGCCAGGCGATCGCCATGTCGGGCATGTCCAACGCGCTGGACCTGCTGCCCAACCCGTTCCGTCCGGTCTGGCTGAGCGAGTCCGTGCGGACCCCGACGGCCAGTCCGAACCCGGCGCCGCCGGTCAATGGCAACAGCGCCAACCTCGGCACGCTGCTCGCCTTCCAGAAGGACAACGCCACGGGCGCGCTGGTCGACGGCTACAAGAAGCCCGCCCTGTTCTACGCCGCCGACGGCGACGTCAGTAACCTGGGCTACGGTTTCATCACTTTCGAGAACGGCCAGAACCAGCTCTATGTCGGTTCAGGGTCGGTCTCGGTGCGGGCCTCGCGCGACATCCTGAACCTGGGCACCGGTCCGGCCCTCGGCTGCTCGGGCCTGCCCACCCTGGAATGCGCCAGCGAAGCCTATCTGTTCGGCGCGGCCAGCCAGACGGGCCTGGTGGTGCATAGCGACAAGTCCGACATCTCGCTGATCTCTGCCGGTCGCGACATCATCTACGCCAACATGACCGTCGCCGGCCCGGGCAACCTGGTCGTGGAGGCCGGCCGCAACATCTACCAGGCCGACAAGGGCCGCCTGACCAGCGTCGGCCCGCTGTTCGACATCTCGCCCGCCACCCGCAACGGCGGCGCGTCGATCTCGATCCTGACCGGCGTGGCGGGCGGACTGAGCTACGACGCCTTCACCAAGCTCTATCTCGACCCGGCCAACCTGGCCGAGGCGGGCCGGCCCCTGGCCGACCAGCCGGGCAAGGTGGTCAAGACCTACGACAAGGAACTGATCGCCTGGCTGGCGGACCGGTTCGGCTACAAGGCGGGCAACGCCAAGGACGCCCTCGGCTATTTCGACGCCCTGGATCCGCTGCAGCGCCAGGTCTTCGCCCGCATCGTCTATTTCGACGAGCTGAAGGCCGGCGGCCGCGAGTACAACGACGCCAGCGGCCCGCGTTTCGGCAGCTACCTGCGCGGCCGCAACGCCATCGAGGCGCTGGCGCCGGCCAAGGACGCCGACGGCCGGGCGAAGGCCTATGCCGGCGATTTCACGATGTTCGGCCGCTCGGCCGTGCGCACGCTGTTCGGCGGCAACGTCGAGATGCTGGTTCCCGGCGGCCAGACCCTGGTCGGCGTCGGCGGCGTACAGCCGCCGGCCACGGCGGGCGTGCTGTCGATGGGCTCGGGCGACATCGACTTCTACGCGCTGAAGTCGGTGCTGCTGGGCCAGAGCCGGGTGTTCACCACCTTCGGCGGCGACCTGCTGATGTGGTCGGCGGAGGGCGACATCAACGCCGGCCGCGGCTCCAAGTCGACGGCCGTCTACCAGCCGCCGCGCCGGGTCTACGACCTCTACGGCAACGTCACCCTGTCGCCGCCGACCATGAACACCGGGGCCGGCATCGCCACGCTGGCGCCGATCCCGGAGATCCCGGCCGGCGACGTCGACCTGATCGCGCCGCTGGGCACGATCGACGCCGGCGAGGCGGGCATCCGGGTGTCGGGCAACGTCAACCTGGCCGCGCTGCAGGTGATCAACGCCGCCAACATCCAGGTGAAGGGCGACGCCGTCGGTATCCCGGTGGTCGCCGCCGTCAACACCGGGGCGCTGACCGCCGCCTCCTCGGCCGCCAACGCCGTGGTCGCCGAGGCCTCGCGCCTCGCCGAGCGGGCCCGCCCGCAGCCGCGCGAGATCCCGGCCATCATCACCGGCCGCTTCCTCGGCTTCGGCGAGTAGCCGATCCGGCCGAAGGGCGCACCGCAAGCGCCCTTCGGTCTCCTTTTTCCAGTGGAGTTCCCGTCATGACCGCTTCGGTCGCCCCCGCCCCCCAGGCCGCCCTCGAGGCGCCGCTGTTCTATCGCGAGCCCCAGCCGCTCTCGGTCCTCGTCCACGCCGACTGGCGGCTGAAGGACGGCGACGTCGCCTTCGCGGCCGAGACGCCGTTCGCCCCGATCGTCGTCGCCGAACTGAGCGCCGCGGCCCGCAGCTATCCGGTCGTCTTCTCGGCCGGCGAGGTCGCCCAGCCCCTGGCCTTGCTGGGCCTGGAGCGTCGCAACCTGTTCGTGACCGAGGGGCGGTGGCGCGAGGACGCCTATGTCCCGGCCTATGTCCGCCGCTATCCGTTCGGCTTCATCGCCACGGTCAATCCGTCAGGCTTCGCCCTGGCGATCGACGCGGCGTCCGAGCGCCTGGCTCCGTCGGGCGAAGAGGGCGCGGCCCTGTTCGAGAACGGTGAGCCGACGAGCCTGACCCGCGACGCCATGGCGTTCTGCAACGCCTTCCAGGCCGAGGCCGACACCACCCTGGCCTTCACCGCCGCGCTGCGCGAGCACGGCCTGCTGATCGACCGCCGCGCCGACGCCACGCTGCCGGACGGTCGCAAGCTGGGCCTCGACGGCTTCCAGGTGATCGACACTGAACGGTTTTCGAACCTTGACGAGGCCGTCGTACTCGACTGGCACCGCAAGGGCTGGCTGGCGCTGGTTCACTATCACCTGGCCTCCCTCGAACGCTTTGGCGCGCTGCTGACCCTGCAGGGGATCGTGGCCGCCACGTCCGCGACCCAATCCGAGAAAGCCTGAGTTCATGATCACCCGTCTGTTCGTCACCGTCGGCGTCCTGGCCGTCGTCTCGCTGGCCTCGCCGGCCCTGGCCCGTCAGGCCGCGGCTCCGGCCGCCCAGCCGCTGGGCGGGCCTGTCGTTCCGGGCGTCTGCCTGCTGTCGCGCGAGGCGGTGTTCGCCAACGCCGCGGCCGGCAAGGCCGCCTCGGCCCGCCTGACCGAGCTGGCCCGCACCGCCCAGGCCGAGGTCGACGCCGAGCGCGCGCCGATCGAGGCCGAGTTGCGGGTGCTGGAAGGCCAGCCCGACGGTCCCGCCCGTCGCCAGAAGGCCGAGGCCCTCAACGCCCGCTGGCAGCCTCTGCAGCAGAAGGCCGCCGTGATCAGCCGCGAGATCGAGGCCACCCGGGCCAAGGCCATGGAACGCATCGCCAACGAGGCCCAGCCGATCGTCGCCCAGGCCTACGCCGCCAGGAAGTGCGGCCTGCTGCTCGATCGCGCCTCGGCCCTGGGCGGCAACTTCGCCAACGACCTGACCGCCGAGGTGGTCAAGGGCCTGGATCAGCGGATGTCGACCATCACCTTCGACCGTGAGCGCCTGGCTCAGCCGGCGGCGCCCGCCGCGCCGGCCAAGCACTAGGGCGGACGCGGCCATGGGCACGTCTCCTTTCCGCTGGCGCGCGCTCGTGGCCGGGCTGGCGGCCGCCGTGGGCCTGGGCGCGAACGTCCAGGCCCAGGAGCCGCTGGCGCCCCAGCAGGCCCCGGCCGCCTGGATCGCCTATGCCGAGCGGGCCACCGACGCCATCGCCGCCTGGCTGGCCGAGGACCGCCATGCGCCCGCCCGCGTGCGGGGTTACCTGCTGGCCGGACCGAAGGCCAAGGCCAAGGCCGTGGCGCTGGAGCTGAAGGTGTGGGTGGCCGCCGACGGGGTGGTCTCGAAGGTCGACTTCGCGCCGCTGGGCGACGCCTCGGCCGACGCCGACCTGACGGCCTCGATCGCCGGCCGCCGGCTGGGCCCGCCGCCGCCGCACATGCTCCAGCCCCTGCGCCTGGCCATAGAGCTCAGACCCCGCGAGCCGGAGGCCCAGCCCTAGCCCCGCGAGGCCGGAGCCTCGCGGGGCTGCTCCTGCATCAGGCGAGGCTCTGGCTCATCCGTCGGACGACCTGCTCGGGCGCTTGTCCATAGTGGTCGTAGGCCATCGTGAACTGGGCGAGGCCTTGCGACAGGCTTTGCAGATCGCGCGCGTAGCCGAACAGTTCGGCCAGCGGGACGAGGGCCTTGGCGATCGTGGCGTGTCCGCGCTCGTCGAGGGTCTGGATGGAGCCGCGACGGCCGTTCAGGTCGCCCAGGATCACGCCCAGATGTTCCTTGGGGGTGGCGACCTCGATCTTCATGATCGGTTCGAGCAGCTTGGGCTCGCCCTTCCCAAGCAGTTCCTGGAAGGCGCCGCGCGCCGCGAGCTCGAAGTCCAGGAACGAGGAGACGGCTTCGTCGGCCGCGCCGCCGATCAGAACGGCCTTGAGGTCGACGACGGGGAAGCCGGCCAGCAGACCGCTGCTTCTCGCCGCTTCGAGGCCCTTCTGGATGCTCGGGATGAACTCCGCCGGGACGGACCCATCGGCGATCGCGGGGTCGAACGCGAAGCCCGAACCCGGTTGGCCAGGTTCGAAGGCGATCCTGACGCGGGCGAACTGGGCCATGCGGCCGGCCTGTTTCTTGTGGGTGTAGTCGACCGTAGCGCTGCGGCTGATCGTTTCCCGGTACGCCGCTCGTGGCGCGCCGACCTGGATGTTCACGCCAAAGGCGCGCATCAGGCGCTCGACCCGGGCCTCCAGGTGCTGCTCGCTCGCGCCCTTGAGGATCGTGCGGCCCGATTGGTCGAGCCAGACGAACAGCGACGGATCGTCGGCCGTCAGCTGCCGCAGGGCGTCGTGCAGCCTTTCCCGGTCTCTCGTCGATCGGGGCTCGACGACGATCTCGACCACCGGGGAAGGCAGCGCCATGCGCTCCAGGATCGCCGGCGACTTCAGCGGGTCGCACAGGGTGTCGCCGGTGCAGGTGGTCTTGAGGCCGCTCAGGGCGATGATGTCGCCGGCGCGAGCGGTCTCGACGTCCTCGTACCGGCCGGCGCGCATGACCAGCATGCGGCCGACCCGCTCGCGCTGGCCGCGCGTGGTGTTCAGCAGGGTCGCGCCGGCCTCCATCCTGCCCGAGTAGATGCGGCAGAAGGTCAGCGAGCCGAGAAGCCGATCCTGCGCCACCTTGAACGCCAGAGCCGATAGGGGCTCGTCGTCCGAGGCCTTGCGGATGATCTCATTTCCGCTGCCGAGGTCGACGCCCCTGGCCGGCGGCGCGTCCGTCGGCGACGGCAGGTAGTCGACGACGGCGTCGAGCAGGGACCGGACGCCCTTGTTCCCGATGATCGAGCCGCAGAAGACCGGGGCGATGGCGCCGGCCAGGACGGCGCTGCGCAGGGCGCGCCTGAGGCTTGCTTCCGACGACGCGTCGCCGCCGCGTTCGGCGAGCGCCTCGACCAGGCGGGCGCGGGCCGCCCGAGCCTGGTCCAGCAGGGCGTCGGGGATCGCCGCCTCGCGGTGTGCGCCGCCGGGGGCGGTCTCGTCCCAGGCCAGGGCCTTCATGCGGATCAGGTCCACCAGGCCCTTCAGCTGGGCCCCCGAGCCGATCGGCAGCTGGATCGGCAGGGCCCTGACGCCGAGGCGGTCGCTGGCCGAGGCGACGGACCGGTCGAAAGCGGCGCCAGTCTTGTCCATCCCGTCGACGAATACGATCCGCGGAATCCGGCGCTCGCCGACCCGACGCCAGGCGGCTTCGGTGCGGGGCTCCTGGCCGGTCGCGCCGTCCATCACCAGTACGACGCCGTCGAGGACGCGCAGGCAGCGTTCGAGCTCGACGTCGAGGTCCACGCGCCCGGGGATGTCGATGATGTCGAGGCGCTTGTCGTTCCAGACCGCGGTCGTCGCGGCCGGGGGCGGGTTGATGCCCTGGTCCTGCGCCGGCTCCATCCAGTCCATGAAGGCGTCGACCTGGCGAGGCGCTCCGGTGCAGGACAGGAGCTGCTCGGCCGTGGCCGCCTGGCTTGTCTCGCCAGGAGCGAAGACGCCGAAGATGCGGCTGGCCCCGAGGCCGGAGGAGGAAGCGGGCGCGGTCGACGCGGCGCCGCTCGAGGGATCTTCCGTTCCCGGAGTTTCGGTGGGTTCGGGATCGCCGCCGTCGACCGCCCCGGTGGCGCGGCCTAGCAGGAAGCCGGCCGCGTCGGCCATTTCGGCGTTTCCGTCTCCCGCGCGCAGGGCCGCCAGCATGTGGCGCAGCGACGGGGCGGCCTGTCGCGCGAAGCCGGCCTGTTTCAGCTCGAACGTGACTTCGGCGACTTCGAGCAGCCGTGTCGGGCTCGGCGCCTGGAGCAGGGCCTCGACACGCTCGGCCAGGGTCTTTTCGAGCTGGCGGACCGGGGCGGGGAGCTCGGGCGCGAGGGCCTCTGTAAGGATCGTGGTCATGACGTGGCTGACGCGACGGCCTGCACTGAAACCAGACGCTGGGCGCGATGACGCCGCCCGACAAACGTTGTCACTCTAGATCCTCGTCACGCCGCGATGGTGATCGCCAAAAACGCAACCATGACATTCATTGGGCGATTGGCAAGCGCGGGCGGCCCGGCCGTCGGCGGCCTCATGGCGTGGAGCCGTCGCCTGCTCGCGATGGCGGAACGGGCTTGGCGCGTCGCGCCGCTGTCTCTTTTGCGCAGCGGTCCTTTCCTTTGAGTTCAAAGCCTTGAGCGCCTTCCGCGCCCTCGCTGACCAATCTCGCGGCGAGCGCCTGTTGTCACCGGCGCGACTCCGTGCAAAACAACCTGGGCAGTAACGGTCGCTCGAGCTCCATCGGGCGTAGCGGCGCAGGGGCGCCAGGGGATAGGGCAGCGGCGATGAAGGGCCTTCGTTTCGGTCTTCTGTGCGTGAGCATGCTGGCGGTCATCGCCGGTCCGGCGGCGGCCCAGGACGTGCAGGTGACCTACGAGTACGACGCCCTCGGGCGTGTGACCAAGGTCACGAGCGGCGCTCAGATCACCACCTATTCCTACGACAAGGCCGGCAATCGCACCTCCCAGACCGTCACCGGCGGCAAGCCGCCGCCCGTGGTCGTTCTGCCCCTGCTGGGCGGCCTGGTCATTCCGCTGCGCTAAGCAGCGGGCTCGCGATAAAGCTCTCACCATCACGCCCGCATCGCGTCGGCGCCTCGCGTTGCGGCGTCTTGAAGCCTGCGGTGGACGCGTCGGTTGCGCGCCCGCTTCTGCGGGTGAGCGGCCTCACCCGGCCCCAAAACTCACCGTATGCGACCCTACCCCCCCTGACGGTCCCTCGGTATAGGGCAGGCACGCGCTGAGGGCGGCGATGGCTCGGGCTTCGGCGACCAGGCGGGCTTCGCTGGGCGGGCCGCCTTCGGGGCGGACGATGCGGGGCGGGGTGGCCATCAGGCCGCGGTGGTCCAGCGTCACTTCCAGCTGCACGGGCACGGTCGAGCGGCCGGGCAGCTTCTTCCAGCAGGGCTCGACGAAGCCGAACAGGCCCCCGCCGCCGGCGCCCTTGCCCTTAGTGGGCGAGGCCGAGCGCGGGCCGGCCGCGGGTTTGGCGGCGGCCTTGCCGGTCTCGCGCCCGGCGCCTTCGCCGCCGCGATCCTCCTGCCCCTTGCCGCGCCCCTCGCCCTGCTGGTCGCCTCGGCTCTGGCGCGTGCGGGCGGCCTCGACCGCCTCGAACAGGCTGCGGGCCGAGCTACGCGGCTGGGTCGTCTGGGTGACGGGGATGGCGATCTCGGGGTCGGCCTGGCGCAGTTTGGTCAGCAGTTGGGCGATCTGGGCCGACTGCTCCTCCGCGGGATCGGGCTGCTCCTCGCCGGCCCGGCCGGAAAGCTCGATGGCCACGTAGGGCTCGACGGGGCCGACCGCCTCGCCGCCGCCGGCCTGGGGCAGGTCGCCGCCGGCCTGGCCGAACATCGCCAGCAGCAGGAGCGCGTGAAAGGCCGCCGAGGCGGCGAGGGCGTAGGCCCTGCGGCGGCGGACGCGTCTCGAAGCGATACTTGGGATCAAGGCGGGGTAACCACTGGTTGCGCCCTGCGCTTATATGATAGAAGCGGGGTTCGGAAGGCCTAGTTCGGGAGCGGGCGCGTCGGGGGCGACGCGGGCCGGGGTGCAGATCAGTTTTCACCACAAGCATAGCGGTCCGCGCGACGAGGCGGGCTTCGCCGCCGTCGACGCCCTGGTGGCGCTCGTCGTGCTGTCGACCTGCCTTGGCCTGACCCTGGCGGCGGCCCACGCCTCGCGCCGCGCCGGCGACACGGCCGCCGAGTTCTCCCAGGCCCAGGCCCTGCTGCGCTATCTGGCCCAGACCGCGCCGGCCGCGCCCGATCGCGCCGAGGGGCGCAGCGGCGCCATGGCCTGGACCCGCGTGGTCGCGCCGCTGGGCGGTCCGTCCATGCGGCCGCGCATCTGCCGGGTGACGGTGGAGCTGCGCGGCGACAGGAGCCGCCG
Source organism: uncultured Caulobacter sp. (assembly GCA_966252285.1). GTDB lineage: Bacteria > Pseudomonadota > Alphaproteobacteria > Caulobacterales > Caulobacteraceae > Caulobacter. Next base: position 15,691 of record CBINOL010000108.1, read on the forward strand.
CCGCTATCAGGTCGCCACCGATCGCGCCTGCCCGGAGGCGGCGTGATGTCCGACGACGGCTACACCCTGGCCGAGGCCCTGGCGGCGATCGTGATGATCGGCCTGGCCATCGGCGGCCTGGCCCAGGCGGCCCATGTGATCGGCCGGCTGCAGGAGCGGTCGGCGGCCGGGGTCCAGGCCCAGGCCCGTAACCTGGCGCTGCAACAGGGGCTGGACCGCCACCTCCAGACCGTCGAGCCGGTATGGTCCGACCGGGGCGGCGCGCAAGTCTCCAGCCGCTCGGCCGTGCTGCCGTGCGGCCATGGCGCGATGTGCCGGCTGGATCTCGAGCGCGCGGCCGACGGCGAGCGCCTGACCCTCCGCGACGCCCGGGGGCGCAAGCGTTCCCTGGCCCTGGGGCCAACGCGCCGGGCGCGGTTCGAATATGTCGACGACGACGGCGTGCACGAGGCCTGGCCGCCCGCCGTCATCCCGCGCCGGACGCTGCGGGCCATCGCGGTGGTCGACGGCGAGCGGCCCCTGGCGGTCGGCCGCATCTGGCCGGTCCAGCCGGGGCCCTGCGTGTTCGATTCCGTCTCTGGCGAGTGCAGGAGCGCGTCATGATCAAGCCCGCCAGTCTGCAGCTCGTCGAAGCCGAGGCCGCCGAGGCCCTGGCCGAAGCCGCGGTCGTCGAGCCGCGCGTCTTCGCCCGCTCGATCGCCGCGCCGGCCGGCTGGCCGTGGGAGCAGGCGCGCGCCGCGGCGCTGGAGGCCCGCCATTCGGCGCCCCTGCCTATGCACGAGGTGGCCCACCAGCTGCGCCGCCTGGAGGCCTGGCGACCGGGCCAGCCGGCGCGCTTCGCCGCCTTCTACGTGCGCCGCGCCGAGGTTGGCGACCGGCTCGAGACCGAGGCCCTGCTGGCCGGCGAGCGCCACCGGGTGGTGTTCGTCTCGGCCGCCCAGGAGCGGCGGCGGATGCGGATGATGGCCCTGGTCGGCCTGGGCGCGGGCCTGACGGTGTTCGCGGCCATGGTCGGGGCCGGCGTGGCTCGCCAGGCCGGCGAGGCGGCCGAAGCGCGTCTCGCGGCGCTGGAGGCCAGCGCCCGTTCGGACCTGCGCAAGGCCCAGACCCTCAACCGGCAGAGACGCCTGGCCGCGGCCCTCGAGGATCGCGATCGCGGTCCGGGCTTCGACGCGCCGCTGTCCGACCTGGCCTGGAGCGCCCGTGGCAAGCGGCCCGAGGCCAGGATACTGGCCTGGCACTGGGAGCCGGGCCTGTCGGCCGTCGAGAGCCGGGGCAAGGACAGCCCCTTCGCCGCCACGGACCGGCCGGTGCAGAGATCGGGCGCGCCGGTGCGCCGGGGCGTCTGGCTGTGGGGCGTCGGTTCCGCCGCCGAGACCGCCGAGCCGGTCGCCGCGGAGCCTCGTCAATGAGCGCGCGTACGCAGACCCCCGGGCCCCTGATGGTGCTGGGCGCCGTCCTGGCCGCCGCCAGCCTCGCCCTGGTCAGCGCCTGGGGCCTGGCCAGTCTGGCGCGTCCCGTCGATCTCGAGGATCGGCTGGAAGCCGTCACGGCCATGCAGGCGCAAACCGAGCGGCTGTCGGCCGGACGCGGCTCGAGCACGATCTATCCGGCCGAGGCCGTCTGCCGTTCCACCGAAGCCGCCGACCTGGCCGTCGCGCGCCAGCGCCTGGAAGGCATGGCGGCGGGCGCCGGCCTGACCCAGCCGCGCGTGAAGGTGGCCTCGGCCGCCCCCGAGTTCGGCGACCCGCTGACCCCCGTGCGGTTCACGGTCGAGGGCGGCGGGTCCTATGCCGGCGCCGTCGGGCTGATGGAGACCCTGCGGCGCGGACCGATGCTGATCCAGGCCGACGCGGTGGACCTGCGCGGCGACGACGGGTCGGTGCGACTTACTCTTGAAGGACGTTTCTATTGCTGGACCGCCGTTTCACGCTGATCCTCGCCGCCGTGCCGGTCGGGCTGGCGCTGGGCGTGGCGGCCTGGGCCGCCGCCGGCGGGCCCAAGATGGCCGA
>CBINOL010000109.1:0-17007 GCA_966252285.1 uncultured Caulobacter sp.
GGACGAGTTCGGCGAGGCGCACGGCGGTCAGCGACGTGTCTTCGGCGGGCTTCAGCACCACCGTGCAGCCGGCGGCCAGGGCCGGCGCCAGCTTCATGGCCGTCAGCACCAGCGGCGAGTTCCACGGCACGATGGCGGCGACCACGCCCACCGGCTCGCGCAGGGTCCAGCTGGCCACCTGCTTGCCGGCCGGCTGGTAGTTGATCGAGCTGTCGATCGTGCGCCCCTCGATGGCGGTCGCCAGGCCCGCATAGTAGCGGAACTGGTTCACTGCGCCCGGGATCTCGGCCCAGCGGCCGACGTACAGCGGCTTGCCCTGGTCGAGGGTCTCCAGCTCGGCCAGCTCGTCGATATTGGCCTCGATCAGGTCGGCCAGGGTCCACAACAGGCGCGAACGCTGCATCGGCGTCAGCGACGGCCACTCGCCGCCCTCGAAGGCCTTGCGGGCGGCGGCCACGGCGGCGTCCACATCGGCCGCCCCGCCCTTGGCGATGTCGGCCAGCACCACGCCCGTAGCCGGGTCCTTGGTCGGGAAGGTGTCGCCGCCGGCCGCATCGACCCAGGCGCCGCCGATGAACAGTTGCTTGCGACGCTTGGCGAGGAAGGCTTTCGCCCCCTCCGTCTGAGGTTCCACCGAACGGACGACGAAGGTCATGGCGCACTCCCCGGGACGCTTGAATTCCAGCTTCGACGCTAGTCCTCGCCGGCTCGATTCACAGGGGCCGCGGAACGCCTATCCGCTGTGCGGGCGCCTTTGCGCGCAGGCGTTTGCGAACCGCGCTAGAGCCTAGGTTCACGGCTCGTAACGGATGTTTTTCAGGGGCTTGGGATGACGACGATGAACGGACGCGGCGTGGACGAGATCCATGGCTACGCCCCCCTGCGCCCGGTGGCCGGCGCGACCGCGCCCGACGCCTCGCCGGTCGTTCCGGGCGGGGTCTCGCAAGCCGCCCTCGACGCCGCCCAGGCCTTCTCCGACGCCCATGACGGCCTGGCTTTGCTGGTCTTCGCCGGCGGAGCCCTGCGCCACGAGGCCTATGCCCCGCACCTCACCGCCGACAGCCTGTTCGAGACCTTCTCGATGCACAAGTCGGCGCTGGGCCTGCTCTACGGCGCGGCGATCCGCGACGGGGCCATCGCCTCGATCGACGATCCGGTCGGCCTCTACATTTCCGAATGGCGCGACGATCCGCGCGGCCAGATTCCGCTGCGCCACCTCTTGGGCATGAGCTCGGGCCTGACCGTGCACAGCCTCGACAAGGGCGATCCCGTCGCCCTGGCCCTGATGCTGGGCGACCGGATCAGCGAGACGGCCCTCACCGTGCAGGCGGAGCGGCCCTCGGGCGAAGTCTTCGACTACTACAACGTCGCAGCCCAGGTGGCGGGCCTGGCCCTGTCGCGCGCCGTGTCGGCCAAGGGGCTGGGCGATGCGGCGACCTACCTCTCCAAGGCGCTGTGGGCGCCGATGGGCGGGGCGGACGCCCGTCTGTGGGTCGAGCGCGAGGACGGCGAGCCGCGCTTCTTCGCCGGCCTGCAGGCCCGGGCCCGCGACTGGCTGCAGCTGGGCCGCCTGGTCGCCGGCGCCGGCGCGATCGCCGGCCGCCAGGTGCTGCCGGCCGACTGGATCGCGACGATCACCGCGCAGAACCCGCTCAATCCCGCCTATGGCCTGCTGGTCTGGCGCGCCGCGCCGATCGAGAACGGCAAGCGCCCCTACGGCCCCTCCACCGCCTATGCCGCCCCGCACGGCGCGCCGTTCCTGGCCGACGACCTCGTCTATTTCGACGGCTTCGGCGGCCAGCGCGTCTACGTCTCGCCCTCGCGCGACCTGGTCATCGTCCGCATCGGTCGCCCGCGTCTGGATTACGACGACGCCGTGCTGCCGAACCTGATCGTCGAGGGGCTGGGCTGATCCCCTCTCCCCTTGCGGGAGAGGGTGGCCTCGCAACGCGAGGTCGGGTGAGGGGTCTCTCAGAAACCAGACGCCGCGACAGCCGATCAGCCGTCGCGGCGTTTTCCGTTTGAGAGACCCCTCATCCGTCGGCCTTCGACCGCCACCTTCTCCCGCAAGGGGAGAAGGATCAGAGCGGCCCCAGGTTCACGCTCACGGCCTTGGTCTTCAGGTACGAGTCGATCCCCTCGCGCCCGAACTCTCTCCCCCAGCCCGACTGTCGGTTGCCGCCGAACGGAGTCTCGGGGCTCAGGGCGGCGTGGATGTTGACGCCCACCTGGCCGCTGTCGATGGCGCGGGCCATGCGGTGGGCGCGCGACAGGTCCTTGGTCCAGACCGAGCCCGACAGGCCGTAGGTCGTGGCGTTGATCGCCGACAGGAGCGCCTCGTCATCGTCGCCGAAGCTCTGCACGCCCAGCACCGGGCCGAACACCTCTTCCTGCGCCAGACGCATGTCGGGGGTGACGTCGGCGTAGATGGTCGGGGCCACATAGTGGCCCACGCCGGCTGGAACGCCGCCGGCATAGGCCAGGCGCGCGCCCTCGGCGGCCGCGACTTCCACATGCTCCAGCACCCGGCCTTTCTGGCGGGCCGAGACCAGCGGGCCGATCATCGTCGTGGGGTCGAGACCCGGCCCGACCTTCAGATAGGCGGCCGTCTGAGCCAGGCCCTCCAGCACCGGCTCCAGCACCTTCTCGTGCACGAACAGCCGCGTGCCGGCCATGCAGTTCTGGCCCGACAGGAAGAAGCAGGCCATGGCCGCCGACGGAATGGCGTCGGCCAGGTCCGCGTCGGGGAAGATCACGAACGGCGACTTGCCGCCCAGTTCCAGCGTCACACGCTTGAGATCATGGCTGACGGCGCGGACAATCTCCTTGCCCACCGCCGTCGAGCCGGTGAAGGTGATCTTGTCGACGCCCGGATGGGAAACCAGCGCCGCGCCGATCTCGTGACCCAGGCCGTGGATCAGGTTGAACACGCCGGGCGGACCGCCGGCCTCCAGCCACAGCCGCGCCACCAGGATCGAGGTCAGCGGCGTCACCTCGGCGCTCTTCAGCACCAGGGTGCAGCCCGACGCCAGGGCCGGCGCCAGCTTGAGGATGATCATCGACACCGGCACGTTCCACGGCACGATCGCCCCAACCACGCCCACCGGCTCACGCACGGTGTAGACCAAGAGGTCCAGCGCCTCGCGGCCATTGGCCCGCGCCGGAATGGTCGAGCCCTCCAGCTTGGTGGCCAGGCCTGCGTAATAGCGCACGTAGTCCGCGCAGAAGCCCTTGATGGTCGCGCCCGACAGCGCGATCGGCATGCCGTTCTCCAGCGTCTCGATCTCGGCCAGCTTGTCGGCGTCGCGCTCCAGGAGGTCGGCGAAGCGCAGCATGATCCGCGCCCGGTCGGCGCCGGAGGTGCGGCTCCAGCCCTTGAAGGCCTTGCGGGCGGCGGCCACGGCCTGGTCGAGATCCTCGGCCGAGCTGGCCCGCACCTTGGCGATCACCTGCTCGGTGGCCGGGTTCTCGACCTCGATCAGGGTCTCGCCCCGTCCCTCGACGAAGGCCTCGCCGATCAACTGGCCGTGGGCTTCGGCCAGAAAGGCCAGGGCCGCCTTCGAGGGGCCGAAGATCGCTGCGTCGCTGGCGTCCGCCATGGGAAACTCCGTGGGAAGAAACTGGGATCTGTTGTGAAGCCGAGGCGCATCGGACGCCGCTTTCCCGCGCGCCCTCCCCGCCTGTCGATCAGCCCGCGCGAAACGATGGCGCGCCGCGCGCGGGCCGTCGGATGCTCGACTGGGGACATGGGGCCAGACGGCCCAGGGGGACGGGACGCGTGAGCGAGGTTCGGGACGAATTCCGCAGGGGCTGGCGCGTGGTGCTGGCGGCGGGCGTTGGGGTCGGCTGCGGCATCAGCCTGCAGCAGTATGTCGGCTCGCTGTTCGTGAAGGCCCTGCAGGCCGATCTCGGCTGGACGCGCGGCCAGATCGCCCAGGCCCAGGGCGCGGCCCTGGCGGCCCTGTTCGTCGCGCCCGTGCTGGGCTGGCTGATCGACAAGGTCGGCGTGCGGCCGGTGGCGATGGTCTCCATCGGCCTGCTGGCGGCGGTCTACGCCATGCTGGCGGCAATGCCGCCGTCTCTGGGCGCCTTCTACGGCCTCTTCGCGCTGCTGGTGATCCTGGGCAGCGGCACCGGACCGATCGGCTACACCCGGGCGGTCAACACCTGGTTCGAAAAGGGCCGCGGCCTGTCTCTGGGCCTGACGCTGACCGGCGTGTCGCTGGTCGCGGCGCTCAGCGCTCCGCTGCTGAACTTCGTCATCACCCATCACGGCTGGCGCGGCGGCTACGCGACATTGGCCGCCCTGTCGCTTTTCGTCGCCCTGCCCACCGTGTTCGCGGCGCTGTGGGAGCGCCCCCGCTGGCTGGCCCGGAAGGGCGCGGCCGAGGGCGAGATCGCCGCCGCCCGGCAGGTGTCGCAGGTCGGCCTGACCGCCGGCCAGGCGCTGAAGACCGGCCGTTTCTGGATTCTGGCCCTGGCCATCCTGTTGGCCACCGCCGGCCTGACCGGCGTGATCAGCCAGCTTCAGCCGATCCTCACCGACCAGGGCCTCGACGCCCAGGCCGCCGGCTGGCTGGTGGCCCTGCTGGCGGTCTCGGTCGCCCTGGGCCGCATCGTCGTCGGCTGGGCGGTCGACCGCTTCTGGGCCCCGATCCCCGCCGCTATAGCGCTCGTCCTGCCGGCGCTGGGCGTTGGCCTGCTGGCGATCGGGCACGGCCAGTGGCCGCTGGCCGTACTGGCGGTGCTGCTGATCGGCGCGGCGCAGGGCGGCGAGGTCGACGTCGCCGCCTTCTTCGTCGCCCGCTACTTCGGCATGCGCTCGTACGGCGCCGTCTACGCCCTGATCGGCGTGGCGATATCGCTGGGCGTGCCGATCGGCGCGATCGGCATCGGCGCGCTCTACGACCACGACGGCGGCTACGGCCGCGCCCTGGCGATCGCGGCCGCCGGCTTTGTCGCCAGCGGCGCGCTGATCCTCCTCATGGGACGCTATCCGCAATGGGAAACGCCCAGCGAAAAGCCCTGACCGCACCGCCCTCAGGCGGCGCGGGACAGGGGTTCGGACAGGTCGCGGCTGATGGCGGCCGCGGCGATCTTCAGCTTGTCGCCGTACTGCTTGACGGCGTCGGGCATCTTCATCGACGAGGAGAAGAACACCAGCACCAGCGCCCCGCAGACGCCCTCGCTGTTGAAGATCGGCGCGCCGATCGACGAGGTCTTGCCTGGCGTCGCCGTGTAGGGATTGCGGCCCTTGGTGGCCACGCCCGCCTCGACGATGTCGGAGAACATGCCGCCGGACTCCGCGTACTGCAGGGTCAGCGGATCGACCTGCCCCTCGCCGCTGCGATAGGCCTCCAGGACCGCCGCCTGCTCCTCCGGCGACGCGAAGGCCAGGTAGGCCTTGCCCGCGGCACTCTCCAGGATCGGCAGGGTGTAGCCCGGATAGTAATTGTTCAGCGTCAGCGACGTCATCGTGTGCGTCGAGTCGCGGATCATCATCTGCTGGCCGACGCGCGTGGCGATCGACACCGGCCAGGTCACCTTGGCCGTCAGGTCGACGATGTGCGGGCGGGCGCAGGCCACCAGGCGATCGCTCTCCTGAAATCCGTGCGACAGCGACTGCACCAGCATGGTCGGGCGATAGCGCTTCCGCGCCGGCTCCCGCTCGATCAGCTTCTCGTGCAGCAGCGTCTGCACGATGCGGCAGGCCGTCGGATAGGGAACGCCCGAGGTCTGGGCGATCTCCATCATCGACAGCGAACCACGCCGGTTGATCGCCTGCAGCACCGAGATGCAGCGGCTGATGGCCCTGATCGGCACACCTTTTTCCATCGAAACGCCTCCTCCAGATTCACGCGAACTCCAGACCGCGGCGGCAGGGGTCTGGCGGAAACCACGTCCCGACTATCCGTTCGCCGGATAGCGCAACGAAGCCCCGCAGCAGTCGGAGTCGTCTTTTGTGCGTCGCCTGCTCTTTCGCAGGGCGGATATTTGACCACGCGGTCAACGAAGTGGCAATTCGTGGATTTACGGTCAGGCTCACATAACGTCGGAGCCCGAAATGAGCGCTGAAACTTCCGTAACGTCAGCCGACGAGTCCTTGTATCTTCAGCGCTTTCAAGCCGCCGCCAATGCGCCGCAGGAGACTTACGACACGCTCGAGCCCGTGCCCGGCGCCGCCGGTCGCGCCCTGATTCCCGCCGCTGCGTCGGCCACGATCGATCCCGCCGCCCTCGATGCGGCGGAGGTTTACGCCCAGCAAAGCAACGCCAAGGCCTTCATGGTCTGGCGCGACGGCGTGCTGGAACGCGAGACCTATTTCGCCGGCGCGACCCGCCCGTCCCTGCTGGCGTCGAAGTCGCTGGCCAAGCCGCTGACCGCCGTCGCGATCGGTCGCGCCCTGGATCTCGGCGTCATCAAGTCGCTCGACCAGTCGCTCGCCGACTTCATCACCGAGTGGAAGGGCACGCCCAAGGCCGACATCCTGGTGCGCCACACGCTGGACATGCGCACCGGCTTCCTGCCGCAGGGCTTCAGCACCGATCCGGCCGACGTGCTGAACCGGGCCTATCTGCACCCGCGCCACGACGACATCCTGATCAACGACTACCCGCTCGTGAACCCGCCGGGCAGCCGCTACGACTACGCCAACGCCACCTCCGAACTGGTGGCCCTGGTCATCGAGCGCGCCACCGGCCGCCGCTACGCCGAGTTCATCTCCGAAGAGGTGCTCAAGCCCATCGACGCGCCCGGGGGACAGATCTGGGTCGACCGTCCGGGCGGCCTGGCGCATTCGGGCTGCTGCATCCTGCTGCCGGCAGAAAGCTGGCTGCGCCTGGCCATCCTGCTGATCGACGACGGCGTGCACGATGGAAAGCGCCTGCTGCCCGAGGGCTATGTCGGGGAGATGCGCACCCCGACCGAGCAGAACCCGCACTACGGCCTGGGCGTCTATATCGGGGCCCCGTACGTCGAGCGCCGCGGCTGGGCCGCGCCCGACACGCCCTGGCCCAAGATCCTGCACAGCCAGCCCTACGCCGCCGAGGATCTCTATCTCTTCTGCGGCAACTCCAACCAGGTGGTCTACATCGTGCCGTCCAAGCGGCTGATCGTCCTGCGGGTGGGTGACGCCCCGCCCAAGACTCCCGAGTGGGACAACAGCGTCCTGCCCAACCTGGTCCTGCGGGGGCTCTAGCGGCGGCGCACGAGGGCGACCCGGGCGATCAGCTTGCGCACGTCGCCCTCCTCCACCCCGTCGCGGCGCATCAGAAGGCGCACGATGGGCTCGGAGAGCAGTTCGTCGAGAGAAGGCGGCGGGTCGTCCAGACCCCGGTCGTCGCGCATGGGGCGCTCCTTTTCGGGCGGGGCGTCCCTCTCGCATTATTGAGATTGAATCGCAACTACTATCCAGGAGCGACGAACACGACGTGGCCGGCAGGCCTGTCGGCTGCTATCAGCCAGGCATTCGACCAAAAGGCCGCCATGACCGATTTCCCCGTCACCATCTTTCACAATCCCAAGTGCGGCACCTCGCGCAACACGCTGGCGATCATCGAGGCGGCCGGCTACGCGCCGACCGTGGTCGAGTACCTGAAGGCCGGCTGGACGCTGGAACAGCTGAAGGACCTGGCCGCCCGCACGGGCCTGGGCGCCCGCGGCCTGCTGCGCGTCAGGGGCACGCCGGCCGAGGAGTTGGGCCTGACCGGTCCGGCCGCCACGGACGATGCGATCCTGGCGGCGATGCTCGAGCATCCGATCCTGGTCGAGCGCCCGATCGTCGTCACGCCCAAGGGCGCCGTGCTCGCCCGGCCGAAGGAAAAGGTGCTGGAAATCCTCGACCGTCACCCTCCGGCGGACGCATCCTGATCCGTGGTCGGACGTTTACCCGCCGCTTGTCGCAAATCTGTCGTCGAACTGTGACAAATAGCCGACCTCGCCGCCGCTAATCTGCGGTCGACGAGGTCGGAGACCATTCCCCCCGAAAGGTCCGCCCGACACGTCCAAGATTCCAATGGCCCCAAGCCGACCCATCAGGATGTCGTCCATGAAAGCCTTCCTCGGAGCCGCCGCCGCGCTCGGCCTGCTGGCCCTGGCTCCCAGCGCCCACGCCGCCCGCGACTACGTCTGGGCCGCCGGCTCGTCGACCGTCTTCCCGTTCAGCACCCGCGTCGCCGAGAACTTCGCCAAGAAGACCGGCAAGAAGTCGCCCAAGGTCGAGAGCCTCGGCACCGGCGGCGGCATCAAGATGTTCTGCGGCGGCATGGGCGAGGGCTTTCCCGACATCGCCAACGCCTCGCGTCCGATGAAGAAGTCCGAGTACGAGGCCTGCAAGGCCAAGGGCGTCAAGGACATCATCGAGATCAAGATCGGCTTCGACGGCATCGTCATCGCGATGGACAAGAAGTCGCCCGACTACAACTTCAAGCTCGAACACCTCTATCTGGGCCTGGCCCAGAACGCCCTGCGCGGCGGCCAGTTCGTGAGCAACCCCTACAAGACCTGGAAGGACGTCGGCGCCGGCCTGCCGGCCAACCGCATCCTGGTCTACGGTCCCCCGCCCACCTCGGGCACCCGTGACGCCTGGGTCGAGCTGGCCATCGAAGGCGGCGCCAAGAAGTTCCCGACCGCCAAGGCGCTGCACGACAGCGATGAGAAGGGCTTCAAGGCCAAGGTCGACCCGATGCGCAAGGACGGCGCCTGGATCGACGCCGGCGAGAACGACAACGCCATCGTCGGCACCCTGACCAAGACCCCCGGCGCGCTGGGCGTGTTCGGCTTCTCGTTCCTCGAAGAGAACGCCAACGTCATCAAGGGCGCCAGCGTCAACGGCGTGAAGCCCACCCCGCAGACGATCGCCAACGGCACCTACCCCGTGTCGCGCTCGCTCTTCATCTACGTGAAGAAGGGCCAGGTCGGCGTGACCCCGGGCCTGAAGGAATTCCTCAGCGAGTTCGTCTCGGACGCCGCGACCGGTCGTGGCGGCTACCTGCAGGGCCGCGGCCTGATCCCGCTGCCGCCCGCGCAGCACGAAGCCGCCAAGGCCACGGCCAGCAAGCTGACCCTGATGGCTCCGCCCAAGGGCTGATCGGCAGGTCGAACCTTCCAGAAGCGCCCCGTCCGGACCTCCGGACGGGGCGTTTTTCTTTGCGCTCCCCTGCGGCCAAAGCGCCGCAGTCGGCGCTAATCGTCGGCCGCCCCTTGCGTTTCTTGGCGGTTTGGCGTCTTAACGCGCCCTTGCAAATGTCCTCGCTGGCTCAAACGCCTCGTTTTGGCGGCCGGAGAGGTTTATTTTCATGACAAGTGACCAATCAGACGGGTCCGGGACAACGGGGTCGTAATTTGGTCGTGGCGCAGGCCGCGGGCGTTTTTTGTGTGCGCGCCGCCTGCAGGATCGAACTGGACCAAGATGCCCTTCCCCGCCTCCCACCCCGCTCTTGAGCGGGCCCTCGCTGCTCAGGGTTACGCCGAGCCCACCCCCGTCCAGGCCGCCGTGCTGGACGCCGAAGCCGAAGGCCGCGACCTGCTGGTCAGCGCCCAGACCGGCTCGGGCAAGACCGTCGCCTTCGGCCTGGCCGCCGCGACCACCCTGCTGGGCGAAGCCGAGACCTTCGACCGCGCCGCCCTGCCCCAGGCTCTGGTCATCGCCCCGACTCGCGAACTGGCCATGCAGGTGAACCGCGAGCTGACCTGGCTCTACGCCGAAGCCAAGGCCGTGGTCGTCAACTGCGTCGGCGGCATGGACGCCCGTCGCGAGCAGCGGGCGCTGAACTACGGCGCCCACATCGTCGTCGGCACTCCGGGCCGTCTGCGCGACCACATCGAACGCGGCCACCTGGACCTGTCGGAACTGAAGGTCGCCGTCCTCGACGAGGCCGACGAGATGCTCGACATGGGCTTCCGCGAGGACCTCGAGTTCATCCTCGACGCCGCCTCGGCCGAGCGCCGCACCCTGCTGTTCTCGGCGACCCTGGCCCGCGACATCATCGCCCTGGCCAAGAACTACCAGAACGACGCCTATCGGATCGACACGATCGACCGCAACGAGCCGCACCGCGACATCGAATATCGCGCCGTGCGCGTGGCGCCGAACGAGACCGAGCACGCGGTCGTCAACCTGCTGCGCTACTTCGAAAGCCCCGGCGCGATGGTGTTCGCCAACACCCGCGAAAGCGTCCGCTCGCTGCACGCCAAGCTACGCGAGCGCGGCTTCGACGTCGTCGGCCTTTCGGGCGAGCTGTCGCAACGCGAACGCGCCGACGCCCTGCAGGCCCTGCGCGACGGTCACGCCCGCGTCTGCGTGGCTACCGACGTCGCCGCCCGCGGCCTCGACCTGCCCGACCTCGGCCTGGTGATCCACGCCGAACTGCCGATCAACAAGGCCACCCTGCTGCACCGTTCGGGCCGCACCGGCCGCGCCGGCAAGAAGGGCGTTTCCGCCCTCGTCGTGCCCTACACCCGTCGTCGCAAGGCCGAGCAGCTGCTGTTCGCCGCCGGCGTCGAGGGTGTCTGGGGCGGCGCGCCGAGCGCCGACGAGATCCGCGCCAAGGACACCGAGCGCCTTCTCGACGACCCGATCTTCGCCGAGACCTCCAACGAGGAAGATCTGGCCCTGGCCGAGGCCATGCTGGCCAAGCGCACGCCGACCGAGATCGCCGCGGCCCTGATCCGCACCCGCCGCGCCAAGCTGCCGGCGCCGGAAGAAATCTACGACGATCCGCGCCACGGCGCCGATCCGGGCCCGCGTTCGCGCGAACCGCGTGAGCCCCGCGACTTCGGCGACCGTCCCGAGCGCGAGCCGCGCACGAGCATGGAAGGCTCGGAGTGGTTCCGCATCAGCGTCGGCCGTCGCGGCAACGCCGATCCCAAGTGGCTGATCCCGCTGATCTGCCGCCAGGGCCACATCACCAAGAAGGACATCGGTTCGATCCGGATCTTCGACTACGACAGCAAGTTCGAGATCTCGGCCGAGGCGGCGGTGAAGTTCGGCGCGGCGGTGCAGACCACCGTGCGTGAGGACGTCCAGATCACCCCGACCACGGCGCCGGCGCCGCGCGGCGATGGTCCGCGCGCACCGCGCCCGCCGCGTGACTTCGACGGCGACTCGCCGCGTCCGCCGCGCGGCCCGCGCCCCTATGACGATGCGCCGCGCGGGCCTCGTGCTCCGCGCCAGGGCGGCTACGACCGCGACGGCGCCAGCAACGCCAAGCCGTACGGCCGTGGTGAAGAGCCGAAGGGCGACTACAAGCCGCGCCCGGCGCGCGACTTCAAGCCGCGCGATCGCGACGAGGCCCCGCGCCCCTACTCGCCGATCGAGAACGACGGTGCCCCGAAGCGCAGCTACAAGCCCCGCGCCGAAGGCCGCGACAACGCCGACGGCCCGCGTGAGTACAAGCCGCGCGCCCCCAAGGCGTTCGGCGACGCCCCGGCCAAGCCCTACAAGGCCAAGCCGGCCTTTGGCGACAAGCCGGCGTTCAAGGCCCCCAAGCCCTTCAAGGCCAAGGGCGAGTTCGGCGGCAAGCCGAAGCCGTTCAAGAAGAAGTAATCGCGTGGGCCGCCTCTCCTTCGAGAGGCGGCCCAACGTTTAATGGGGCGACCTCTGCCCTCTCCGTCCGCTTCGCGGACACCTCTTCCAGAGGGAGAGGATCCTAGGCGGCCTGCCCCGCGCACCAGCCCGACGCCCAGGCCCACTGGAAATTGTAGCCGCCGAGCCAGCCGGTGACGTCGACGACCTCGCCGATGAAATAGAGGCCCGGTACGGTCTTGGTCTCCATCGAGCGCGAATCCAAGGCGTCGGTGTCGACGCCGCCCAGCGTGACTTCGGCCGTGCGATAGCCTTCCGAGCCGACCGGCTTGAAGGTCCAGGCGTTCACGACGCCGGCCACGCGGCCCAGCACCTTGTCCGAACAGTCGGCGATGTTGCCGGTGACGCCCTCGTCTTCGACGATCTTCTGCGCCAGCCGCTTGGGCACGATCTCGCCCAGCACGGTATGCAGCGCCCGGCGGCCATTGGCCGAGCGCTCGGCCTTCAGCGTGGCGAAGACGTCGACGCCCGGCGCCATGTCGACCGTGATCTCGCCCCCTTCGCGCCAGTAGGACGAGATCTGCAGGATCGAGGGACCCGACAGGCCGCGATGGGTGAACAGCATGCCTTCGCGGAACTTGGTCTTGCCGCTGGCGACCACGGCGTCGACCGACACGCCAGACAGCGGCGACAGGCGCTCAAGCGTGCGGGCCTCGAAGGTCAGCGGCACCAGGGCCGGGCGCGGCTCGACGATGGCGAGGCCGAACTGGCGGGCGATGTCGTAACCGACGCCGGTGGCGCCCATCTTCGGGATCGACTTGCCGCCCGTGGCGACCACCAGCGAGGCGCAGGCCACCAGGCCGCTGGACAGCTCGACGACGAAGCCCTCGCCCTGCCTGTCGACGCCCTGGATCGCGGTCTCCAGGCGCAGGACGACGCCGGCCTCGTCCATTTCCGACAGCAGCATGGCGATGATCTCCTTGGAGGAGCCGTCGCAGAACAGCTGGCCCAGCGTCTTCTCGTGGAAGGCGATGCCGTGCTTCTTCACCAGGTCGATGAAGTTGGCGGGGCGATAGCGGCGCAGGGCCGATACGCAGAACTTCGGGTTGGCCGACAGGAAGTTGGCCGGCGCGGCGCCGACATTGGTGAAGTTGCAGCGACCGCCGCCGCTGATGCGGATCTTCTCGCCCGCCGCCTTGGCGTGATCGACGATCAGCACCTTGCGACCGCGCTTGCCGGCCTCGATGGCGCACATCATGCCGGCCGCACCGGCTCCCAGCACCACGACGTCGAACTGTTCCAAGACCCGGCCCTTTCGATTGAGCGCGCCAAGGACGGGTGCGCGGCGGAAAAGTCAATGCGCACCGGACGTTGACGCCATGGTTCCGTGGAGCGATCCTCGAAACATGGCCGACGGCGCTGACATCCACCTCGATCCCGAACGCGCCGAACGTCTGCGCGTAGCCGCGGAGGCCGCCGGCGTGACACCCGAGGCCTTCGCCATCAACGCCATCGATAGCGCGATCGACGACGACTGGGCGGAGGATATAGCCGCGCTAGAGGAATACGACAGCACCGGGGTCTCCTACTCCGTCGAGGAAGTCATGGCCGAGCTGCGGGCCAACGTCGAAGCCAGGCAGGCCCAGCGTAAATGAAGCGCACTGTCGGCTGACCAAACCGGCTCGCCGTGACCTTCTGAGGCTCGAGGATTTTCTGGCGGAGAAAAGCCCCGAAGCCGCCAACCGGGCCATGAATGCTCTTAGCGGCGCACTTATTTCCCTAAGCGAACATGCAGAACGTGGCCGTCCCGTACAGAACCCTGAACTGCGGCAGATCAACGTCCCCTTCGGCGCTTCCGGATACGTCATTCGCTACCGCATCGGTCTGTCAGACGTCGTCGTCACTCGTATCAAGCACGCCCGCGAGCGCTGAGCCTACCCCGCCATCCGATAGCCTCGCGCCTGGCTCGCCGCCGACACGCGGAAGCGCTCCGTCATCTCCACAAGGCCGACGATCTCGTTCTTGAGGGCGTGGGCGACGGCGTTGGCTTCCTCGACCATGGCGGCGTTCTGCTGCACGCCCTGGTCCATCTGGTTCACGGCCGCATTGACCTCGTTGAGGCTGGTGGCCTGCTCGCCGGCCGAGGCGGCCAGTTCGCGCACCAGGGCGTCGATCTCGCCGACCTTGAAGACGATGCCCTCCAAGGCCTCGCCGGTCTGGCCGACCAGCTTGACGCCCTCGTCGACCTGTCGGGCCGAGGTCGAGATCAGGGTCTTGATTTCCTTGGCGGCGTCGGCCGAGCGCTGGGCCAGGGCGCGGACTTCCTGGGCGACGACGGCGAAGCCGCGCCCCGCATCACCTGCCCGGGCGGCTTCCACGCCGGCGTTCAGGGCCAGGAGGTTGGTCTGGAAGGCGATCTCGTCGATGACGCCGATGATCTGGCCGATCTGGCGGGAAGAGCTTTCGATGCCGGTCATGGCCTCGACGGCGCCGCGCACCACTTCGCCGGAGCGCTCGGCGTCGCCGCGCGCTGAACCGACAACCTTCGCGGCTTCGCCCGCGCCTTGCGAAGCGCGGCGAACGGTGGCGGTGATCTCGTCGAGGGCGGCGGCGGTCTCCTCCAGGCCAGCGGCCTGCTGCTCGCTGCGGCGGGCGGTCTGGTCGGCGGCGGCGGCGATCTCGTCCGAGCCCCGGCCGATGCCGTCGACGGCGGCCAGGATCTGGCCCATGGCCTCGTCCAGGTGGTCCATGGCGGCGTTGAAGTCGTCGCGCAGCTGACGATAGCCGTCGGGGAAGGCCTCGGTGACGCGCACCGTCAGGTCGCCGCGCGACAGCCGCGACAGGCCCTCCGCTATCGCCTCCATGACGAAGGCCTGCTCGCGGGCTGCGGCTTCCCGTGCGGCTTCGTTGCGGCCGCGCTCCTCGTCGCCGGCGGCGCGCGAGCGGGCCTGCTCGGCCTGGGCGCTCTTCAGGGCCAGGGCGTTGTCCTTGAACACCTGCACGGCCTTGGCCATCAGCCCGACCTCGTCGCGGCGGCCGGCGCCGGCCACGGCCGTCTCCAGGCGCCCTTGCGCCAGGTCGTTCATGGCGCGCGACAGTCCCGCCACCGGTCGCGAGATCTTCACCGCGCCGATCCACAACGCGAAGGCCACGCCGCCCAAAGCCGCGGCGACGCCGAACAGCAAGGTCAGCAATACGCCGCGCTGCGCCTCGGCGCGGGCGGCCGTCACCATGGCGTCGGTCTCCTCGTGGTAGCCGTCGCCCCAGGCCTTTACGTCCTTGGCCAGCCCCTCGATCGCGGGATCCATGACGGCCAGATGCGCCATGGCACCGGTGTCATCATTGGCCAAACCTTTGTCGGCCGCGCCGCGCGCCTCGCCGTACAGGGCGTCGATGCGGGCGCGGAAGCCCTCGGCCTTGTCGGCGATCGCCGGGTCGAAGCCGATCATCTTGTCGAGGCTGTCCTTGCCCTCGGCATAGACCTTGTCGAGCTCCTTGGAAGCGGCCTGGGCTTCCGACGAAACGCCGTCGTAGGTCACGGTGCGGTGGGCGGCGTGGCCCATCATGGCCAGGCGCCGGCTGAAACGGGCCGACTGCACCTCGGCGGGCGCGCGATGCTCGACGAGGCGGCTGGTGGCGGCGTCCAGGCTCTTCTGCTGCCAGACGCCCAGGCCGGTGCAGGCGAGCACGGCCGCGCCCAGCACCACGGCCGGCAGGGCGACCTTCGACGCGATCTTGAGATCGTCGAGCTTCATGTTCGTTTCCCCCCGGATGTTTGTCTGGTCCGCGCCGGATTCGCGGTAGTCGAACGCAGTTTTTCGGCTGCGACGTAAAAACCCCGTTAAGTCGCTTGACCCCCGCGCTGATGGCTGTAGGACGCACGGCCCCCTCCCCGGCCCGAGCTTCCCCATGACGTCCGCCGTCCAGCCGACGATCGGCATCGATTTCGGCACCACCAACACCGTCGTCGCCATCGCGGACGGCCAAGCCCCCGCGCGCCTGGTGCGCTTTCCCGTCGGCGAGAAGGACATCTTCGCCTTCCGCTCGGCGCTGAGCTTCCATTCGCTGGCCGGCCCCGACGGCCGTCCGACCGAGCGCGTCATCGAGGCCGGCCCGTGGGCTATCGAGGCCTATGTCGAGGATCCGCTGGAAACGCGCTTCGTCCAGTCGTTCAAGACGTTCGCCGCCAGCGCGGCCTTCACCGAGACCAAGATCCTCGACAAGCGCTACCTGTTCGAAGACCTGCTGGCGGCCTTCCTGTTCAAGCTGCGCGACCATGCCCAGGGCCAGATGGCCGATCTGCCGCCTCGCGTGATCGTCGGCCGGCCGGTGACCTTCGCCGGCGGCAATCCCGACGAGGCCCTGGCCCTGCGCCGCTACGAGGCCGCGTTCGAGCGCCTGGGCTTTTCCGACATCCGCTACGCCCACGAGCCGGTCGGCGCGGCCTTCTTCTTCGCCCGCCAGCTGAAGGAGGACGCCACGGTGCTGGTGGCCGACTTCGGCGGCGGCACCAGCGACTTCTCGATCGTGCGGTTCGAGCGTCACGAGGGCCAGCTGCGGTCAGTGCCGCTGGCGCGGTCCGGCGTCGGCGTGGCCGGCGACGCCTTCGACTACCGGATCATCGACAACGTGGTCTCGCCGGAGCTGGGCAAGGGCAGCCTCTACAAGGCCATGTCCAGCCGCCTGCCGATCCCGCAGCGCTACTACACAGCCTTCGCCCGCTGGGACCAGCTGGCCATGCTGCGCGCCTCCAAGGACATGCGCGACATCCGCGCCCTGGAGCGCACGGCGGTGGAACCCGAGAAGATCGCCCGCCTGATCGAGGTGCTGGACGACAACCACGGCTACGCCCTCTATCGCTCGGTCTCGGGCCTCAAGGAGGCGCTGTCGGGCCAGGAAGAGGCGCGGTTCTCGTTCAGGGCCGGCTCGGTGGTCATCGAGCGCGACGTGGCGCGCAGCGAGTTCGAAAGCTGGATCGCGCCGGAACTCAAGGCCATCGAAACGGCCGTTGACCAGGCGCTGGAGCGCTCGGGCCTGGCGGCCGATGGGGTGGACCGGGTGTTCCTGACCGGCGGCTCGTCGTTCGTGCCGGCCGTGCGCGAAATCTTCCTGCGCCGCTTCGGCGCCGAGCGGATCGAAAGCGGCGGCGAGTTCGAGTCGATCGCCTCGGGCCTGGCGCTGATCGGGCATGAGACGGACCTGGATCTCTGGAGCGAGCGGGCGCCGGGCTGAGGCCTGCAGGCGCCTCCACCCCTTGAGAAGGCGATCGCGTCAGCGATCGGTGGGGGTGATCTTTGGGCGTCGCGGTAGCTGATAACGCCCCCTCCGGCCCGTCCTCCCAGGTGCTCCCCCTGAAGGGGGAGCTGTCGCGGAGCGACTGAGGGGGAAGGGATTGCAGTCGTTCGGGGCGCACTGACCTCATCAGCAACTTCCCCCTCCGGCCCTCCGGGCCCCCTCCCCCTTCAGGGGGAGGATCGTTGGGC
>CBINOL010000110.1:0-16915 GCA_966252285.1 uncultured Caulobacter sp.
GGGTCGAACGACCAGTCGGTGCTGCGCGCCACGCCGAACACCGCGGCCGGGGACGAGGCCGAGGTGCGCCGCCCCAGGTCGTCGAAGCCGTAGCTCACGAACGCCGGGCCGGCCGCCAGCGTCACCGCCGTCAGGCGGCTTGCCGCGTCGACCGTATTGGACAGCAGGTAGGCGTTGGTCGGCGCGACATTCTCCGGCCAGGCCAGGGAGATGCGGTTGCCGGCCTTGTCGTAGCCGTAGGTCAGGGTTCGGGAGCGCTGGTTGTTGCTGCTCTTGCCGACCTTCAGGGTCTCGCCGGTCATCCGGCCTGCCGTGTCGTAGTCGTAATAGACCCCGTCGCTGTCGGCGGCCACGCCGTAGGACGTCGCCTTGACCTTGCCCGTCAGGTCATACTTGTAGTCGACCGTGGCCACGCGCGCGCCGCTCTTGCGGGTCATGCGGTTGAGAGCGTCGAACTCGAAGGTGATCGAGCTGCCGTCGCGCTTGCGCAGGCTCTTGCGGTTGCCGTTGTCGTCGTAGTCGTACTGCTCGTAGTCGTTCGGGTTCGAAAGGCCCTCGCAGGGATTGCTCGAGGCCTCGCAGCGCGTCACCGACGGGAAGGACTGCCGCTGCAGCCGGTCGAAGCCGTCATAGGCCAGCGTGGTCTTGTTGCCGTTGGCGTCGATGATCGTCTTCTGCTTGCCGCTGAGCGTGTAGGTGTACTTGGCGTAGGTCCGTTCGGCGTTGGTGCCGAGCGCCTGGATGGTTTCCTTCACCTGCCCGACGGCGTCGTAGACGGTTCTGGTCACCCGGTCGGGATTACTCGCCCCCGACGGCGGGGGCGCGCAGGCGGCGTCGGCGACCAGCGCGGCGGCGTACAGCGTGTCGAACGCCGCCGGCGTCATCCGCGTCACCGTGCACACCGGACGGTCGTCGGCGTCGTAGCTCGTCTCCGTCAGGGCCGCCGCCTCGGTGTTGCCGTTGGCGTAGGTGCGAACCTTGTTGCCCACCGCGTCGTACTTGAACTTCGTGCTCGTGCTGATGGTGAAGCCGTTGGCCGTCACCACCCCGTTGGCGTCGATAGACACCGAACTGGCCGTGCCCACGTCGGTCTGCACCAGCAGGCCGTCGTCGTCATAGGTGTACTGCTCGACCACCCGCAGCGCCGAGGGCTGGTTGTCGGGCCGCAGGTTCGAGCCATCCGGATCGGGCCCGATCTTCATGATCAGCCGCCGGTTCTTGTCCCACTTGTAGTAGGTCGTCAGGTCCTGAGCTGAATAGGAAAGCGCCGTTGCGCTCGCCGCCCAGCCTGCGCCCAGCACGAGCGCCGCGGCGCCCGCCGCCAGCGCGCGCCTCCAGATGCTTATGGTCATCATTGGCAAGCACCACCCCGCGGATCGGTCTGAGCGACCAGATTTCCAGCCTTGTCAAACTTCAGGCACGTCGTCGCAGCCACCCCGCCCGGATCCACAGTCACCGACTTCAGGACGAACTTGTTGGCGATGTCGTAGGCGTAGTCAGTGGTCAGGTCGGCGCTGTCGCTGACCCGTTCCTCCTTGCTGGTCAGCAGCTTGAAGGTCCCATCCGTACCGGCGAAGTCACTGTAGGTCGCCTTGATGCGAGGCTGCTTGCTGTCGCTGTCGGCCGGACGGAGGATCTCCTTCAACTCTCCGTAGCTGTACCACGCGTAGCTGGTCACCAGATCCTTCGCGTCCGTGTCGCTCGTCGGCTTGTTGCAGAGCACGGCATCCACGCAGGTATGCCTGCCGGCCGGCTCGTAGTAGGCCGTGGCGGTGACGATATCGCCCTTGGTCTTGTCGCAGCCGCGTCCTGCTTGCGCCGGATCGGTCTGCACCGGAATGGTGCAGGTCGACACAAGATTGCCCCGGACATCGTAGGACTTTTCCACCGCGAGCCCGCCCGGATCGTCGGTGCGGATCACCCGGCCCACGCGATCGTAGGCGGAGCGCGACCGGCGCTGCAGACCGTCAACCGTCTCGACGAGGCTGCTCTTGTCGTTGAAGACCTGCTTGGACCGCACGCCCATGGCGTCGAGAACTTCCGACTTCTGCCATTCTTCCACGCCATAGATGCCGCCAGGATAGTACGCGACGATCCCGCCGTTGGCGTCCTTCAGCGTCTTGGCGCGGAAGATCTCGTCATAGGCGATGGTCTGGTAGGCGGAACCTGGGTTCCCGGCCGTGCGCCAGCGCCGAAGCTGATAATCGGGCTTGCCGATGGTTGCGGGATCGGGCGAGTCCGAACCGCCTGTGTACTCGTAGCGCGTGACCTTCAGTTCCGGCGACGTCACCGAGAAATAGTCGCATGTATAGGTCGCGCAGCCGCCGCGATCGAAGCTCACCACCCGGCCGCTATCGTCCGTTACCGTATTGATTCCGTAGCCGTACTGGCCGCCGCCCGCGGCGTTGAACGCCGACGAGGAGAAGGTCAGCGACCGGCCGAGGTTGTTGCTGACGCGCCAGAGCACGTAGCCGGCCGGCAGCGTGTTGCGCGTCTGGCAGACGCCGCCGCACATGAACCAGGTCATCGTACCGGGCGGCGAAAAAAGCCGATAATTGTATTCGAACTTGAGCTTGACCCCGTTAGGGAACGACCAGCTATCAGCCTTGAAGATGCTTACATTGTCCCTATTGAAAGGACTGTCGGCGTAGAGATCGCCCGTCTGGATATTGTATTCCTGAGCGGTTCGCTCATAGAGCGAGAAATCAATAGTGTCGCCCCCCGCTCCGGTATAGCGCCACGTGCCGTTGCCGTTATTGACGACCGTGGCCGAAGGATCCTGGTGCGAATAGAAGCGCCCGTCGACGCAGCAGTGGAACATGGTCGACTTGGGACCGTTGGCGACGGTCACGGCGTTGTAGCCGTGGTAAACGAGGAAGCCCGAGAACGACAGCATCGAGGTCGTACGGCTGCCCAGATCCCAGGACGCGCTCAGATCGCGGGAGACCTGAAGCGCGCCGATCACGCCGTTGGCGAAGAGAACATACTCGCCCCCCAGCGCGGCGGACGGGTCGTTCGTCGTCATCAGGTGGATCTGGTAGTTGTGCATCCAGCCGCCACCAAGGCGGTCATGATACTGGGCGTCACCACCGGACTTCAGCAGCCGAAAGACGTCGCTCGCGAAGTAACCGCCGCCCATCTGGTTACTGGTGTACTTGCGGTAGACGGTGGAGATCGTCTTGGCCCGTTCCCGATAGGTCGGCGAGAAAGTGCGGATGAACGGGAGGCTGAGGGGGAAGTCACCCGCGCCAGCGACAAGGTCCGGCGCCGTCTGGAAGGAAACGCCGCCCGCCGCCGGCGAGACGCCGAGCCATTTGCGGCGTTCGGCCGCGAGGTCGATGATTTCCGTGGTCTTGAGCGCCGGAGCCAGGGGATCGCTGACCATCACCCCGCCCTTCGAGTACTCCCACATGGTGTACGATCGTTCGCCCACGCCCTTGTAGAAGAGCTCCGAGCTGCCCCCTTCCAGCATGATCGTCGAGTAGCCCTTGCTGGCGACGTCCTGGAGTTGCGATTTGCGCCAGCAGTTCGTGCCGCTGATACAGGTCAGACCAAAGGTCTTCGTGCCATCGGCGTTATCGACCGAGTACTGGTCGGGCACGGTTCCCAGGAACCCCGCCATCTTGTCCTGCGGGATCTGGTAGACGCGCCGCGAATAGAACGGAGAGTTGGCGGTCGTGCCCCAGCGGAATTCGCTGGCGAAATAGCCGAGCGCCGACCGGGGGCGCCCCGCCCCGGAAGGCGACGCGATGGCCTCCACTTCCGACAGCAGCATTGCCTGGGCCTCATAGCCGGCCGTACGATCGGTCTCGCTGTCGGCCTTGGCGTTGACGCTCAGGCCCTCCTGCAGAGTGACCAGCGACAGCTCAGGCGTCCGTGAAGCATAGACAATACCGATGTCGTGGTGACGCGTGGTCACGACGCCGTTGACGCCGTCGATCAGCGTGTCGGCAAAGGTCCGGTACACGTTGACGGTCTCGGCGGCGATTGGCTGGCTTTCACCGCCGCAGGTGCGGCTGGCGATTTCGGAGTTTGTGGTCGGACGGCAGGCGTTCTCGTTCCGGAAAGGCGCGACATTGGCGCGATCCGTCGCGCTCTTAATCGCCGAACTCTTGGCCTGACCAAGATTGTGAACGATCGTCAGCGGCCAAGAGCCGAGGTAGGCGGTTTCGGGAAAGTCGCTCGGCCGGTGGGTCGTCACGTCATACGACCCGTAAATCTCGTTCTCGGGGTCGTAGGAGCGGTAGATGCCGACCTCGTTGTGCGGCGGATCGATCGGCTTGAATTGAACCGTTTCGTCGCCGTAGGAGCCGCCCTGCGCAGGATAGGGGTGATCGACGCGAATGGCCGTATAGGCGCGGCTCGCCGTCGCGCTGAGGGTCGGGCAGACGGCGCCTGGCGCGGCGACATAGTTGAGGTCGATGATGTACTTGTCGTCGACGCGGTAGGTCGGCCCGAAGGTCACGCTGCGCCCGGCGATCTCGTCCGAATAGAAGGCGACGCAGTAGCCGCTGACCGTGTCCATCGAGATCACGGTCCGGAACGTGTCGGGCACCGAGGTCCACGATCCACGCACCGTGTAGCTCGGCGCCGCGATGGCTTCCTGAACGATCATCTCCTTGCCGCCGACGATATCGACGGCCGAGGCTCCGATGTCCTTGGCCTTTACGGCGGCGCCCAGGCTGGTGAGCTGGGTGGCGCGCTTGGCCATCATGCCGTCGTAGTTGAAGGCGTCGAGATAGTTAGCGCCCTGGGCAGTCGTCCCAGTGCTGGCGCCCACCATGCCCGCGGTGCGAACGTCGGCGCCGCAGGTCGATGCGGTTTTCGTGCCGCAGCCCATGGCCGCGGGAATATCGATCCCCGCTCTCAGCCGATGGATCTTGTAGGAGGGATCGTAGCTGCCGCCGTTCACCTGCACCCAGATGTGCGACACGGTCACGGCCGTCAGGTCGCCCGAGAGGCCGTCGCAGCTTGACGCTCCGTTGACCGTCGCCGGAATCCCGCCGTCGGCGAGTAAGCGGCAGGCGGACCTGGCGCTGACCGAGAACGTCTGGTTGGCCTCGTTAAGGGATTTGACCAGCCCGGTCCACAACCCGAACTGCTGAGCGTTGAGGGTCATGTCGCCGAAGACCAGGGTGGCTCCGGCCGCGTCGGCGCTGGAGTTGGAGACTAGGTATCCGGCGCGTAGGAGCGCCACCATCAACTCGGCCTGGTCGAACGGCGTGCCGTACTGGTCAATCAAGGCCCCGCGGGCGCCTTTCCCAAGACCGTAGCGGAACTCCACCCCGATGTTGTTGCGGACATAGTCACGGACGTTCAGGACGAAAGCGTCGCGATCGGCCGGTACGGCCAGATTTCGTCCACCGACCAGGGATCGTGCCAGCGCCGTCAGTTCCGGCGACGGCGTGCTGGCTAGGTTCACCCCGGTCGTATGAGCGGTCGACGCGTAACTGACGGCGCCGGGCGACACCAGGGGGGCGGTCAGCAGACTGGCGGTGGGCGGGGCGATATCCTCGGCGTGAGCAACCGCCGCCGCAGCGACGATGAACAAGGCCGCGCCCCGTGCGGCGCCCCGAAGGACGCGCGAAATCTGTAAGCTTTTCATCGGACTCTGATCGTGAGAAAGGCGCTGAGAAGCGCCATCGAAGGCGACCGGCCTGCAAACCGCGATCGCGGACTGGCCCGGTCAGGCCCCTCGGAAACGGGTCGTTGCGACGAGGCTCCGGGATCGCAGAAGGCGCGCCCCTACAACCAATGTCAGAACCATCACCCGCCCCCTACTCGTCTATTGCGTGTAGCAAGCTAGACCGTCGGAGAGGGTTTGCAATAGGGAACCGCGCTTTTCTCGCGGGTCGATGGAAGCGAAAAGAGCCACACGCGATAGGCGAAGCGCCGCCCACGGAGGAGCGCTGCGATCGACGGTTCAAGACAGGGCCGCGCCTATCGGCCGGCAGAAGCGCTCAGGCCGCGTGACAGCGCCTCTGCACCGGTCAGAACCCCGCGCGGACGAAGGCGCGTTCGACGCGGTCCTGGATCTCGATGCCCGGCAGGGCGCGCTCGCCCTCCATGACCGCGAGGTAGCGCAGGCCGGAAGCTTCACGACCCTTGCCGGCGGGAACCGGGCCCATGGCCCAGCCCACCCGGTTGGTCGGGCTGCTGTCGCAGCTGATGAACTTGGCCTCGCCGGCCAGATTGGCCTTCAGCACGTCCTGGGCCGTCGAGGTCTTGCCCTCGCAGGTCGGCAGGTTGCGGGCGCAGGAGATGTAGCCGCCGCCGGTCCATAGCACCTTGCCGTCGGCTTGCGCGATCAGCACGCAGGTCGAGGGCGAGCCGATGGCCCGGCCCACGGCCTGGGTCAGGGCGTCCTCGTCGACGCCCTTGGGCAGCTTGGGGCCGCCGCAGCCGGCCAGCGCCAGGGCGCCGGCGAGGACAAGCGCCAGGGCGGCGGCCGATCGCATCAGGCGGCCTGCTTGATGACGTTGCCTTCGTCGAGCAGCACGACGGTCGGGGCGTAGTTGCGCGCCTCCTCGGCCGGCATCTGGCAGTAGGTGACGACGATGACGGTGTCGTTCTTCTGCACCAGGCGGGCGGCGGCGCCGTTGACGCCGATCACCTTCGAGCCGCGCGGGGCCTCGATGGCGTAGGTGGTGAAGCGCGCGCCAGTGGTGATGTTGAGCACGTCGACCTGTTCGTTGGGCAGGATGCCCGAGGCGTCCAGCAGGTCGCGGTCGATGGCGATCGAACCTTCGTAGTCGAGGTCGGCCTGGGTCACCGTAGCGCGGTGCAGCTTGGCCTTCATCATGGTCAGAAGCATGGCGACGCCCCTTCTTATCTCGTTGAAACACTGGGATTTCGCGAGGTCGCCACACACATGACCCGCGTTCAGTCACGGCCATATAGACAGGATGGGACGCAGGTTCAATCGCAGCGCAGCAAGGCGCGGTGGATGGTCGCGTGGGGATCAGCCCGCCTGGGCCTTCAGGAACCCCGTCAT
Organism: uncultured Caulobacter sp.; assembly: GCA_966252285.1. Lineage (GTDB taxonomy): Bacteria > Pseudomonadota > Alphaproteobacteria > Caulobacterales > Caulobacteraceae > Caulobacter. The sequence continues at coordinate 6,995 of CBINOL010000110.1, forward strand.
CTGGGCCAGCACCGGCGCCTTGCGGCGGAACGGCCGCGACAGCGCCAGCAGCGGCGCGGCGTGGTCGAGGCCCGGGTAAACCTGCTCCTCGACGACCGCCCCGGCCTCGCGAAGGGCCTTGGCCAGCTTGCGCGTGTTGCGCGGCCGCACGGTGTCGTCGCCCTCTCCCGTCGCCAGGAAAGCGGCCGGCGCGCCAGCGCGGGCGAAGCCTATGGGCTGGGTGGCCGGCAGGTCCTCGACGTGTCCGAAGGTGCGGGTGGTGATCGCTCCGTTCAGCGGCAGGAAGGCGTAAGGCCCCGACAGGCCGGCGAAGGCTTTCACCGCCCCGGGCGAAAGGTCGGCGGCGGCCAGGTACGACGGATCGAGCGCCAGCATGGCGGCGATGTAGGCGCCGGCCGAGTGCCCGGCCAGCGACAGCCGGTTCGGATCGCCGCCCAGGCCCGGCGCATGCTCGACCGCCCAGCGAACGGCCAGCGCCGCGTCTTCGAGGAAGGCTGGATAACGGACTTCGGGATGGAGCCGATAGTCGGGCGTGACGACCACGAAGCCCTGGGCGGCCAGGGCGCGCGCGGCCCAGCCGTAGTCTCTCCGGCGACCCGAGTTCCAGGCCCCGCCGTAGAAGAACACCAGCACCGGCCAGTCCCCTGCCCCGCTCGCCGGGACATGAACATCGAGCCGTTGACGCGGATGATCGCCATAGGAAACCCCGCGCACCGGGCGGCGCGCGGGGTCCTTGGGCGTCAGGGTCGCGAAGATCGCCAGCGGCGACCAGGCTTCCGACAGGCTCAGAGCTTGAACCCGCCGGCCAGGATCTTGGTGTGGACGGCCTTGGTGACCTTCACATAGCCCTTGCCGGGCTCGCGGAAGTACAGCGGGTCCTTGATGACGGCCGGGTCGAAGCCCTCTTTCACCAGGTCGATCTTGCGGTACTTGAAGGTGCCGGTGGTCTCGATCTCGGGCTGCAGGCGCACGAACACCGGACGGGCGTAGGCGGGCATCTCGCGGTCGACATATTCGGCGAGGTTGTCGATCTCGAACTCGGGACCGACCACCAGCGAGGCCATGCCGGCCTTGCCGTCGAGGTCGCCCACCGGCACGCCGTAGACGTTGATCTCCTTGACGCCAGGGAAGCCGGCGAGGCGCTCGGACACTTCGCTGGTGGCGACGTTCTCGCCTTTCCAGCGGAAGGTGTCGCCGATGCGGTCGACGAAGTAGATGTAGCCGTCGCTGTCCTGGCGCATCAGGTCGCCGGTGCGGAACCAGGCGTCGCCCTTTTCGAAGACGTCGTGCAGCACCTTCTTCTCGGTGGCGGCCTTGTCGGCGTAGCCGGTGAAGTTGGAGCGCGCGTCGCTGGCGATGTGGCCGATGCACTCGCCGATCTCGCCCGGCTTGACCTCGATGCAGCAGCCGTTGGCGCTGCGCACGGGGGTCTCGGTCTCGACGTCGAACTTGACGATGCGGATGTTGAACTTCTTCTTCAGATAGCCCGGCACCCGGCCGATGGCGCCGCGACGGCCGTCGAAGTTGAACAGCGACACGTTGCCTTCGGTGGCGCCGTAGAACTCGAGCACCCCGCCCACCTTGAAGCGGTCGAGCATGTCGTCCCAGACGTCGGGGCGCAGGCCGTTGCCGAAGATCAGGCGCAGCTTGTGGGCGCGCTCGAACTCGTTCTCGGGCTGGTTGGCCAGATAGCGGCACAGCTCGCCGATATAGACGAACATGGTGCAGTTCTCGGTGACCACGTCGCTCCAGAAGTGGGTGGCCGAGAACTTCTTGCGCAGCACGATGCTGCCGCCGTTCAGCAGGCCCGCGCCCATGGCGCAGAGGCCGCCGGTGGCGTGATAGAGCGGCAGGGTCACGTAGATGCGGTCGGTGGCCCGCGAGTCCGTCGAGCCGGCGAAGCCGCGCATGTAGAGCTGGGCGCGCATGTGGGTGATGCGCGCGGCCTTGGGCAGGCCCGTGGTGCCGCTGGTGAAGATGTAGAGCGCGGTGTCCTTGGCCTTGAGGCCGTCGCGGGCCGTCAGGCGGTCGGGACGCAGCTGGCTGCAGCTCTTCAGGGCGTTGACCAGGTCGCGCTGGTCGCCATGGACTGGACCCAGCACCCATTGCTGGATGTGGCGGCCCAGCTGCTCCTTGACGTCCTCGAAGCAGGGCGAGGTCTCAGGGTCGACGATGCAGTGCAGCGCCTGGGAGATATTGAGGCAGTGCGCCAGCGCGGCGCCCGTCAGTTGGTTATTTATCAGAGCCGTGGCGACGCCGACCTTCGAAAGGCCGTACCAGATGGCCAGGTACTCGATCCGGTTGGGCATGAAGAGGGCGACGGTCTGGCCGCGGGTGATCCCCTGCCCCTTGGCCCAGTGCGCGTAGCGGTTCGCGATCGCGTCCAGCTCGGCATAAGTGATCGTCTTGCCTTCGAACGTGATGGCGGGATTGTTGCGCCACTTGTCGACCGCAGCTTCCAGATCGTCGCAGATCAGGTTGTCGCTGTCGGGCGCGATCGACTTCACACGCTTGAGGGTGCGGGTCAGCCCCTTCAGGAACCGCCACTCGCGCTTCAACTTGGCCTGCAGACGCATAAATTCACTCCCTTCAAACAACCATTGGAGAGCGCCGGGCTAGCGGTCAAGTCGTTGGAAGGTCTTGAGTGTGCATCTGCGAAAAGCAACCTCGCAATTGCGACAAATCTTTTCGCATGCCGTAAGGGCACTATTGAAAGGGCCCCGTGGAACTGATCCACGGGGCCCCTTTCGTCTCGAATCCGAGGTTGACCTTAAGGTCAGCCTGCAGGTCAGCCGTTGGCGACCTTGCGCTGGTGATCGCGCGCCGACTTCAGCTTCTCGGCCACCAGGAAGGCCAGCTCCAGGGCCTGCTCGCCGTTCAGGCGCGGGTCGCAGTGGGTGTGGTAGCGGTCGGCCAGGTCGGTTTCCGACACGGCGCGGGCGCCGCCCAGGCACTCGGTGACGTTCTGGCCGGTCATCTCCAGGTGCACGCCGCCCGGATGGACGCCTTCCGAATGCGCCACTTCCACGAAGGTCTTCACTTCGGAAAGGATGCGATCGAACGGACGGGTCTTGTAGCCGGTCGAGGCCTTCAGCGTGTTGCCGTGCATCGGGTCGGTGGCCCAGACCACCGAGCGGCCGTCGGCCTTGGTGGCCTTCATCAGGCGCGGCAGACGGTCGGCGATCTTGTCCGAGCCGAAACGGCCGTACAGCGTCAGGCGGCCCGGCTCGTTGTTCGGGTTCAGCACGTCGATCAGACGCAGGAGGTCGTCGCCCTCCATGGTCGGGCCGCACTTGAGGCCGATCGGGTTCTTCACGCCGCGCATGAACTCGATGTGGGCGCCGTCCAGCTGGCGGGTGCGTTCGCCGATCCACAGCAGGTGGGCGCTGGTGTCGTACCAGTCGCCCGAGGTGCTATCGACGCGGGTCATGGCTTCCTCGAAGCCCAGCAGCAGGGCCTCGTGGCTGGTGAAGAACTCCACGCGCTTCAGGTCGGGCTGGGTGTCGGGCGTGACGCCGACGGCCGACATGAAGGTCAGGGCTTCGGAGATCTTTTCCGACAGTTCGCGGTAGCGCGCGCCCTGCGGGCTGTCGCCGACGAAGCCCAGGGTCCAGCGGTGGATGTTGTAGAGGTCGGCATAGCCGCCGCTGGCGAAGGCGCGCAGCAGGTTAAGCGTCGCCGCCGACTGGCCGTAGGCCTTGAGCAGGCGATCGGGGTCGGGCAGACGCTCGGCCTCGTTGAAGTCCATGCCGTTGATGATGTCGCCGCGATAGGACGGCAGGGTCACGTCACCGATGGTCTCGATCGGCTCCGAACGCGGCTTGGCGAACTGGCCGGCGATGCGGCCCACCTTCACCACCGGCTTGCCGCCGGCGAAGGTCAGCACAACCGCCATCTGCAGGATCAGGCGGAAGGTGTCGCGGATGTTGTCGGCGTGGAATTCCTTGAAGCTCTCGGCGCAGTCGCCGCCCTGCAGCAGGAAGGCCCGGCCTTCGGCGACGTCGCCCAGCAGCGACTTCAGCCGGCGCGCCTCGCCGGCGAACACCAGCGGCGGCATCTGGCGAAGCGTCTGCTCGACCCGCTCGACCGCGGCCGCGTCCGGATAGTCCGTCGGCACGTGCTTGGCGGGTTTGGCTCTCCAGGTCGCGGGGGTCCACCGGGCGGTCATGATCTTCTCGAAGGTTCTAAAAGGGAGCGCTCATAGCGCGCCCTCGGGACAAAAGCAAAAATCGTGCGGCGAATAGCCGTATTCTAGCCGATCGGGGAAATTTCGACCAACTCGTCAGGGTATTCGCGGCTCGACAACCGCACCGCGACGCAGGCGACGACGGCCAGCGCCCCGACGGCGATCCACCACTCCTGCCAGACGCCAAAGCTGAGCGCGCCGATGACCAGGTAGCTCGCAAGCGCCGCGCCGCTCATCGCCGCGCCGCCGCGATCGGTCTCCGCGGCGCGGGTGACGCCATGGGCGAGCCAGCAGAAGAAGGCGCCGGCCAGGGCCGCGCCCACCGCGCCCAGTTCGAGCCACAGCTGGAGCTGGGCGTTGTGGGTGTGCAGGGGAATGGCGTCGCCGAAGGTGCGGCTGGCGTCGAGGCCCCAACCTCGGAACGGGTGATCCTGGATATGGTCGGCCGCGAAGGCCCAGATGTTGAGCCGCGCATCCCAGGACGCCGGAACCAGCCCGTGCAGCCAGCCCCAGAACCCGGCCTGGATCGCCCAGAGCACGGCGATCGGGGCGACCACGAACGGAACGGCGACGGCCAGGGTCAGCAGACGCCCCCCGACCTTGCCCAGACCCTTGATCAGCAGCCACACCGCTCCGCCCGCCGTCAGGGCGACCAGGCAGGAGTCGGCGCTCGCCAGAACCGAAGCGGTCAGCACGCCGGCCAGCAGCAGCAACACCGCAGGCTGCTTGCCGCGCCGTGCGAGCGCGGCCGCCGCCGGCCAGAACATCACGGCCATCACGTAGCAGCCGATCGAGATCTTGACCTTGGCCAGATCGGGACGGATCGGATCACCGCTGAGCACACGGAACTTCTGGAAAATGGCCGCGCCGGTCAGTGCGTCGACGCCGACGAGCACGGCCAGGGCCAGCACGCCAAACCCCATCACGGTGGCGACGCGATCGGCCCCGCGCGCCGAAAGGCGCAGGGCGGCGGCGACCGCGGCGCCGTAGAGGGCCAACTGCAGGAACAGCTTCACCGCCGTGATCTTCTCGACGTCGCCGTAGTCCTTGAGGCTGCCGGGCGGCGGCGCGGCGGGGCTCCACGTCATGCTGACGGCCGCCCAGATCGCAAGCAGCAACAGCATCAGCGCCGGCGCGGCGGGCGCCCGGGGCCGCCCCATCACGGGCAGAGCCAGCAGACCGGCCAGCGCCATCAGCGGCGCGAAGCCCAGCTGGGCGAGATAACCCAGCAACGGGGTCATCACGAAGACGAAGACCAGGACCCCCGAGAGCCAGGGCGTCCCCTTCTCCGAACCGGTCGCGGCCGTGGTCATACGCCGCCCACCTCGGCCGGAACGTACTTCTCGCGCATGGTCACCAGTTCCTCGGCCAGGGTCGGGTGCACCGCGCAGGTGGAATCCCACTGCGGCTTGGTGACGCCCATCTTCACGGCGATGGCGGCCATCTGGATGATCTCGGGCGCATCGGGACCGACCACGTGGACGCCGACCACCTGCTCGTTGTCCTGACGCACGACCAGCTTCATCAGGCAGCGTTCCTGGCCGCCATAGAAGGTCAGCTTCATCGGCCGGAAGACGGCGCGATAGACGTCGACCTTGCCGAAGGCGTGGCGGGCCTCGGCCTCGCTCATGCCGACAGCGCCGATCGGCGGCTGCGAAAACACCGCCGATGCGACCAGGTCGTGATCGAAGGTGGTCGGATTGCCGTAGAACTCGGTCTGGGCGAAGGCCGCGCCCTCGCGAATGGCCACCGGCGTCAGGTTGATGCGGTCGGTGACGTCGCCGACGGCCCAGATGCTGTCGACATTGGTCTTGGAGTGCGCGTCGACGGCGATCGCGCCCTTGTCGTTCAGCTTCACCCCGGCGTTCTCGAGCCCCAGGCCCTCGACGTAAGGATCGCGGCCGGTGGCGAACAGGACGACGTCGCTCTCGAAGGTCAGGTTGTTGTTGAAGGTGCTGACGAGGCCGGCGTCGGTCTTCTCGATCGACTTGTGCGAGCAGCCCAGCACGACCTTGATCCCGCGCTTCTCCATCTCGTCGGCGAGATGGGCGCGAACGTCGTCGTCGAAGCCGCGCAGGATGTTGGAGCCGCGGTAGCAGAGCGTGGTCTCGACGCCGAGACCGGCATAGATGCCGGCGAACTCCACGGCGATATAGCCGCCGCCGACCACCAGCACGCGCTTGGGCAGGGTCGGCAGGTGGAAGGCCTCGTCCGAGGTGATCCCGTGCTCGGCGCCCTCGAACTCCGGACGCACCGGGCGGCCGCCCGTGGCCACCAGGATCCGCCTGGCGGTGTAGCGGCCGGCGTCGCCCTCCGAGCCCTCCTTGGGCAGCACCTCGACGGTGTGGGCGTCGAGGATGCGGGCCTTGCCGTGCAGCAGGTGGGCGCCGGCCTTGCGCAGGTTGGTGACGTAGATGCCCGACAGGCGCGCGATCTCGACGTCCTTGTCGTGCAGGAAGGTCTTCCAGTCGAAGCTGGCGTCACCGATCGTCCAGCCATAGCCCTTGGCCGTCTTCAGCTGGCTGGAGACCTCGCTGGCGTAGACCATGAACTTCTTGGGCACGCAGCCGCGCACGACGCAGGTGCCGCCGACCCGGTACTCCTCGGCTACGGCGACCTTGGCGCCAGACAGGGCCGCCAGCCGCGCGGCGCGCACGCCGCCCGAACCGGCGCCGATGACGAAGAGGTCGAAGTCGTACTCAGCCATCATCGGCTCCGGATCAAAGCGGACTGGAAACAGCGGGATCGGGATATGGGATCAAGGCAGAAGCTTGACCACCCCTTCGTCGGTCCCGACCAGGGCCTCGTCGGCCAGATCGAGGAACAGGCCGTGGTCGACCACGCCGGTGACGGCCTTCAGCGCCGCGGCCAGAGCCGCCGGCTCGGCGATCGCGCCCGAAGCCATGTCGTAGATCACGTTGCCGCCGTCGGTGACGACGATGCCGCGATCGGCCATGCGCAGGCGCGGCGGCGGAAGATCGAACTCGGCGGCGATGTCGGCCAGACGGCGCCCGGTATGAGGGTGGCCAAAGCGCACCACCTCGATCGGCAGCGGGAACTTGCCCAGCACCTTCACGTGCTTGGCGGCATCGGCGATGACGACGCAGCGCTTGGACGCCTCCCAGACCAGCTTCTCGCGCAGCAGGGCCGCGCCGCCGCCCTTGATCAGGGACAAACCCGGGCCGATCTCGTCGGCGCCGTCGACGGTGAGGTCGATCGACATGACGTCGTCCAGCGTCGCCAGCGGAATGCCGAGCTCGCGGGCCAGGCTGGCGGTCGCTTCCGAGGTCGGCACGCCGCGGACGTCGAGCTTGCGGGCGGCCAGGGCCTTGACGAACCAGGCGGCGGTCGAGCCGGTGCCCAGGCCCACGACCATGCCCGGCTCCACCAGCAGGGCGGCGGCTTCGCCCGAAGCCTTCTTCTGTGCGTCGGCGCTCATGCCTTGTTGTCCTTCTTTGCCTGCTTCTGGGCCTGCTTAAGGGCGCGGAACTTGGCCGCCCACCCGGTCTTGAGGGTCTGCGTCGCCCGGCCGAGCGCCAGGTCGCCGGCGGGAACGTCGGCGGTGATCACCGAGCCCGAGCCCGTCATCGCCCCGTCGCCGATCCGCACGGGCGCGACCAGGGCAGAGTTCGAGCCGATGAAGGCGCCCGCGCCGACATGGGTCTCGAACTTCTCGAAGCCGTCGTAGTTGCAGAAGATCGTGCCGGCGCCGATGTTGGCCTTGGGGCCCACAGAGCCGTCACCCAGATAGCTCAGGTGGTTGGCCTTGGCGCCCGCGCCGACCTTGACCTTCTTGACCTCGACGAAGTTGCCGATGTGGGCCTCGGGGCCGATCTCGGTGCCCGGACGCAGGCGGGCGTAGGGGCCGATCAGCGCGCCCTCCCCGACCGACGCGCCTTCCAGGTGGCTGAAGGCCTTGATCACCGCGCCCGAGGCGACGCTGACGCCGGCGCCGAACACCACGAACTGCTCGACGGTGACGCCGGCGGCGATCTGAGTGTCCCACGACAGATGGACGGTCTCGGGCGCGGGCATGGTCACGCCCTCGGTCATCAAGGCGGCGCGGCGACCGGCCTGCCAGACGGCTTCGGCGGCGGCCAGCTCGGCCTGGGAATTGACGCCCTGCACCGCGGCTTCCGGTGCGAAGGTGGCGCGGGTGGCCAGCTTGCGGTCGTGAGCGATGCCGACGATGTCGGTGAGATAGTACTCGCCCTTGGCGTTGTCGTTGCCGACGGCGGCCAGCAGGTCGAACAGCTGGGCGCGATCAGCGGCCAGGACGCCCGAGTTGCAGTGCTTGAGGGCTAGGACGGCCGGCTCGGCGTCCTTGGCCTCGACGATGCGCAGCAGCACGTGGCCCGGCGCCAGCACCAGGCGGCCGTAGGCCCCCGGATCGGCCGCCTCGAAGCCCAGCACAGCCACATCGGCGCCGGCGGCGCGCAGGTCGAACAGCGGCGCGATCACCGGCGCGGTCAGCAGCGGGCAGTCGGCATAGGTCACGACGACGTCGCCATCGAAATCGGCCAGGGCGTCCCTGGCCGCCAGCACGGCATGGCCGGTGCCCAGCGGCGGGTCCTGCACCACGGTGGCGTCGGGACCCAGGCGCTTGCGGGCGTGCTCGCCGACCTGCGGGCTGTGGGCCCCGACAACGACCACGATGCGCGAGCAGCCCAGCGCCTGTGCGGCGTCGATGGCATGGTCGAGCATGGCCCGGCCGCCGACCCGATGCAGCACCTTGGGCGTCGGCGACTTCATGCGCGTGCCCTGGCCGGCGGCCAGAATCACGGCGGCGCGAGGACGACCCGTGTGATGATTGGGGGCGATCTGCGTCATGATCGGCGCGACTCCGAAGCGAACCAAAGTTGCATTAGCCGCGCCTTTAGCCGAAAGGCCAGGGCATGTCTCTTCCGCACACCCTCAAAGATACGACGATCGCCTTCGACCTCGACGGCACGCTGGTCGACACCGCGCCGGACCTGGTCGGGGCGCTGAACACCATACTCGCCGAGGAGGGCCTGCCCGCCCTGCCCTTCGACGACGTGCGCAAGATGGTCGGACGCGGAGCCAAGGCCCTGCTGGAGCGCGGCTTCGCCGCCGCCGGCGCGCCGCTGGACGCCGAGCGGGCGCCTCGGCTGGTCGAGCGCTTCATCGCCATCTATCTGGGCCGCATCGCCCACGAGAGCGCGCCGTTCGAGGGCGTGGTGGAAGTGCTTGCGGATCTGAAGGCCGCCGGCGCGCGGCTGGTGGTCTGCACCAACAAGCTGACCCACCTGTCGGTGGCCCTGCTGGACGCCGTGGACCTGACCCGATTCTTCGACGCCGTGGTCGGCGCCGACGACGCGCCCGCGCCCAAGCCCGATCCGCGCCACGTGCTGGCGGCCATCGCGGCCGTGGGCGGCGATCCGGCCCGCGCCGTGATGGTCGGCGACAGCATCAACGACGTCCTCAGCGCCAAGGCCGCCAAGGTTCCCGCGCTTCTGGTCTCGTTCGGCTACACCGAGGCTCCCGTGGAGACGCTCGGCGGAGATCTGTTGATAGATCGCTTTTCCGAGGTCCCTGAGGCCGCAATCTCGCTTTTGGCCTCTTGCGGCGCGGAAAAGAGCGGTCTATAGCCCCCTTCCTCTCGCGGCGGGGACTTCTTCGGAAGGCCTAGCCCACACGGCGGATGCGTAGCTCAGCGGGAGAGCACCTCGTTCACACCGAGGGGGTCACAGGTTCAATCCCTGTCGCATCCACCA
>CBINOL010000111.1:0-16894 GCA_966252285.1 uncultured Caulobacter sp.
CAAGGGCGCGCGCAGCGACGCCATCATCGCCCAGAGCGTGGGCGGCGGCGGCGGGAGCGGCGGCTTCTCGGTCGCGGCCGGCATCGCCCTGTCGGCCAACGGCGCGGGCACGCTCAGCGTCGCCGTCGGCGGTTCAGGCGGCAAGGGCGGCGACGCCGACAAGGTAACCCTAAAGGTCAATGACGGCGTCGCCGACCCTCTGGGTGACCTGATCGCGGCGGTCACCGAGGGCAAGGGCGCCCGCGCCATCGTCGCCCAGAGCGTGGGCGGCGGCGGCGGCGACGGCGGCTTCACGATCGCCGGCGGCTTCTCGGCGGCCAAGACTGGCGCGGGCAACATCGGGGTCGGCGTCGGCGGCTTCGGCGTCACGGGCGGCGGCGCGGGCAAGGTCGACGGCGGCGTCACCGGCGACGTCGTCACGGAGGGCGATCGCGCCTTCGGGGTCAGCTACCAGAGCCTGGGCGGCGGCGGCGGCGCGGGCGCCTTCAACATCACCGGCGGCGTCAGCCTGGCCGCCAGCGGCGGCGGAACCGGTACGCTGGGCGTCGGGGTCGGCGGCTTCGGCGGCGACGGCGGCAAGGCCGGCGAGGTCGACGCCTTCCTGAAGGGCAATGTCTGGACCAAGGGCGACGACGCCCACGGCGTCCTGCTGCAGAGCGTGGGCGGCGGCGGCGGCTCGGGCGGCTTCAACGTCACGGGCCTGGTCAGCGCCTCGCAGGGGACCAACGGCGCCATCGGCTTCGGCCTGGGCGGCTTCGGCGGCGGCGGCGGCGACGCCGACACCGTCAAGGGCGTGCTGACCGGCAATGTCACCACCGAGGGCGACGGCTCGTTCGGCGCCATGCTGCAGAGCCTGGGCGGCGGCGGCGGCAACGGCGGCATCAATGTCAGCGGTTCAGTCTCGCTGACGACCGGCAACAACGCCGCGGTGGCCATCGGCCTGGGCGTCGGCGGCTTCGGCGGCGGCGCGGGGGCCGGCAAGGACGTTACGGGAACCGTCACCGGCCGCTACCAGACCTCGGGCGACGGGGCCGACGGCGTCGTGGCTCAGTCGATCGGCGGCGGCGGCGGTTCGGGCGGTCTCAATGTCTCGGGCGCGGTGGCGGTCAGCGCCGGCTCGGCCGGCACGGGCTCGGTCGGCATCGGCGGCTTCGGCGGCAAGGGCGGCGCCTCGGGCGCCGTGACCCTGACCCGCGTCGGCGACACCATCACCGACGGCGCCAATTCCGACGGGATCATCGCCCAGAGCGTCGCCGGCGGCGGCGGCCAGGGCGGTATCAATGTCGCCGGCGGTCTGTCGGCCACCACCAAGGGCACGGCCGGCAGCTTCGGCTTCGGCCTTGGCGGCTTCGGCGGCGACGGCGGCCAGGCCGGCGACGTGAAGGCGAGCGTCACCGGCAATGTCTGGGCCCTGGGCCTGGAGTCCGACGTCACCACGCCCGAGCAGGTGGTCAAGATCCCGCTGTTCGGCGGCGACTTCGAGTTCACCATCCCCGCCGACCGCACGCGCCTCAACGGCTCCAACGGCGTGATGGCCCAGAGCGTGGGCGGCGGCGGTTCGGGCGGCCTCAACGTCACCGGCCAGCTGTCGCTGACCAAGCCGGGCGGGTCCTCGACCAGCCGCGCCATCTCGCTCGGCGTCGGCGGCTTCGGCGGCAAGGGCGGCGACGCCGGCAAGGTCGACCTGACCATCGCTGGTCCGACCGCCGATTACGTGCAGGTCACGGCCGTGGGCGACGACCGCGCGGCGGCCGGGGCCCAGTCGATCGGCGGCGGCGGCGGCGCGGGCGGCATCACCGTCTCGGGCGGCATCGCCATGGACGGCCAGCTCGTCGCGGGCGTCGGCGGCTTCGGCGGCGACGGCGGCAAGGGCAAGGACGTCGAGGCCGACGTCACCGCCAACCTGTTCGCGGCCGGCGACCGGTCGCGCGGCCTGATGGCCCAGTCGATCGGCGGCGGCGGCGGCGCGGGCGGCATCAACATCTCCGGCGGGATCAGCGCCGACACCTCGAACGAGGAACCCTCCATCGTCTTCGGTCTCGGCGGCTTCGGGGGCGCGGGCAACATCAGCGGCGACGTCAAGGTCGCCCAGGACGGCCAGGTCTGGGTCGAGGGCGTCGACGCCATCGGCGTGCTGGTCCAGAGCGTGGCCGGCGGCGGCGGCTCGGGCGGCCTCAACGTCGCGGCCGACGTCAACATGGGCAAGTCGACCTCGTCCTCGAACGGCTTCGCCATCGCCGTCGGGGTCGGCGGCAAGGGCGGGACCGGCGCCGACGCGGGCAACGTCTCGCTCGACAGCCTCGGCGACGTGATCGTCAACGCCCGCCTGAAGGCCAATCCGGTGGCGGGCGGGGACACGCTCGAGGCCGTCGACTTCACCGGCGGCGCCAAGGGCGTCATGGTCCAGTCGATCGGCGGCGGCGGCGGGGTGGGTGGCGTCAGCGCCACCGGCGCCATCGCCCCCTCCGGCAATCCGGTCGCCCTGGGCATCGGCGGTTCGGGCGGCTCGGGCGGCAATGCGGGCACGGTCACGGTCGTGCGCGGCTACGCCGCCGACGGCTCGGTCGACGCCCACCTGATCCGCACCTTCGGCTACGACTCCGACGGCCTGGTGGCCCAGAGCGTGGGCGGCGGCGGCGGCTCGGCGGGGATGAACTTCACCATCGCCGCCACCATCGCCAACAAGACCGACGATCCGGTCGCCGCCATCATCACCGTCGGCGGCGACGGCGCGGGCGCGGGTTCGGGCAAGAAGGTCGACGTCACCCATGCGGGCGCCATCGTCACCGACGGCGCCTATAGCGACGGCCTCCTGGCCCAGAGCGTGGGCGGCGGCGGCGGTTCGGGCAACTTCAACATCGGCGCGGGCGTGCTCAAGGGCGCCAACGCCCTGAACATGGCCATCGGCGGCGCCACCGGCGCGGCCGGCGACGGCGGCGAGGTCGAGGTCGACCACCTGGGGACCATCGTCACCAAGGGCGACAACTCGGTGGGCCTGCGCGCCCAGTCGATCGGCGGCGGCGGCGGCAACGCCGGCTTCGACATGGCCATGGGCGCCATGAACAAGAACGCCGTGAGCATCACCATCGGCCGCATCGGCGGCATGGGCGGCCTGGGCGGAGACGTGAAGGTCTCGTCCGACGGGACGATCGACACCACCGGCGCGGACTCCTCGGCGATCTTCGCCCAGAGCGTCGGCGGCGGCGGCGGGGCGTCCAGCGCCATCACCGTGGGCGCCAACGGCACGCGCGGCCAGGGCGCCAACGCCGAGTCGTTCAGCGGTTCGCTCAGCATCGGCCTGGACGGCGGCTTCGGCGCCGAGGGCGGCGACGTCACGGTCGGCGCCAAGGGCGCCCTGACCACGCGCGGCGACGACTCCCGCGGGATCTTCGCTCAGAGCATCGGCGGCGGCGGCGGGGCCGGCGGCTCGGCGGCCACCACCATCGTCCGGGCCTCGGGCGCGGCCGGCGTCGCGGTCGGCGGCAAGGGCGGGGGAGGGGCCCTGTCCGGCAAGGTCACGGTCGACACCGCCGCGACCATTCTCACCGAGGGCGAGCGCTCCGACGGCGTGCTGGCCCAGTCGATCGGCGGCGGCGGCGGCCTGGGCGGTATGGCCCGCACCATCCAGTTCCAGGTCGGCGGCGCGCCCTCGGGCACGACCACCCGCACCGCTACGGTCAGCGTCGGCGGCTCGGGCGGCTCCGGCGCGGTCGGCGGCGCGGTCGAGGTCGCCAGCAGCGGCGTCATCTACACCAAGGGCGCCGACGCCTTCGGCATTCGCGCCCAGTCGATCGGCGGCGGCGGCGGCATCGGCGGCGCGGTCCTCAACGTCCGCGCCCAGGGCACCAGCAGCAACGACTCCTTCGACCTCAACATCGGCGGCTCGGGCGGAACCGGCGGTGCCGGCGGCGCGGTCGAGGTGCACAACACCGGCCTGATCGTCACCGAAGGGCGCGGCGCGGCCGGCATCGCGGCCAACAGCATCGGCGGCGGCGGCGGCGACGGCGGCATCGTCGCCGAGGTGGTCGGCGGCTATGCCGGCGCCGACAAGCAGAGCCACCGCTACGTCATGAACATCGGCGGCTCCGGCGGCGACGGCGGCACGGGCGGCGACGTCACCGTGACCAACCGTTCCGTGGCCGGCGTCAAGGACAGCGGCACGATCTCGACCTCGGGCGAGCGCGCCTACGGCGTCTTCGCCCAGAGCCTGGGCGGGGGCGGCGGCAACGGCTCGACCATCCTGTCGCTTACGGCTCTGAAGAGCGCAGAGAACAGCGCCTCGGTCGGCCTCAACATCGGCGGCTTCGGCGGAACCGGCAATACCGCCGGCAAGGTCGTGGTCGACAACGCTGGCCTGATCCAGACCACCGGCGCGGACGCCTATGGCGTGCTGGCCCAGTCGATCGGCGGCGGCGGCGGCAACGGCGGCATGGTCATCGCCGCCAACATCCTGATCGGCGCGCTCTCGAACGCGCCGCTCGTCTCGCTGGGCGGGATCGGCGGCGACGGCGGGGACGGCGGCGAGGTCATCGTCACCAACAGCGGCCGCATCCTGACCACCGGCGCTCGCGCCCACGGCATCGTGGCCCAGAGCATCGGCGGCGGCGGCGGCGACGCCCAGATGGGCTTCAGCCTGACCGGCGAGGCCAAGAGCCTGATCCTGTCCAACGCCCTGGCCGCCACGGTCGGCGCCGTCGGCGGCGGTTCGGGCGGGCAGGGCGGGGCGGTCACCGTCAACCACTCGGGCGACATCACCGTGCTCGGCGACGGCGCCATGGCCATCAAGGCCGAGAGCATCAACGGCGGCGGCGGCACGCTCGGCCTCGACTTCTCGGGGATCATCGGCCTGCCGGGCCAGCCCTACTTCAAGCCCGACGGCTCCACCGGCCGCGTCGACCCGATGGTCGTCGCCAAGGCCGGGGCCGAGAACGTCTCCGGCGCGGCCGGCGGCCTCGTCACGGTCAAGACCTCCGGCACGTTCGGCGCGGCCGGCAAGAACGGCGTGGCCTCGTTCGCCCAGTCGATCGGTGGCGGCGGCGGTGCGATCGACCTCAAGCTGCTGCTCTCGGGCCAGCTCGACGAGGTCAATGTCGACGCCCCCGTGGCCACCAAGGTCCAGCTGGCGCTCGGCGGCTCCGGCGGCCAGGACGTCGGCGGCGGCGTGATCGTCAGCGAGCACGCCGGCCAGATCGTCACCACCGGCGTCAACACCGCCGGCGTGCTGGCCCAGTCGGTCGGCGGCGGCGGCGGCCGCGCCTCGGGCGACGTCACGGTTCCGGCCGGGGCCCTGCTGGGGACCACCAGCCTGACGCTGGGCGGCGCCGGCCAGACCGACGCGGCCGGCGGCGGTGTCTCCCGCATCCAGGGCGGCGCGGTCACCACCACGGCGGCCAGCGCCTCGGGCGCGATCCTGCAGTCGATCGGCGGCGGCGGCGGTTCGGCGGGCCTGAACCTGTCGGGCGCGGGCGCCGGCGGCGCGACCGTGGCGGCCGCGCTTGGCGCGCAAGGCGGTTCGGGCCTGGCCGGCGGCCAGGTCACCGGCGCCTTCACCGGCGGCGTCACCACCCTGGGCGACCACGCCCTGGGCCTGGTCGCCCAGTCGATCGGCGCGGGCGGCGGCGAGGTGCACGTCACCGGCTCGCCCAAGCTCTCGGTCACCCTGGGCGGGACCGGCGGCGCGGCCGGCGACGGCGGCGACGTCATCTTGACCAACAGCGGCGCGATCCAGACCGCCGGAGCCGGCGCGCACGCCGTCTTCCTGCAGTCGGTTGGCGGCGGCGGCGGCGCGGCCTTCGGCGGCTCGTCGGCCTCGACCGTGGCGCTCAACGCCGGCGGCGTCGGCGACGGCGGCCATGTCGACTTCCGCCAGACCGGCGACATCGCCGCAATCGGGAACGGCGCCTATGGCGTCGTCGCCCAGAGCCTGGGCGGCGGCGGCGGCTGGGTCGACGGCAAGTTCGCCGGCGCGGCCGGCGGCGCGGGCGCCGGCGGGGCGATCGACCTCGTGCTCTCGGGCCAGGTCTATGCGGCCGGAACCGACTCCACCGCCGTCTTCGCCCAGAGCCTGGGCGCGGACGGGGCGGGGAACATCGCCCTGCGCACCACCGGCTCGGTGCGCGGCGGTTCGGGAACCGGCGCGGGCGTGCAGATCAGCGGCGGCGCGGCCAACGGCCTGGCCAACACCGGCCTGATCTCGGCGGTCTCGGGCAAGGCCATCGTCTCGGGCCAGGGCGACGAGCGGGTCGACAACCGCGGCGTCGTCATCGGCGACATCGACCTGGGCGCGGGGACCAACGCCTTCGACAACCAGTCGGGCGGGGCCTTCATGGCCTTCAAGACCATCGACCTGCGCGATCCGGCCGGAACCGGTCCGCTGTCGGCGTCGGGCGGCGGGATCTCGACCCTGGGCGTGTCGGCCCAGGCCGTGCCCAACGGCGCGGCGACCTTCACCAACAGCGGCGACTTCCTGATGGGCCTGTCGGCCTCGCGCGTGCCGATCGATCTGGCCGGCGGCGCGACCTTCGCCAATCTTGACGGCGCGGGCGATGCGAGGACCAACGCCTATTACGGCGCGCGGGTGATCAACACGGTCGCCCTCGACGGCCACTTCGTGCAGACGGCGACCGGCCGCTCGGTGTTCGACGTCGCCTTCGGGCCCTACGCCTCCGACCGGGTCGACGCCACCGGCGACGTCTCCCTGGCCGGGACCG
Organism: uncultured Caulobacter sp.; assembly: GCA_966252285.1. Lineage (GTDB taxonomy): Bacteria > Pseudomonadota > Alphaproteobacteria > Caulobacterales > Caulobacteraceae > Caulobacter. Next base: position 6,711 of record CBINOL010000111.1, read on the forward strand.
GCGACGTCACCCTGACCTGGCTGCAGGACTCCAAGCCCGTGACCCTGTTCTCGGCGGGCGGCTCGGTGACCGACGCGGGCTTCAAGGTCACCGACACCCTGGCCATGGACTATCGCGTCCAGACCAGCGGCGGCGCGGTGCAGCTGGCCTTCGACACCCACTTCGACCAGGGTTTCCTGGCCCTGAACGAGCGGGCGCTGGGCAAGCACATGAACTCGGCGATCGCCGTCGGCGACTCCGGCGGCATCGGCCGCCTGATGGCCCTGATCGGCAACCTGCAGGTCGGGCAGGAGGCCGCCTACAAGGCGATCTTCGCCAACCTCAATCCCGAGCCGCACCTGGCCCCGCTGCGCAGCCAGCTGGCGTCGGCGAACGGCTTCTCGCAACAGCTGTTCGGCTGCGCCAACCCGACCCTGCAGGTCGACGGCAAGTGCAGCTGGGCGGTGATCGAGCGGGCGACCGCCGACGGCGAGCGGGACGCCGACACCCTGGCGGTGAAGGCCGAGGGCGGGCGGCTGCGCGGCGGCTTCGAGCAGTCGCTGGACGGCGGCTGGTCGTTCGCCACCGCCGTGGGCTACGAGCGCCTCGACCGCGTGATCGTCGACGGCGGCCGTTCCTGGTCGCAAGGGCAGGGCTTCAGCGCCGGCGCCGGCTTCAAGCGCCGCTCGGGCGGGGCCGAAATGGCCTTCTCGCTGTCGGGCGGCTGGCAGTGGATGGAGACTGCGCGCCTCGTCGACGTCTTCACCATCGGCCGGGCCGAGTCCGATCCGGAAAGCGGCTATGTCCGCGCCGACGCCCGCTTCGCCTATGTCATCGAGAACGGCCGCCTGTTCGTGCGTCCGGCGCTCAATGTCTGGGGCACGGGCCTGCACCAGCGCCGCTTCGAGGAGCGCGGGCTCGACGGCATGGGCGCGAGGGGGCTTTCCGACACCCAGTGGATCGGCACGGCCAATCCCGAGCTGACCCTGGGCTTCGTCATGAAGGAAACCGCCCGCAGCCAGGCGGCGGTGTCGTTCACGGTCGGGGGCCTGTTCAACTCGACCGACAAAATCGAGATGCCGTTCCAACTGATGGGCGCCAACGCCTCGTCGGATCCGGCCCGGATCCGCACCGCGCTGGACCGTTCGGGCTGGCGCGCCGGCGTCGACTTCCACGTGATCGGCGACGACCGCGTCTCGGTGAAGTTCAACTACACCACCGAGTTCGGCGACCGCACCAGCAACCAGGCCGCCGGCCTGAACCTGCGGCTGAGGTTCTAGGAGAGTGGAAGCACCCAAAACCTCGTCATCCCGGAAAGCGCGAAGCGCTTATCCGGGACCCAGGGGGGCTGGGCTCGGCGAATGATCGTGCACCATCGCGGCCGCCGATGCTGTGCGGCGGCCCCTGGGTCCCGGCTCTTCGCTACGCTTCGGCCGGGATGACTGGGGGAGGAGATCGGCGCCGTTTCGGCACGGCTCGTCCCGAAGTTGTCCCCAAAGGTGCGGCATCCGGGGCACAGTCGGGTTTAATTGACGCAACGGCGCGCAACGCTCTGGCGGCGCAGCGGCTTGATCTCCATGTGGGGGCTCGAAGGACCCCCATGGACAACTTGCTTCAATCCGTCGCCGCTTTCGTCACCGAGCACCAGAGCTGGGCGGGCTTGATCCTTGGGGCCCTTACGTTCGCCGAATCCCTGGTGCTGATCGGCGCCTTCGTGCCCGCGACGGCGCTGATGCTGCTGGCCGGCACCCTGATCGGCGGCGGCGTGCTCGATCCCTTCGAGGTCCTGGCCTGGTGCACCATCGGCGCTGTGCTGGGCGATGCGGTGTCCTACGCCCTGGGGCGTCGCCTGGGCCCGCGCGTGCTGCGCATCCCGGCTTTCCGCGACCATCGCCGCACCATCGCCCGCACCCGGCTGTTCAACCGCCGCTTCGGCGTCGCCTCGATCTTCATCGGCCGCTTCTTCGGCCCGCTGCGGGCCTTCGTGCCGATCATGGCCGGCATTCTGCAGATGAAGTGGTGGACCTTCCAGACCGCCAACGTGCTGTCGGCCGTGGTCTGGATCGCCAGCCTGCTGGCCCCCGGCTATCTGGCCGCCCGCAGCCTGTCGGGCGTCAGCCTGGAACTGGGCCTGGCCATCGCCGCGGGCGTGGCCCTGACCGTGCTCGGCGCCTTCCTTGGCCTGCGCTTCGCCGCCTCGCGCCGTAGCATCGCCGCCGCCAAGGCCAAGGCCGCCTCCGCCGCGGCCGAAAGCGTCGCGCCGATCGTCGAGCTGAAGCCCAAGCGCGCCTGAGGCCTTCTCAGGCCGCCGCGCCCTGGGCCACCCAGCGGCCGACCAGGCGTCCGCCGCGATCGTGGATTCGCACCTCTATCGGCTCGGCGGCATCGGCCGCCAGCTTGCGCGCGCGCCGTTCGGCCTCGCCGCCGCCGGCGAAATGCAGCACCTCGCCGGTGGCGTGAACCCGCACGCACCAGCCCCCTTCACATGGGACGACATCGACGACCCCTGGCATGTCGTACCCCTTCGTACGCTGAACTCGGGCTGCCAAACGCCGCCCTCGGCAAAGGGTTCACCGGGTCATTCGCCCTCTTTGAGACGAAGTGTTGCGAGGGGCTGGCGTTTTGTCTGAGTTTTCATAAAATGACACAAAATATCAAAATGTGGGATTAGCGTTTCGGCGCGTCCCAGGGAGAAAACGATGGCTCATTCCCTGACGCGTGGCGTCTCGCGCCTGGCCCTGGCGGCCGTTCTTGGCCTCTGCGCCCTGCCGGCCTTTGCAGCCGATCGGGTGACGACGCCGCTGGCGCAGGGCTGGACCTTCTTCCAGGGCGACCCCGAGGGCGCCGAGACGGCGGCCTTCGACGACAGCGCCTGGAGCAAGGTCTCGGTCCCGCACGACTGGGCGATCAGCGGCCCGTTCGACATCAAGGCTCGCGCCGGCGGGGCGGGCGGTTTCCTGCCCACCGGTATCGGCTGGTACCGCAAGACGCTCGACGTCAAGCCGCCCGCCCCGGGCCGCCGGGTCTATGTCGAGCTCGACGGCGTGATGGAGCGCAGCGGCGTCTGGATCAACGGCCATCACCTGGGTCATCGCCCCAGCGGCTACGTGGCCCTGCGCTACGACATCACCGACTTCATCAGGGCCGATGGCCCCAACGTCCTGGCCGTGCGCGCCGACACCGAGCACGCCCCGTCCTCGCGCTGGTACGCGGGCTCGGGCGTCTACGGCAAGGTTCGTCTGATCGAGAGCGCGGCCCAGCACGTCGAGCAGGGCGGGGCCTTCGTCAGCGTGACGAAGATCGCGGGCGACAAGGCCACGGCCGACATCGCCGTCGACATCGTCAACGACGCCAATGCGGCCGCGAAGGCGGGCCTGGAGGTCGTCCTGCGCGACCCGTCCGGCAAGGAGGTGGCCCGCGGGGCCGTCCCGGCCGTCGCCATCGATCCCGCCCGCACCGAGACCTTGAAACTGTCGCTCGACATCGTCTCGCCCAAGCGCTGGGACCTCGAGACGCCCAATCTCTATCGCGCCGAGATCCGCGTGGTGGGCGAGGGCGGGACGGGGCTCGACGCCGAGGCCGTGCCCTTCGGCGTGCGCGAGGCCGCCTTCAAGGCCGACAGCGGCTTCTGGCTGAACGGCCGCAACATCAAGCTCAAGGGCGTGGCCCTGCACATGGACGGCGGCGCGGTCGGGGCGGCGGTGCCTATGGACGTCTGGCGTCAGCGCCTGGCCGCGCTGAAGGCCCAGGGCGTCAACGCCATCCGCACCGCTCACAACCCGCCGTCGCCCGGGTTCCTCGATCTCTGCGACCAGATGGGCTTCGTGGTCATGGACGAGCTGTTCGACCAGTGGAACGTCTCCAAGACGCCCGGCGACTACCACCTGTTCTTCAGCGACTGGCACAAGCGCGACGCCCGCGACATGGTCCGCCGCGACCGCAACCACCCCAGCATCGTGATCTGGAGCGCCGGCAACGAGATCCACGACACCGCCTATCCGGTGCAGGCCAAGGCGGCGCTGACCAGCCTGCTCAAGGTCATGCACGCCACCGACCCGACCCGGCCTGTGACCATGGGCCTGTTCCGTCCCAACGTGACCGGCGACTATCAGAACGGCTTCGCCGACATGCTCGACGTGGTCGGCCAGAACTACCGCGAGAACGAGCTGATCGCGGCCCACAAGCAGAACTCCGCCCGGATCATCGTCGGCACGGAGAACAGCAAGACCCGCACCTCGTGGGTCGCCGTGCGCGACTACCCGGCCTATGCCGGCATGTTCCTGTGGACCGGCATCGACTATCTGGGCGAGGCCGACCGCAGCGGCTGGCCCAATATCGACAATCCGGCCGGCATCGTCGACCGCACCGGCGCGCTGAAGATCGTGGGCATGCAGCGGGCCTCGTGGTGGGCGGAAAGGCCCGTGCTGCACGTGGTCCGCAACGCCCTGCCGGCCGCGCCGCCGCCGTCGTCGGACGGGGCCGGTCCCGCGCCGGCCTTACCGACCATGGTCGCCGTCGCCACCCCGCCGCCCAAGGTCGCGGTGTTCGACGACTGGACGCCCGACGACCTGACCCCGCACGAGGAGACCATCGAGGTCTATTCCAACTGCGCCAGCGTTGATGTTTCGCTGAACGGCCGCTGGCTGGGCGCCAAGGCCCTGCCGGCCGACGCCTCGCCGCGCCAGTGGACCGTCTCCTTCGCCCCCGGCGAGGTGAGGGCGGCCTGCCGCGATCCCGGGGTGAAGCTGGAGGACGTGCTGCGCACCGCCGGCAAGCCCGCCCGCATCGAGCTGACCGCCGAGACCGACAAGGTGGGCAAGGGCTTCGACGACCTGGCCTTCGTCCGCGCCAAGGTGGTCGACGCCAAGGGCGTGGTCGTGCCCTCGGCCAGCGACGCGATCACCTTCCAGGTCGGCGGCGCGGGGGCCTTCGTGGCCGCCGACAACGCCGCGCCGACCGATCACACCGCCTTCGCCTCGCCGACCCGCAAGGCCTGGCAGGGCAAGGCCGTCGCCCTGGTGCGCGGGGCGGGCGAGGGGGCGTCGCTGACCGTCACCGCCACCGCGCCGGGTCTCACGGCCGGCAAGGTCTCGCTAAAGACGGTTCAGTGAACATGTTCTGCGACAAAGCGTCACTTTTCGCAGGAAGGGGCTTGAAAACCCAGCTGGTAGCGCTAACTACAGGCCCGTGAGGCGCGAGCGCCTCTGCCCTTCCTGGGCGTTTCCTCCCTAATGAACTAAGCCCGGCGGGTAACCGCCGGGCTTCTTTTTTGCGTTCATTTCTCAGTGGTGAGGCGGAAGACCATCTTGTTCTGATAGGTCTGGCCGGGATCCAGCCGCACCGGCGCGAACTGCGGCTTGTTGGGCGCGTCGGGGAAGTGCTGCGGCTCCAGCGCGATGCCGTCGCCCTGGCGATAGATCTTGCCGCTCTTGCCGATCGTCGTGCCGTCGATGAAGTTGCCGGCGTAGAACTGGATGCCCGGCTGCTCGGTCAGGATCTCCAGCACTCGGCCGCTCTTGGGATCGGCCAGGCGCGCGCCAAGACGAAGCGCGCCGCCCGACTTGCCCGTCAGCACGTAGTTGTGGTCGTAGCCGCGCCCGGCGACGATCTGCGGATCGCTGGCGTCGCGGATCTGGTCGCCAACGGCCTTGGGCTTGCGGAAGTCGAACACCGTGCCGGCCACCGGCGTCGTCTCGCCGGTCGGGATCAGCTCGCCGTCGACGGGGCTGTAGCCGTCGGCCGGGATGGTCAGCACGTTGCCCATGGCGCCTTCCGAAGCGCCTTCGCCGGCGACGTTGAACAGGGCGTGGTTGGTGATGTTGACGATGGTCGGCTTGTCGGTCGTCGCGCCATAGGTGACCGTCAGCTGGTTCTGCTCGTCCAGCGCATAGGTCGCCGTGGCGGTCAGCGTGCCGGGATAGCCTTCCTCGCCGTCCGGGCTGACGTGCTTGAAGGTCACCGAGGCCACCGGGCCGGCCTTGGCCTCGACCACCGTCCAGACCACCTTGTCGAAGCCTTTTACGCCGCCGTGCAGCGCGGCCACGCCGTTGTTGTTGAGCGCCAGCTGGTAGATCTTGCCGTCCAGCGTGAAGCGGCCCTTGCCGATGCGGTTGGCGAAGCGGCCCACCGAGCCGCCGAAATAGTTGGCCGCCTTCACGTATTCGGCCGCGTCCTTGTAGCCGAGCACGATGTCGGCCTTCTTGCCCGCCCGGTCGGGGGCGACCAGGGCCTGCAGCGTGGCCCCGTAGGTGATGACGGTGGCGCTCACGCCTTTAGCGTTGGTCAGGGTAATGGCCTCGACGGCCTGGCCGTCCGGGGTTTGACCGAACGATTTGCGGCTGATTTCGGCGCTTTGAGCGGCCAGGGGCGCGGCCGCGGCGGCGGCGAACAGGGCAAGGCTCGGCAGGGCGTGGCGCCAGGTCTTCATCGGGTTTCCTCTCAGGCGGGCCGCTCGCGCTCTCTGTCGGCGTTGACGGCCATTGGGTCGCCATATACTCAGACAAAAAATCGCCGCGCAACGTCAAGACGTCGGCGGCTCCACACGGGAGACCCGGGAATGCCCGCACCGATCACCAGCTCCGCCGGGGAAGGCGGCAGCATCCTCGCGGATCCGCGCGCCCAGCGCTCGGCCCTGACGCTGCTGGCCAGCCTCTTCTTCATGTGGGGCTTCATCACGGTCATCAACAACACCCTGCTGCCGCACCTGCGCTCGGTGTTCGACCTCAGCTACACCCAGACGACCCTGATCGAGTCGGTGTGGTTCATCGCCTACTTCTTCGCCTCGATCCCGTCGGCCAAGCTGATCGAGGCCATCGGCTACAAGAAGTCGATGGTCACGGGCCTCCTGATCATGGCCGTCGGCGCGCTGCTGATGATCCCCGCCGCCCGCATCCCGTCCTACGGCGTGGTGCTGACGGCGCTCTTCATCATCGCTTCGGGCATCACCCTGCTGCAGGTCGCCGCCAACCCCTACGTGGCCGTGGTCGGCCCGCCGGAGACGGCGTCCTCGCGCCTGAACCTGGTGCAGGCCTTCAACTCGATGGGCACCACGCTGGCCCCGCTGTTCGGCGGCTATCTGATCCTCAGCCGCAGCGCCTCGGGCAACGCCGAGGCCGGCAAGGTGCTGACCCAGGCCGAGCGCCTGGCCGACGCCCAGTCGGTGCAGCTGCCCTACCTCATCGTCGCCGTCGTGCTGGTGATCCTGGCCGTGGTGATCGGCCGCTACAAGCTGCCCGACCTGGGCGGCGCCAGCCGCAAGGCCGCCGCCGGCGAGCGCAAGAAGCACTCGCTTTCGAAGCACCGCAATCTGGTGCTCGGCATCCCGGCGATCTTCATCTACCTGATTGCCGAGATCGGCGTCTCCAACCTGTTCATCAACTTCGTGTCCGACCCCAAGGTCGGCAACCTGACCCACGCCCAGGCCTACAACTACCTGTTCCTGCTGTGGTGCGGCATGATGGTCGGCCGCTTCGTCGGCAGCTTCTGGATGCGCAAGGTCGACCCGGGCAAGGTGCTGGCCATCTTCTCGACCCTGGCCTTCGTGGTGATGATCATCACCGTCTTCGCCAGCGGCCCGGTCGCCATGTGGAGCCTGATCGCCGTGGGCCTGTTCCACTCGATCATGTTCCCCACCATCTTCACCCTGGGCATCAAGGGCCTGGGCGCCCTGACCGAGGAGGGCTCGGGCCTGCTGGTCATGGCCATCGCCGGCGGCGCTCTGGTCGTGGTGCAGGGCATGCTGGCCGATCGCTTCGGCCTGCAGCTGTCGTTCCTGCTCACCGCCGTCTGTGAACTCTATGTGCTGTTCTACGCGCTGTGGGGCAGCAAGGTGACGGTCGAGGAAGAGCCCGTGGCTCTCGAGCCGGCCACGGCAGCCGAGTAATCGGGGAGGGGAGCGGTCGTCCGCTCCCCAACCTGTCGCGCAAAAGAGAAGGCCGCGCACCGCAGGGTGCGAGGCCGTCTGGCGTTGTGGGGTTCTGATCAATCACCCCAATTCCGAGCATCCCCGCGAAGGCGGGGATCCAAGCCGAGTCTGCGGGCTTGGCTCCGACCGCGCCACATCCTGAGAGCCAGCTTGGGTCCCCGCCTTCGCGGGGACACTCGGATTCTATATGGACGCTCAGAGCGCCTTCACCGCCACGGTGACCTGCGTCGGAGCCGCGTCCTGGGCCAGCGGGTTGCGCACCGGCAGGGTGAACGGCGCGGCCTCGATCTCGAACACGTCTCCCACTTCCGTCTGGAAGCCTTCCGAGAACGACAGGGTGGCCGTGCCGAAGAAGTGCACGTGCACGTCGCCGGGGCGGCGGAACAGCGCGTACTTGAAGTGGTGGTGCTCCAGGTTGGCGATGGTGTGGGACATGTTGGCCTCGCCTGACAGGAAGGGCTTTTCCCACACGGTCTCGCCGCCCCGCACGATGCGGCTGGCGCCGCGCACGTCGGCCGGCAGCTCGCCGCTCAGCAGCTCCGGACCCAGGGCCGCCTGGCGCAGCTTCGAGTGGGCCAGCCAAAGGTAGTTGCCGCGCTCGATCACGTGGTCGGAGAACTCGTTGGCCAGGCAGAAGCCCAGGCGGTGGGGCGCGCCGTCGGGACCGATCAGATAGACGCCGGCGATCTCGGGCTCCTCGCCGCCGTCCTTGGCGAACGAGGGCGAGGTCAGGGGCTGGCCGGGGCCGACCAGCTGCCCGCCGTCGCCCTTGTAGAACCATTCCGGCTGCACGCCTTCCTGGCCGGCCGCGGGCTTGCCGCCTTCGACGCCCATCAGGAACATGCGCATGGAGTCGGTGAGCTGTTCACCGGACTGAGCCGCCTTGTGCATCTTGTCGCGGCCCTCGGCCGAGCCCAGATGGGTCAGGCCGGTGCCGGTCATGATCAGGTGGGCCGGGTCGACGTGATCGATCGGGGCCAGCACCCGGCCTTCGGTCAGGGCCGCGGCGACGTCGATCGCCTCGCCGAGCGGCTGGGCGGCGTCGGCCAGGCTGACGCCCTTGTCGATGGCCAGCTGGCCCAGGGCGTACAGGGTGTCGGCGGATCCGACCTTGCGGGCCGCGCCGGTCTCGTCCACCGCCGCCAGGGCGCGGGCGCCGTCGGGCGTCTTCAGTTGAACGAACCGCAGGGACATGGGTGGATCCTCTCGTCTATAATTAGTCAGACAAATAGCGATCGGCGCGGGCCTGTCAAACCCGGATCGCGAGGGGAGACGCCATGTTCGGCGGGCAGGGCGGGGCGGTCGCCAGAACCGTGTGATCCCTTCTATCGCCTGATTTATCATACTTTTAAGCGGGGCCTGGACGACGTCTTCCGGCTGGCCGGGCGGTGAATTTCCTTGTCGTCAGACAATTAGTCTCGCTAGAGTCGCCCGGTGAACCGGCGGCGAGGCCGCGCGGTGATTTGTGGAGGCGGCGTGGTCAAGGGCAAGGGTAGCGGCGCGGACGGCGAGTTCGAGCGCGAGGAAGGCTTTTCCGGCCGCATCCACGGATCGATCGCGCGTACGCTCGGCATCGCCATCGTCTCGGGCCAGTACGCGCCCGGCGACGTGCTCAACAACGAGATCGACGCCAGCGAGAAGCTGCACGTGTCGCGCAGCGCCTATCGCGAGGCCATCCGCATCCTGGCCGCCAAGGGGCTGGTCGAGAGCCGTCCCAAGGCCGGCACCCGCGTCAGCCCGCGTTCGCGCTGGAGCCTGCTCGACCCCGAGGTCCTGGCCTGGTTCTTCGAGGCCGAGCCCAGCGAGGAATTCCTGACCAGCCTGCACGAGCTGCGGATGATCGTCGAACCCTCGGCCGCCGCCCTGGCCGCCGAGCGCCGCAACGACGAGCAGCTCGAGCGCATGCGCGCGGCGCTGATCCAGATGCAGCAGCACACCCTGGCCACCGAGGCGGGGCGCGCCGCCGACCGTGACTTCCACGACACCGTGCTGGAAGCCACCGACAACGAACCGCTGCGCACCCTGTCCAGCAGCATCGGCGCGGCCGTCCGCTGGACTACGATCTTCAAGCAGCGCGACCGCGAACTGGCCCGCGACCCGATCCCCGACCACTGGAAAGTCTTCGACGCCATCGCCGCCAGCCGCCCCGACCAGGCCCGCCAGGCCATGGAACGCCTCGTGGGCCTGGCCCAGGACGACACCCGCGCCGCCATCGCCCGCCGGACGGGAGCGGTCTAAAGATCCTCCCCCCTCTGGGGGAGGTGTCGCCAAAGGCGACGGA
>CBINOL010000112.1:0-16621 GCA_966252285.1 uncultured Caulobacter sp.
GATCTGTTCCTCATGTTTAAGCGCCAGCCGGCCGCGGGCGAAGGCGAAGACATGGACGGTATCGCTCTTGAGCGCCTTCTCGACGCAATCATCCGGCCGATTCTCCGATTGCCGGTCGAGGCGATTGCCCGCATAGGCCTGGGTGACCCGCTCGGCGCGGGCGTCTCGGTCGGTCAGTTCTGCGGAGTCGGCCATGGCGGCATCCAACGGCGGCGCTTGCTCACCGTTAAAGCGCGCGGAGGCCGCCTTTCGTTGCGTGAAGCCCTCAGCTCAGCAGGGTGGGCCTGTGCAGCTGTCCGGTTTCGTCCTGCAGGTGCATGCGCACCGGCAGGCCAAGGCCCGTCGCCTGCTCGGCCAGCCGGGTGGCGGCGCGTTCGGCTTCGTGGCGGTTGCGGTAGGCCCCGAACCGGAGCTGGTCGCCGATGATGGTCCACCGGTCGCCCACCTGGACGACGCCGTAATGCACTTCGGCCATGACACGTCCTCCCTTCTGCGCTGTCGGAGTGGTCGTTTCTCGCCGCCCCTGACTTATCCACAGCCTGACGCCGATCCTTGTTGATAGCAAGGCCCTGAAGAGTCGAAGTTTCGACTCCAAAAGGGCAAGCGCGGCTGTGGATGAAATGGCCAAGCTCGCCCGCTGCGGGCGCGCCGATGACAGGCGCGCGGCTTGCGGCGATAATGGTGCCATGCTTCGCGCGCGCGCCCTTGTCCCAGCCCTGGCGGCCCTGCTGCTGACCGCTCCGGCGGCCCTGTCGGCGCATGCCCAGGAACGCGAGCCCGCCGATCGCCAGCGCCTGCTCGACCTGGCCTATGCGCTGGGGCAGAGCCACGCCCTGCGCCAGGCCTGCGAAGGCGCGGGCGACCAGTTCTGGCGCGCCCGGATGATGCGGCTGATCGATGTGGAGGCGTCCGACGCGGCCTTCACCGACAAGCTGCGCGACCGCTTCAACGGCGGCTTCGCGGCCAGCCAGGCTGGCCATCCGGAAGGCTGCTCCCCCGAGAGCCGCCGGGCCGAACGCCAGGCCGCCCAGCGCGGCCGCGCCCTCGCTTCCAAGCTGTCTCAGACGGTGGTGATCAACGATCCCGCGCAAGCTTCGCCGGATTCCGTGGCGGACGGGCGAGCCCCGCGCTAAATTCTTCCTATGGGCGCGGGCGACTGGCGGCGAGGCCGCCGGGCCGGCCCTCTCGGGAGGCGTTCTTGGCGGCTTATCTGGTTCCCCTGGTCCTGCTCGTGCTGGCGATCCTGCTGGTCGTCAACGTCATCAAGATCGTGCCACAGGGCCGCGAGTTCACCGTCGAGCGCTTCGGCCGCTACACCCGCACGCTCAAGCCCGGCATCAGCATCCTGACCCCCTTCGTCGAGACCATCGGCCGCCGGGTGAACATGATGGAGCAGGTGCTCGACGTCCCCAAGCAGGAGGTCATCACCAAGGACAACGTGTCGGTGACCGTCGACGCCATCGTCTTCATCCAGGTGATGGACGCCGCCGCGGCGGCCTATCGCGTCGACAACCTGATCTACGCCATCACCCAGCTGGCCCAGACCAACCTGCGCACCGTGGTCGGCTCGATGGAGCTGGACGAAGTGCTCTCGCAGCGCGACCACATCAACTCGCGCCTGCTGGCCACCATCGACGACGCCACCGGCCCGTGGGGCGTCAAGGTCGCCCGCATCGAGATCAAGGACCTGACCCCGCCGGCCGACATCACCAACGCCATGGCCCGTCAGATGAAGGCCGAGCGCGAGCGCCGCGCCGTGATCACCGAGGCCGAAGGCGAGAAGCAGGCCCAGATCGCCCGCGCCGAGGGCGCCAAGCAGTCGGCCATCCTGCAGGCCGAAGGCCGCCGCGAGGCCGCCTACCGCGACGCCGAGGCCCGCGAGCGGGAAGCCGAGGCCGAAGCCAAGGCCACCGCCTTCGTGTCCGAGGCCATCGCCCGCGGCGACGTCAACGCCATCAACTACTTCGTGGCCCAGAAATACGTCGAGGCGTTCGGCGACCTCGCCCGCTCGCCCAACGCCAAGACCGTGATCGTGCCGGCCGACTTCGCCGGCATCACCGGCACGGTGGCCGGGGTCGGCGAACTGATCCGCTCGCTGGGCGGACCCGACGCCACCCCGCCCGTGCGCTCCGCGGCCGTGCCGACCAGCGCGCCGCGCAAGGGAGGCTGAGGCCATGACCGGCCTGATCGACTTCTACGTCAACCATCCCTTCTGGCTGTGGCTGTCGGTCGCGGCCGCGTTCCTCGCGATCGAGGTAGGCACCGGCACCGGCTGGCTCTTGTGGCCCGCCGCCTCGGCGGCGGCGGTGGGGGTTGTAGCCCTGCTGCTGCCGACCAACCTGCCGCTGGAGATCGCCCTCTTCGCCGTGCTGACCATCGCCAGCACCTATTTCGCCCGCCGCTTCCTGCGGCCGGCCCTGGCCGGGCCGGACCCCGACCTCAACGACCCCACCCTGCGCCTGCTGGGCCGTCCGGCCGAGGTGGTCGCCGCCTTCGAGAACGGCCGCGGCCGGGTGTTCGTCGACGGCAAGGAATGGGCCGCCCAGACGGAGGGCGAGGCCGAGGGCAAGACCGCGCCCGAGACCGGGACGCGGGTCTCGGTGGTGGGCGTGCACGGGGCGGTGCTGACGGTTCGTTGAGGAACCGGCGGCGCCTTTCGCCGCTTCGTGCGTTAAGGGGCCTGCGCATGCTGAAGCTTCCAGAACGAAGCGGACGCATCGCGGGCCGCTATGTCGTCTAGCAGACAGCCGGCGCGGCCAGACTATGCTGTAACTCGTCCGCGCCCACAGGAACGGCCATGCTCGACGTCTTCTATCCGGAACCGTCACGACCCGTCCGCAAGCGCGTCATCGCGCCGGTGAACGACTTCGCGGACATCGAGCTCCTGCACGGGATCAGCCTGGAACTGATCGGCGAACAGGATCGGGTGGAACTGTACGGCAAGATTGTCGACGCGGCGGTGGCGATCACCCGATCGCAGTTCGGCACCATGCAGCTGCTGTGCCCCAAAGGCGATCCGTCGGGCCATGGCGGCGAGCTGCAGCTCCTGGCCTATCGCGGGCTGCCTCTGGAAGCCGTGGCGTTCTGGAGCTGGGTCAGCCCTTCGGCCCACAGCAGCTGCACGCTGGCGCTGCGCTCGGGCCGCCGCGCGATCATCCCCGACTACGAGACCTGGGACGAGATCGCCGGCACGGAAGACCTGCAGGCCTTCCGCCGCACCGGCATCCGCGCGGCCCAGACCACGCCGCTGCGCTCGCGAGACGGCAGCCTGCTGGGCATGATCTCGACCCATTGGACAAAGGCCCACAGGCCGTCCGAACGCGACCTGCGCCTGCTCGACATCCTGGCCCGCCAGGCGGCCGACCTGCTGGAGCGGACGATCGCCGACGAGGCGCTGCGCGCCCGCGAGCAGGAGCTGGCCCGGACCGTCTCGGCCCTGCGCGCCGCCGAGGGCGAACTGCGCAGCCTCAACGAGACGCTGGAGACCCACGTTCAGGAGCGCACCAACGCGCTGCTGGCCGCCGAAGGTCAGGTCCGCCAGATGCAGAAGCTGGAAGCCATCGGCCAGCTGACCGGCGGCGTGGCGCACGACTTCAACAACCTGCTGACCGTCATCCGCTCGTCGGCCGAGCTGCTGCGCCGCCCCGCGCTGCCCGAGGAGAAGCGCGAGCGGTATCTGGACGCGATCTCCGACACCGCCGACAGGGCCGCCAAGCTTACAGCGCAACTGCTGGCCTTCGCCCGCCGCCAGACCTTGCGGCCCACCACCTTCCACGTCGGCGACCGGATCGCCAGCACGGCCGACATGCTGGCCGCCGTCGTGGGCGGCCGCATCCGCCTGGTCGTCGAGCACTGCCCCTCGGCCTGCTTCGTCGAGGCCGACGCCAGCCAGTTCGAGACCGCCCTGGTCAACATGGCGGTGAACGCGCGCGACGCCATGGACGGCGAGGGCGACCTCGTCATCCGCGCCTACGAGGCCTCGTCGCTGCCGGCTCTGCGCGGGCAAGGCGCCCACGAGGGACCGTTCGTCGCCGTCTCGATCACCGACACCGGCGCGGGCATGTCGCCCCAGGTGCTGGACCAGATCTTCGAGCCGTTCTTCACCACCAAGGACGTCGGCAAGGGCACCGGCCTTGGCCTGTCACAGGTCTTCGGCTTCGCCAAGCAGTCGGGCGGCGACGTGGACGTGGTGAGCCGGGAGGGCGAAGGCTCGACCTTCACGCTCTACCTGCCGCGCGTCGACGCCCCGGCCAATGCGGCCGAGGGCGACGCCATAGAGCCGCCCGTCGAAGCGCACGGCGCCATCCTCATCGTCGAGGACAACGCCGAGGTCGGCGACTTCGCGCGCCAGCTGCTGGAGGACCTGGGCTACGAGACCTGCCTCGTCGCCAACGGCCAGCGCGCCATCGCCGTGCTGGAGGAGCGGGGCGAGGCCTTCGACTACGTCTTCACCGACGTGGTCATGCCGGGCATCAGCGGCCTGGAGCTGGCCCGGCGCATCCGCGGCCGCTGGCCAAACCTGCCGGTGGTGCTGACCAGCGGCTACAGCCAGGTGCTGGCCGACGACGCCCACCACGGCTTCCCGGTGCTGCAAAAGCCCTATGCGATCGGCGAGCTTGGACGCATGCTCCGCTCGGCCCGCCGCGCCAGCTGACGACTGCTGACAGATCCCGGCAGGGCCACAGGCTAGGCCAGCCCCAGTCCAGAGCAGTCCGACGGAGTTTCGATGAAGAGATCGCTTTGCGTGCTGGCCGGCGCAGCCCTGCTGGGCGCTAACGCCGGCGCGGCGCTCGCCCAGGACCTCTATATCGGCACGGTGGACGTCCAGAAGGACCAGGTGATCCTCACCCGCTGCGACCTGGCCGCCAATCGCTACGTCCTGCGCGATCGCGCCGACGAGCAGGAAAAGCCGGTCGCCAAGCTGCGCGAGAGCCTCAAGACCCTGAAGGCGCCGGTCTATGTCGAGGTGATCGGCCAGTATCTCGAGATCGAGGGCCAGGATGGCAACGCCCTGGACGTCATCGCCCTGGAAGGCCTGAAGGCGGGCAAGTCGTGCCACCTGGCCGACGCCCTGGGATCGAACTAGGCGCGTCGCTCGCCACTGGCGCTTTTCGCCTCGCGCCCCCATCTGGGCGCGGACCGCACGGACGAGAGGGAACAGACGGGTGGAACCCATCATCACGGTGTCGGGTCTGACCAAGACCTACGCCTCGGGCCACCAGGCCCTCAAGCAGGTCGACCTGACCATCAATCGCGGCGAGATCTTCGCCCTGCTCGGCCCCAACGGCGCGGGCAAGACCACGCTGATCAGCATCATCTGCGGCATCGTGCGGCCGAGCACGGGCACGATCGTCGCCGACGGCCACGACATCGCCCGCGAGTACCGCCCGGCCCGCACCAAGATCGGCCTGGTGCCGCAGGAGCTGACCACCGACGCCTTCGAGACGGTGATCGCCACCGTCACCTTCAGCCGCGGCCTGTTCGGCAAGCCGGCCAACCCGGCGCTAATCGAGAAGATCCTTCGCGACCTGTCGCTGTGGGACAAGAAGGACGCCAAGATCATGACCCTGTCGGGGGGCATGAAGCGGCGGGTGATGATCGCCAAGGCCCTGTCGCACGAGCCGTCGATCCTGTTCCTCGACGAGCCCACCGCCGGCGTCGACGTCGAGCTGCGCCGCGACATGTGGGAGATGGTCCGCAAGCTGCGCGAGACGGGCGTCACCATCATCCTGACCACCCACTACATCGAGGAGGCCGAGGAGATGGCCGACCGGGTGGGGGTGATCCGCAAGGGCGAGATCATCCTCGTCGAGGACAAGGCCGCCCTGATGCAGAAGCTGGGCAAGAAGCAGCTGACCCTGCACCTGCAGGCGCCGTTGGAAGCGGTGCCCGCCGGCCTGTCGGACTACGCCCTGGAACTCACCGCCGACGGTACCGAACTGGTCTACAGCTTCGACGCCCAGGCCGCCGAGACCGGCATCGCCCCCTTGCTGCGCCGCCTGTCGGCCGAGGGCGTCGACTTCACCGACCTCAACACCCGCCAGAGCTCCCTCGAGGAGATCTTCGTCAGCCTGGTGAAGGACCGGCCATGAACATTCACGCCGTCGCCGCCATCTACCGCTTCGAGATGGCGCGGACCTTCCGCACCCTGCTGCAGAGCATCGCCTCGCCGGTGCTGTCGACCTCGCTCTACTTCGTCGTCTTCGGCGCGGCCATCGGCTCGCGCATGACCGCCGTCGACGGCGTGCCCTATGGCGCGTTCATCGTGCCGGGCCTGATCATGCTGTCGATCCTGACCGAGAGCCTGTCGAACGCCTCGTTCGGCATCTACATGCCCAAGTGGTCGGGCACGATCTACGAGGTGCTGTCGGCTCCCGTCTCGCCGTTCGAGATCGTGCTGGGCTATGTCGGCGCCGCCGCGTCGAAGTCGCTGATGCTGGGCGTCATCATCCTGGCCACGGCGCGCCTGTTCGTGCCGTTCGAGATCCAGCACCCGCTGTTCATGGCCGCCTTCCTGGTGCTGACGGCGGTGACGTTCAGCCTTTTCGGCTTCATCCTGGGCATCTGGGCCGACAGCTTCGAGAAGCTGCAGATCGTGCCGCTGCTGGTGATCACGCCCCTGACCTTCCTGGGGGGCAGCTTCTATTCGATCGACATGCTGCCGGGCGTGTGGCGGACGATCTCGCTGTTCAACCCGGTAGTCTATCTGGTCAGCGGCTTCCGCTGGAGCTTCTTCGGCACGTCCGACGTGGGCGTCGGCGTCAGCCTGGCGGCCACCTGCGGCGTGCTCTTGCTGTGCCTGGCGATCATCGCCTGGGTCTTCAAGACCGGCTACCGCCTGAAGAACTAGCTGCTCTGCCGGATCGACATTCTGGATCTGAGACGAAAACCTCGTCCTTCGACAGGCTCAGGATGAGGTTTTTCGATGCTCCCGGCCTGTAAATGGTCCTCATCCTGAGCTTGTCGAAGGACGAGGACCACGCCCGAACTCAGCCGAACAGCGCGGCGATGATGTCGCGATAGGCCCGCTCCATCGCCGCCGGCGCGGCGGTGGAGCCTCGCGCCCCGCGCAGCTGCAATCCATCGAGGATCAGCCCGAGGAAGGCGATGCGGGCGACCATGTCGTCGTCGGTCCAGTCCGGCTTGCGGAACGGCGCCAGGGCCTCGACGCCGCGCTGCAGCTGGGCGGTCTCGACGTCGTGGACCACCTGGGCAACCACCGCATTGCGCTCGGCCTCGGCCAGGATCTCCAGGTCCAGGGCCGCCACCTTGCTGTCGCGGGCCTGCCTCAGCGCGGACGGCGCGTCGCGCAGCAGGGTCTCCAGCACCGGTTCGCCCTCAGCGTGGTGCTCGAACGGATCGAGCACCTTGCGGGCGCGGGCCTGGGCCACCGCGCCGATGATGGCGTCCTTGTTCTCGAAGTGGCGATAGACCTGCCCGACGCTCAGGCCCGCGCCGCGGGCGATCTGGTCCATGGTGGTGGAGTGGAAGCCCGACGTCTGGGCGTGCTTCGTCGCGGCGATCAGGATGTCGCGCCGCTGCGCGGAAGCCTTGCGCTCTCGCTCCAACCTCGCCCCTCCCCTACGCCGATCCACACGCGCGCCGGCCAGGCCGGGGCGCCGCCCGATCCTACAAGCGTTCGACAGCAGGTGAAATGCGTTGCGCCCCGTGGGGTGAGACCAGAGGTCAGGCCCGGACGCCGCGCTCGATCTTGATCAGGTCCAGCACGCCGACGATCTGACGCGAGCGCCAGTTGCTGACGAGGTAAGAGAGAGGCCCGACCGCCAGGGTCAGGGCCAGGCCCAGGCAGTTGACGGTGTTCTCGCGGACGAAGGTGCCCAGGTCGTCGCCGACGATCTCGGCCACCAGCGCCGTCACCGACACCGGCACGGTCAGGTAGAAGACGATCACCGCCCGCAGCATCTGCTCCTGCCGGCGCGAATTCAGCGCGGCCAGCGCCGCCACGGCGTCGAAGGTCTTGTCCTCGACGCCTTCCAGCAGCGCGAAGGCGCGCCTGGTCGACGCGTTGCGGCGAAAGCCGCTCAGGAAGTCGATGCCCAGATAGCCGTAGGCGCCGGGCGAATAGAACCAGGACGGCACGAAGCTCCAGGCGGGAAACTCGTTCTTGAGCCTGCGCCATAGGGTCCAGCACGCCAGCTCCTGCTCGGCGGCCGTATCGACCGGTTCCTTCGCCCCCATACGCGCCCCATCAACCCAGACTAGAGATTCGCCCCGACCCTAGCCGGGGCCGCGCCGTGTTGCCTACCCCACGAACCCGGCCGCGCGGCGCAGGCGGTCATTGATGGCCTCGCCCAGGCCTTCGTCGGGGATCGGCGCCACGGCGATGGTCGTCGGCGTGGTGCGGTCGGCCGCCCGCAGGTACGAGAACAGGTTGGCGGCGGCCTGCGCCAGGTCGCCCGAGGGACTGAGGTTGAACACGCCCTCCCCCTCCGGCCAGGGTCCGAAGGCGAGGAAAGCCTCGCCGGCGTTCGGCGCCTGGGCGTTGATCCGCACGGGCGCGTCCGGGGCGTAGTGCAAGGCGAGGCGGCCGGGCGAGCGCTTGGCGTCGTCGTCGGCCTGCGCCAGCGGCCCGACCACCGCCTCGAGCTGGGCGCGGGTGACGGCGCCGGGGCGCAGCAGGCGCACGGGACCGTCGAGCACGGCGACGACGGTGGATTCCAGGCCGACCTGGCAGGGCCCGCCGTCCAGCGCGGCGGCGCACTTGCCGCCCGTCTCGGCGAAGGCGTCGTCGAAGGTGGTGGGGCTGGGACGGCCAGAGCGGTTGGCCGAAGGGGCCACGACCGGTCCGCCGAAGGCCGCCAGCACGGCCCGAGCCAGGGGATGGCCCGGCACGCGGATGGCCACGGTCTCCAGCCCCGCGCGGGCCAGATCGCAGACGGCCGAAGCGTCGGCGATCGGGGCGACGATGGTCAGGGGGCCCGGCCAGAAGGCCTCGGCCAGGGCGCGCGCCCGGGCATCGAAGGCGGCGATGCGGGCTGCGGTGTCGACATCGGCGACGTGGGCGATCAGCGGGTTGAAGCGCGGGCGGCCCTTGGCCTCGAAGATCGCCGCCACGGCCGCGGGGTCGGACGCATCCGCCCCAAGGCCGTAGACGGTTTCGGTGGGCAGCAGGACAAGGCCCCCGCTGGCGAGGGCCCCAGCCGCGCGGGCTACTTCTTCTTGGCAGTCAGGGCGAAGCTCACCTTGATCTTGCCCGGTATCTGATCCGTCGACGCCCATTCGCCCTGTCCAACCCCGAACACCGTCCGGTCGACGGTGGTTACACCGCGCGCCGTGGCCGTGTCGCCGTCGATCTTCAGGCTGAAGGGCAGGCTGAGCGGCTTTTTCACGCCGCGCAGGTCGAGCGTGCCGTCGGCCACGAAACGGCCTTCGGCGGTCTTGCGGAACTTGGTGGCGGTGAAGGTCGCCTTGGGGTTGGCCGAGGTGTTGAAGAAGTCGGGGCCCTGCAGGCTCTCGTCGCGCTGGCCGTCGCCCGTGCCGGCCGAGGCCAGGTCGATGCTGACGGTCAGCTTCGAGCGATCGAGGGCTTCCGGCGAGAACAGGATGTCGGCGGTCCAGCGGCTGAACCGGCCCTGGATGGGCGTGTCGGCCCAGGCCAGGTTGAAGTCCAGGTGCGAGCCCTTCTGCACGGCCCAGGCGACCGGGTCCTTCAGGGCGCTGTCGGCGGGCGGCGCGACTTCGGCGGTTTCGGCCGGCGCGGCGGGCATCGCGGGACCGACCGGCGTCGCGGCCGGAGCGGCGGCGGCGGGCGTCTCGTCGGGCAGAGCCAGCTCGTCGGCGGCGCTCTGTTCGGGCGCCGGTTGCGGGGCCTTGGCCTTGGCGGGCGTGTAGAGATAGCCGGCGGCGACCACGGCGGCGAAGCCGGCGGCGGCCAGCCACAGGCGCGGCTCCTTCAGGCCCGGCTTGGCGCCGGCGGCCATGTGGCCGAACACCTCATCGCGGTCGAGGATCTGGTGCTTGGCCACCGCGCCCAGGTGCAGGGCCAGCAGCACGTAGGTGAACTTCACCAGCACGCTGTGGCCGGTGTGGCCGAAGTCGTTCCAGGCGTCCTTGGCCCCGGCGGCGAGCTCCGGCAGGCCCGGAATGTGCGGCCAGGGAATGGCGCCGTAGAGGACGGTCGGGATGTTGATGCGGCTAGTCGAGGCGATGATCCAGCCGGTCAGGGGCAGGCCGATCATGATCACGTAGAAGCCGACATGCACGGCGCTGGCGGCCAGCTTTTCCCAGGTCGGCTGGCCGGCCGGGGCCGGCGGCGACTTGTGGGTGAACTTCCACAGCAGGCGCGCGACGCTGAGCACCAGGATGGTGATGCCGATCGACTTGTGCAGCTGGAAGAGGGCGAAGGTTTCGGCGCCCTTGGGGCCGTCGTCGGCCCGCCAGCCCAGGATCACCTGGAAGATCAGAGCGGCGGCGATCAGCCAGTGCAGGATGATCGCCACCGTCGTGTAGCGGACAGGACCCGCCGCCGAGGCGGGTTTTGAAAGCGTCTCGGCGGTCATTGGGCCGTCCTAACTCGGTAACAGTCTTACTTCTTCGGATTGAATTCGGCTTCGATCGCCAGGTCGACGTCGTCCGAAACCATCGGCACCAGGTGGGTGAAGCCGAACTCCGAGCGCTTGATCTTGCCGGTGGCCGAGAAGCCCATGATCTGAGAGCCGAACGGGGTCTTGGCGAAGCCGTTGTAGGTGACGTCCAGGGTCACCGGCTTGGTCACGCCGCGGAAGGTCAGGTCGCCGGTCAGCTTGCCCTTGCCCGCCGAGGTCTGTTCGATCTTGGTCGAGACGAAGGTGATGGTCGGGTACTTGGCCGAGTCGAAGAACTTCGGATCGTCCGAGATTTCCTTGTTGAAGTTCGGCAGGCCGGTGTCGACCGACTTCGGGTCGACCGTGATCGACACCTTCGAATCCAGCGGCTTGGCCGGATCATAGGCGAACGAACCGTCCAGGCCCGACAGGCGGAAGGTGTAGTTCGAGGTGCCGAAGTGCTTCACGCGCAGGGTCAGGCTGGCGTGGCGCTTGTCCAGGGCCCAGGTCCCGGCCGGAGCGGCGGCGGGATCCGTCGCCGGTTGCGCCAGGGCGGCGACCGGAGCCGCGAGGGGAGCGGCGAGAAGGGCGCCGGCCAGAATGGCGTAGGCGAAGGGGCGAGCCATGGTCTCAGATCTCCAAACTGACAAAACTGTCATAGTGACGGTTGCTGATTACCCCGACTTAGGAACTTCACCGTCCAGTTGAAGGGGCGTCTTCTCACGAAGCCGTGATCGACAGGCGGTCCTTGGCGCGATAGGCCGCGCGATCTAAACAGGGATCACATACCCCAACCCGACGCTTGAACAGATCGGCCCCCGCATGACTTTCCGCGCCCCCGTCCGCGACCTCGCCTTCGCCCTGCGCCATGTGGCCGACTTCGGCCGCCTGGCCGACGCCTATCCCGAGGCCGACGCCGACACCGTCGACGCCGTGCTGGAGGCCGCCGGCGTGTTCGCCTCGGAGGTGCTGGCCCCGATCAACCGCCAGGGCGACCTCGTGGGCGCCAAGCTGGAGAACGGCGTGGTCCGCAGCGCGCCCGGCTTCGCCGACGCCTACAAGGCCTTCGCCGAGGCCGGCTGGACCTCGCTGGCCGCCTCGCCCCACCACGGCGGCCAGGGCCTTCCGAAGGCGCTGGAGATCGCCACGCTGGAGATGGTGCAGGCGGCCAACATGGCCTTCGGCCTGTGCCCGATGCTGAGCCTGGGCGCCATCGAGGCCCTGGCCCTGCACGGCACGGATCGCCACAAGAGCCTGTTCCTGCCCAAGCTGGTCTCGGGCGAATGGACCGGCACCATGAACCTGACCGAGCCGCAGGCCGGCTCGGACCTGGCGGCCCTGACCACCATGGCCACCCCTGACGGCCAGGGCGGCTACACCCTGTCGGGCCAGAAGATCTTCATCACCTGGGGCGACCACGACGCCGCCGACAACATCGTCCACCTCGTTCTGGCCCGCACGCCCGACGCCCCTCCCGGCGTGAAGGGGATCTCGCTGTTCCTGGCCTCCAAGGTGCTGGTCGACGACGACGGCAAGCCGGGCGCGGCCAACGACGTGCGCGTCGGCGGCTTGGAACACAAGCTGGGCATCCACGGCTCGCCCACCTGCGTGATGCTGTTCGAAGGCGCCAAGGCCGAACTGGTCGGCAAGCTGCACCAGGGCGTGGCCCACATGTTCACGATGATGAACGCCGCCCGCCTGCAGGTCGGGGCCCAGGGCACCGCCATCGCCGAGCGCGCCTATCAGCAGGCCCTGAACTTCAGCCTGGAGCGCGTGCAGGGCCGCTCGGCCTGGACAGGCGCCTATCCCTCGCGCCTGTTCGACCACCCGGACGTGCGCCGCACCCTGCTGCTGATGAAGGCCAAGATCGAGGCCGCCCGCGGCATCTGCCTGTCGACCGCCGTCGCCGCCGACCTGGCCCACGCGGCCGCCGACGAGGAGACCCGCACGGCCGCCAAACTGCGCGAGGAGCTCCTGACCCCGATCGCCAAGGCCTGGTCGACCGACGTCGGCGTCGAGGTCGCTTCGCTGGGCGTGCAGATCCACGGCGGCATGGGCTTCATCGAGGAAACCGGCGCGGCCCAGCACTATCGCGACGCCCGCATCACCCCGATCTACGAGGGCACCAACGGCATCCAGGCCATCGACCTGATCGGCCGCAAGCTGGGCTTGGCCGACGGCCAGGCCGTGGCCGACCTGATGGACGACATCCGCGACACCATCGAGGCCCTGAAGGCCGCCGACGCCTCGCTGACCCCGGTCGCCGGCCGCCTGGATGCCGCCCTCAACGCCGCCGCCTCGGCCACCGCCTGGCTGGTCGAGCGCCGCGCCCGCGCCATGCCCGACGCCCTGTCGGGCGCGACGGCCTACCTCAAGCTGCTGGGCGACACGGTCGGCGGCTGGATGCTGGCCAAGGGCGCCCTGGCCCCGGAAGCCGAAGCCCTGCGCGGCCAGCTGCTGCGGGTCTACGCCGAAAGCGTGCTGGCCCAGGTCCCGGGCCAGCTGGCGGCGGTGACGCTGGGCGACGCCGATATCGTGGCCGTGACGCCCGAGGCGCTGGGGGTTCACTGAATCTAATCCCTCTCCCCTTGTGGGAGAGGGCGGCCTCCCGCAAGGGAGGTCGGGTGAGGGGTCGAAGGACCTGTCCGCCCTGCTCCTCCCCCGTGCAACGGGGGAGGTGGCGCGCTGCGACGCAGCGTGACGGAGGGGGCGTGGGACAGAGCGCCGTACGCACCGCCGCCCCCCCTCCACCGCTTCGCGGTCCCCCTCCCCCGCAAGCGGGGGAGGAGCTTGGACTAGTGGCCGCGAACCAGCATCCACACGGCCATCGCCACCATCATCACGTTCTCGGTCAGCGAGATGAAGCCCAGCGGCACGTTGCTGTCGCCGCCGACGCAGGCGCATTTCAGGTCGCGCTTGTCGAGATAGACCGCCTTGAACACCGACACCGCGCCGATCCCGCCGATCACCAGGGCCAGCGGCGCGGAGAACCAGGTCAGCGCCCCGGCCGTCATCAGCACGCCCGCCAGCCCTTCCGCGAACGGATAGACGTAGCCGTACGGCACCCAGCGCTTGGCCAAGAGGTCGTAGCCGAGGAACATCGACGAGAAGCTCTCGACGTCGCGCAGCTTCTGGATGGCCAGCACCACCATCGAGAAGCTGATGAACCATTCGATGGCGCGCGCCGTGAAGGGCGTTCCGTCGACGGCGTAGGTCGCCGCCAGGGCCATCAGGGCGGTCATGGCGAAGAGGGCGATCACCGGCGTGTAGGTCTTGGCCTTGGGATCGCGGGGCTTGGCCCCGAACCAGCGGCGCAGGTCGTCGAACCCGCCGATCCGCTCGCCGCCGATGAAGACCTGCGGCGTGGTCTTCACGCCATGCTGCGCCTTGAAGGCGTCGGTCGCCTCGCGCGTGGTCAGGTGATGGTCCTCGACCTCGTAGCCCTTGGACCGCAGCAGATGCCTGGCCTTCAGCCCGTACGGACAGACGTGCTTGTCCATCACCATGCGGTAGAGGACGGCCTTCTTGGGGGCGGTGGAAGCGGCGGACGTCACGGCGGTCTCCTTGTACGCGAGCGGGACCGGGCTCATATGGGTTCCGTACCATGGTACGGAGTCAAGCGATGCCGACGACGAATGGCGCGACGACGATCGCGGGCCTGGCCAGGGCCGGCGGCGTGGGCGTCGAGACGGTCCGCTACTACCAGCGGCGGGGCCTGCTGGAGACGCCGCAGCGCGGCGAGGGTTCCGGGCTTTCGGGCGGCGTGCGGCGCTATGGCGACGAGGCGGTGCGGCGGCTGCGGTTCATCCGCTCAGCCCAGGCCGCCGGCTTCACCCTGGAGCAGATCGGCGAGCTTCTGGCGCTCGACGCGGGCGAAGACCGGGTGCGGGCCCGCGAGCTGGCCCGCGAGCGCATCACCGATCTCGACCGCAAGATCGAGGAGCTGCAGGCCGCCCGCGCGGGCCTCTCGCGCCTGCTCCACACCTGCAGCACGGATGACCGTGGACCCTGTCCGATCATCGCCGCGTTCGAGACGTGATCCCTGCGCTGGATCTTGCCGATCTAAAACTCCGCTCAATCCCCGCCAAGGCGGGGACCCAAGCTGACTTTCAGCCGCCGACGCTTTCCATGTTCGTCCCGCCGGCTCGGCTTGGATCCCCGCCTTCGCGGGGAACTCGGATCAAGGGACGATGTTTCCGATCATGAGAAAGCTGCGGCGGCGATTGCCTAGCCCCTGCGCGACGCCATATCCCTTGCTGTCATGAACGCGCCCTTCAAGCCCGACGCCCTCCCCGAGTGGAACCTCGCCGACCTCTATGCCGGCCGCGAGGACCCGAAGATCGAAACCGACCTGGCCGCCGCCAAGGCCGCCAACGACGAACTGGCCTCGCTGGAGGGCATGTTCCTGGAAGCGCGCGGCGAGCCGGCGCGCCTGGGCAGGCTGCTCGATCGCGGCATCCGGCTCTACGAGGAGGCCGTCAACGGCCTTTGGGGCGTGGGCGCCTATGCGGGCCTGGCCGCCTCGACCGCCCGCGACGACCCGGCCTGGGCCAAGTTCGAAGCGGATCTTCGCGCCCGCTCGTCGCAGATCGCCGCCGACAGCCTGTTCTTCTCGCTGGAGCTGAACCAGCTGGAGGACGCCGAGTTGAACGCGGCGCTGGAGGCCCACGAGCCGACCCGCCGCTGGACGCCGTGGCTGCGCCGCCTGCGCCTGTCGCGCCCGCACGAGCTGTCGGCCGAGCTGGAGCGCTACATCGTCGACCGCGGCCCGGCCGTGGCCAACTGGGTGCGGCTCTACGACGAGACCCTGGCCAAACTGTCGGCCAAGGTCGGCAAGGAACAGCTGACCCTGCCCGAGGCGCTGAACCGCCTGTCGGATCCCGACGTGCGCCGCCGCAAGGCCGCCGCCGACGGTCTGGCCCAGGCCCTGCAGGAGCGCGCCTCCACCCAGGCCCTGGTGATGAACACCCTGGCCTTCGAAAAGCAGGTCGAGGATCGCTGGCGGCGCTATGACGACCCGGCCCACTCGCGCCACCTGGCCAACGAGGTCGACGCCGACGCGGTGGACGCCCTGGAAGCCGCCGTGGTCGAGGCCTATCCGCGCCTGTCGCACCGCTATTATGCGCTGAAGGCCAAGGCCATGGGCCGCAAGACCCTGGACTACTGGGACCGCAACGCCCCGCTCGACGCGGCCCAACCGCGCACCTATCCCTGGTCCGAGGCCAAGGACGTGGTGCTGGAAAGCTTCCAGGCCCTGGCCCCGAAGTTCGCCGATACGGCCGAAACCTTCTTCGCCCAGCCCTGGATCGACGCCCGTCCGCGCGCCGGCAAGCAGTCGGGCGCCTATTCGCACCCGGTCACCGCCGACCGCCACCCCTACGTCTTCATGAACTACATGGGCGAGCGGCGCGACGTGCTGACCCTGGCCCACGAACTGGGCCACGCCGTGCACCAGACCCTGTGCGCGCCGCTGGGCACCCTCTTGGCCGACACGCCGCTGACCCTGGCCGAGACGGCCTCGATCTTCGGCGAGGGCCTGGTGTTCGACCGCCTGCTGGCCGAGGCCACGCCCGCCGACCGCAAGGGGCTTCTTGCAGGGAAAATCGAGGACGGCCTCAACACCGTCGTCCGCCAGATCGCCTTCCACCGCTTCGAGCGCAGGTTCCACGCCGCCCGCCAGGACGGCGAACTGTCGCCCGACCAGATCGGCGCGCTGTGGATGGAGACCATGGCCGAGAGCCTGGGCCCCGCCGTCGTGCTCAACGAGGGCTACGAGCACTACTGGGCCTATGTCAGCCACTTCGTGCACGCGCCGTTCTATGTCTACGCCTACGCGTTCGGCGACCTTCTGGTGCGCGGTCTGATGGAAAAGCGCCGCGAGGACCCGCAGGGCTTCGCCCCGCTCTACGAAGACCTGCTGGCCGCCGGCGGCACCCGCACCTATGTCGAGGCGCTGAGGCCCTTCGGCCTGAACCCGCGCGACAAGGCCTTCTGGGCGGCGGGCTGCCGGCAGCTGGAGCGGCTGGTGGACGAGTTCGAGGCGTTGGTGTGAGCAAGCAAAGCCGCTTCCTTCTCCC
>CBINOL010000113.1:0-16479 GCA_966252285.1 uncultured Caulobacter sp.
AAGGCCTGTCGATCGACGTCAAGGGCCGCGACCTGATGCAGGGCGTGCCGCGCGAAGTCCGCATCTCGGAAAAGCAGGCCGCCGACGCCCTGGCCGAACCGGTCGGGCAGATCGTCGAAGCCGTGAAGGTGGCTCTGGAAGCCACCCCGCCGGAACTGGCCAGCGACATCGCCGACAAGGGCATCATGCTGACCGGCGGCGGCGCGCTGCTGCGCGGTCTGGACGCCGAGATCCGCGACCACACCGGCCTGCCGGTGACCGTGGCCGACGACCCGCTGTCGTGCGTGGCCCTGGGCTGCGGCAAGGTGCTCGAGCATCCCAAGTGGATGAAGGGCGTCCTGGAATCGACCCTCGCCTAAGCCCTGATACAATCCGCATCGGCGTCCGGCGGGCGCCAGGAGAATAGTTCGTGCCCTTTCGCGAAGGTCCGCTCGGCGACCTGAAAGTGCCGCTCACCTGGACCGCGGCCGTGGCGCTCATCGTCGCGGTCGTGATCGCGGTGGCCTTCCTCCTGGCCGACCGGCGCGAGACGCTGCAGCAGCAGGCCTACGGCGTCACCCGCCAGACGGTCGATACGGTGGCCAAGCCGGTTAGCGGCGTTATCGCCGCGCCCGGCCGCTGGACCGGCGTCGGCGTCGACGCGGTGCGCAACTACTTCTTCGCCGGCTCCGAGAACGCGCGCCTGAAGGCCGAGCTCAAGGAGATGCGGACCTACCGCGACAAGTACCTGGCCCTCGTCGACGAGAACGAGCGCTACAAGTCGCTGCTGGGCCTGAAGACCGATCCGCCGATCCCGATGGTCGCCGCCCGCGTGGTGGCCGACAGCCGCGGCCCCTTCGCCAACACCCGCCTGGCCGACGCGGGCAAGGAAAAGGGCGTCGTCGTCGGCAATCCGGTGATGAACGAGCGCGGCCTTGTCGGCCGCATCGTCGGCGTCGCGCCCGGCGCCAGCCGCGTGCTGCTGCTGACCGACATCGCCTCGCGCACGCCGGTGATGATCGACCGGACCAATTCGCGCGCCATCCTGACCGGCGACGGCGGCCCCAACCCCAAGCTCGAATACCTGCGCGGCTCCGAACCGATCCAGGCCGGCGACCGCGTGGTCACCTCGGGCGACGGCGGCGTGGTGCCGCGCGGCCTGCCGGTGGGCGCGGCGGTCAAGGGCCTGGACGGCCGCTGGCGCGTGGTGCTGTTCGCCGACAGCACCTCGATCGACTACATCCGCATCCTGCTGTTCAAGGACTTCGCCCAGCTGGCCGACCAGCAGGCCCTGGCCGCCAAGGTGCTGCCGCCGGTGATCACCGAGAACCCCGAGCAGTCGATCCTGGGTCCGGCTCGTCCGGCGACCCCGACGCCCGCGGCTCCGGCGACGACGGCTCCGGCCGCGACGGGCGCCGCCCCGGCCGCGGCCCGTCCGACCACGCCCGCTCCGACGGCGACCCGGCCCGCGGCTGCGGGAACGAGCGCCGCCCGGCCGCCCGCGACGACGAGGCCCTCGACCACCAGCCCGGCGACCGCGCCGGCCAGGACGCCGCAATGACCGGCGCTCGGCCCCTCAATCCGGGGCGCTGGCTGGGCGTCCCCATGCTGTTCGTGGTCCTGGCGACGATCCTGTTCGCCGCCCCGATCCGCATGTGGGGCCTGCAACTGCCCGAACCCATCTTCGCCATGGTCCCCGCCTTCGCCTGGGCCGTGATCCGGCCGTCGATCCTGGCGCCGTTCGCCCTGCTGCTGCTGGGCCTGTTCCTCGACACCTTCTGGGGCGGCCCCACGGGCCTGTGGGGCCTGTCGCTGCTGGTCGCCTACGCCTCGGTGCTGGCGGCGCGCAACATGCTGACCGGCCAGAGCCGGCCGATGCTGTGGGTCTGGTACGCCGGCGCCTGCGCGCTTTCCATGACCGCCGGCTTCCTGTTCACGATGATGGACAGCCTGGCCATGCCCAGCCTGGTGGCCGTGTTCTGGCAGTTCCTGGCCACGGCGCTGCTGTTCCCGTTCGCGCACCGGCTGATCGATCGCTTCGAAGACGCCGACGTCCGGTTCCGGTGAGGCGATGAGCGAACCGTCGATCTTCTTCTTCGAGGTCAACGAGCGGCAGGGGGTCTTCCACCGCCGCGCGTTCCTGCTCGGCGGCCTGGCCGGCGCGGGCCTGCTGACCCTGACCGGGCGTCTGGCCCAGCTGCAGCTGGTCGAAGCCCAGCGCTACCAGAAGCTTTCGGCAGGCAACCAGTTCAACTACCGCCTGGTGCCGCCGCCGCGCGGCCTGATCCTCGATCGCAACGGCGTGGCCCTGGCCTCCAACCGCCCCAACTTCCGCCTGATGGTGATCAAGGAGAAGGGCATGGACGTCGAGGCCACCCTCGACGACCTGGCGACCCTGGTGCCGATCGACGGCACCCGCCGCGCCCGTCTCCTGAAAGAGATCAACAACGCCCCGCGCAAGGCGCCGGTGGTGGTGATGGAAGACATGACCTGGGAGGAGTTCTCCCGGATCAACATCCGCGCGCCCGAACTGCCCAACATCAGCGCCGACATGGGCGAGGTGCGGGTCTATCCGTTCGGCGGCGCCTTCGCCCACGTCATCGGCTATGTCGCCAAGGTCTCCGACCGCGACGTCGAGGCGGCCAGGAAGGATCCGACCCAGGACCAGGAACTGCTGCACAACCCCGGCTTCCGTATCGGTCGCCAGGGCGTGGAGAAGGCCTTCGATCTCGACCTGCGCGGCCGCGCCGGCGCCATCAAGGCCGAGGTCGACGCGCAGGGCCGCGTGGTCAGCCTTGACCCGGCCGGCGACATCCCGGCCACGCCGGGCAAGGAAGTGCGTCTCACCCTCGACGCCGACATCCAGAACCGCGCCCTCGAGGTGATGGGCGAGGAAAGCGGCGCGATCGTCGTCATGGACATCCGCAACGGCGACCTGCTGGCCATGGTCTCGGCCCCCAGCTTCGACGCCAACCGCTTCGTGAAGGGCCTGTCGGGCGCCGAGTACCGGGCGCTGTCGGAGTACGAGCGCAAGCCGCTGCTCGACAAGGCGATGACCGGCACCTATCCGCCGGGCTCGACCTTCAAGCCGACGGTGGGCCTGGCGGCCCTGGCGGCGGGCATTGATCCGAACATCCGCATCAACTGCCCGGGCAGCTGGTACTACGGCGGCCGCACCTGGCGCTGCTGGCAGAAGGGCGGCCACGGCGCCCAGAACATGCACGACGCCATCAAGAACTCGTGCGACATCTACTTCTACCAGACGGCGCTGAAGATCGGCCCCGACGCCATCGCCACGGCCGCGCGCGGCATGGGCTTCGGCGAGATCTTCGACATCGGCATTCCCGGCCAGAAGAAGGGCATCGTTCCCGATCGCGAGTGGAAGAAGCGGGCCTTCAAGCGCAATCCGGCCAACCAGATCTGGTTTCCGGGCGAAACGCCCAGCTACGGCATCGGCCAGGGCGCGCTGAGCGTCAACGCGCTGCAGCTGGCGGTGATGACCGCGCGCCTGGCCAACGGCCGCAAGGCTCTGAACCCGCGCCTGATCAAGTCGGTCGGCGGCGTCGAGCAGCCCAGCGGCGCCGACGTGCCCGACATGCCGTTCTCCAAGGAGCACCTCGACTACGTGCGCGGCGGCATGGCCGCCGTGGCCAACGACGTGCGCGGCACGGCCTATCGCCAGAGCCAGCTGGGTCTGGGCGACGTGCAGATGGCCGGCAAGACCGGCACGGCCCAGGTTCGCAGCTACGACAAGGCCAAGAGCCGCAACAGCGCCTCGGTGCAGTGGAAGCTCAAGGACCACAATCTGTTCGTGGCCTTCGCGCCCTATGACGACCCGCGCTACGCCGTGGCGGTGCTGGTCGAGCACGGCGGCCTGGGCGGCGCCACCGCCGGCGCCCCGCGCGCCCGCGAGGTCATGCGCGTGGCCCTGCTGAAGGATCCCGAGATCCGCGCCCGCATCGAGCGGCCCATGCCTCTGCCCGAGGCCCCGGTCGAGACCGCCGACGGCGTCGTCGAAGGCGCCGCGCCCGACGAGCCGGAGGAGGGCGCGCCGCCCCCGCCCGAGGCGACGACCCCGACGACCGGCCAGCCACCCCAGGGAGGCCACATATGACCCTCAGCGGCGGCCTCTCCCGGCCCGGCGAACGCGACCGGCCGATCATCAAGTTCATGGAGATCGACTGGACCTTCTGCCTGCTCCTGTGCCTGATCGCGGGCTCCGGGGCGCTGATGCTGTTCTCGATCGCGGGCGCCTCGTGGGAGCCCTGGGCCGACAAGCACCTGCTGCGTTTCGGCCTCTACTTCATCATGATGATCATCCTGGCGATGATCGACCTGCGGGTCTGGTTCACCCTGGCCTATCCGGTCTACGGGGTGGGCCTGCTGCTGCTGGTGGCCGTGGAGCTGATCGGCGACGTGTCGCTGGGCGCCCAGCGCTGGCTGTCGATCGGCGGCTTCCGCTTCCAGCCGTCCGAGATCATGAAGATCGGCGTGGTGCTGGCCCTGGCCCGCTACTACCACGGCCTGTCGGCCGACAGCGCCCGGTTCTCCTGGCGACTGCTGGTGCCGGCGGCGATGATCGGCGCCCCGGTGCTGCTGGTGGCCCACCAGCCCGACCTCGGCACCGCCATGCTGATCGCCATGACCGGCTTGGCCATCGTCGTGCTTGCCGGCCTCTCCTGGCGGGTGATCGCCACGGGTGTCATCGGGGCCCTGGTGGCCATCCCGCCCTTCGTGCTGTTCGTCCTGCACGACTACCAGCGCAAGCGGGTGCTGACCTTCCTCAACCCCGAGGCCGACCAGTCGGGTTCGGGCTACCACATCTACCAGTCGAAGATCGCCCTGGGTTCGGGCGGCCTGCTGGGCAAGGGCTTTGGCCTGGGCTCGCAGAGCCAGCTGAACTTCCTGCCGGAAAAGCAGACCGATTTCATCTTCGCCACCCTGGCCGAGGAGTTCGGCTTCGTCGGCTGCCTGTGGGTGCTGGCGCTGTACGGCGTGGTGATCTTCATGGCCCTGCGCATCGCCTCGATCAGCCACAGCCATTTCGGGCGGCTGGCGGCCTCGGGCGTGACGGCGACCTTCGCCCTCTACGTGCTAATCAACGGGGCGATGGTCATGGGCCTGGCGCCGGTGGTGGGCGTGCCCATGCCGATGCTGTCGTATGGCGGCACCGTGATGATGACGGTGATGATCGGCTTTGGCCTCGTCCAGGCCGTGCGGGTTCACCGCTACACCGAAGTCACCAGCGGCAAGGGCTCGCTGATGTAGTCGACACAGGCGTGCGGGCTTTCTATTTACGCGCGTCAATTTGAATGCCAGTCTCCTGCCACTTGCAGGGGAGGGGCGCATGAAGCCTTGGTTGATCTTGGCCGCGACGGCGGCTGTGGCGGGGGGGCTGGCCGGCGCCGCTCAGGCGGGCATGCCGTATCCGATCAAGATGAAGTGCGCCGTCGGCGGCGAGAGCTTCACCCACACTGGAACGGCCTCCTACAGCACCTGGGGCGCGCGGCCCGACGGCAAGCCCTATGGCAGCTGGGAATTCCCGATGCCCCTGCCGGAGTGCCCGGGCAACGGCCTGGTCATGTACCGCGACTTCACCAAGCCCGAGCTCAAGCAGCTTCCGGCGCTGCTGGCCTCCGACGCCTACAAGGCCTTGGCCGATGATTCCTCCTACTATCGCGCCGCCTGGCTGGAGCGCTCGCTGAAGGGCGATGGCGACCCGCTGTGGCTGGTCCTGCAGGCCAGCTGGCAGGTCGATGGGGACCCCGTTCGCAAGGCCCGCTACCAGCGTGAGTTCGCGCAAGGAGCCGAGGCCGAGCCTCTCAAACTGGGCGACTCCAACTGGATGGGCATGCAGGGGAGGGCCGCCAACGCCCGTCGCGAGCTGGGCGAGTTCGACGCCGCCAAGGCCGATCTGGCCAGGCTGGAGATCGACAAGCTGCTCGCTGCCCTGCCGGCTGCGCCCAAGGACGGGGCGGAGGAGCCCGAGGCCGTCGCCAACCAGAGGGGCGTGCTGGGTTATCTGGGAAAGCTGCGCGAGGTCGTGAACCGGGGCGACGCCTCGTCCGAGCCGATCGACATGGTTCCGCCGATGGTCGCCGCCCACCAGTGCGTGGACCTGGAGGCCAAGGGTCAGAGCAATGAGGTCTGCAAGGCCGAGCGCGTCGCCAGGAGCATGGAGATGGTGCGCAAGGCGCGGGCCGAACGGGCTGGGGCGGGATCGTAACCCCCGCCCACCACGTCTAGTTCAGTCGATCCCCTCGACCAGTTCGCGCAGATAGGCGACGTGGCCTCTGAAAGCCTTGGCGCCGTCCGCCGTCACCTTGGCGCGGGTGCGGGGACGCTTGCCCACGTGGTCCTTCAGGATCTCGACATAGCCGGCCTTTTCCAGGGCGGTCAGGTGGCTGCCCAGGTTGCCGTCGGTGGCCTGGGTGACGGCCTTGAGGCGCGAGAACTCGGGCGGCTCGCCGTCGCGTTCGGCGTAAAGGGCGGCCATGATCTTCAGGCGCAAGGGTTGGTGGATCAGGTCGTCGGCCTTGGCCATGCTCAGGCCCTCGCCAGCCAGACGCCGCTGACGAACATCGCCACGCTGGCGCTGGCCATCCAGAAGGCGAGGGCTTCGGGGAAGGCGTAGAAGCCGACCAGGGTCAGGGCGAACATCACCGCGCCGATCCCCAGATAGCGACTGGCCACGAACACGCCGGCCGCCGCGTAGATCGCCCCCACCATCAGGCCCGGAAAGGCCAGGTAGGCGTTGGGATCGGTCGGATGCAGCACATAGAAGGTCGACATCACGAAGACGATGGCCACGGCCATGCCGCCCAGCATCTTCATCGAGTTCCCGCCGGCCTTGACGCCGGCAGCCTTCGCCGCCCTGTCGGCGGGGCGAGCCAGGATGATGGAGCCGACCGCGCCGATCGTGTCGAGCACCAGCCAGACCCAGCCCCACTGGTGCGAAGGCAGAAGGCCCATGCTGAGATAGCCCAGCATCCAGATCACGCTCCACAGCATCATGATCGGCCCGCCGATGCGGTAGCCGCGCAGGGTGGCGCCCCGGCGGTTGGTCTCCTGAATGTCGGCCAACGCGGCGGCCGCTTCGTCCTTGGTCAGCACCATCACATCCTCCATGGAGCTCAAAGCTCTCTGTGATGCAGAGTGATGGTGATCGGTAACTCTGTCAAGCAGAGTTCTCTGAAGGTGGGTGCTAGTGGCCCGCCGCCCCGACCAGCAGGCTGGCCGCCAGCAGCAGCATCACCGCGCCGATGACGAGGTCGAGCACGCGCCAGGCGGCGGGGCGGGAAAACAGCGGGACGAGGAAGCGGGCGCCGAAGCCCAGGGCCGAGAACCAGCAGACGCTGGCCAGGGCCGCGCCAGCCATGAACAGCGGGCGCTCGGCGGCGGGCAGGCTGGCGCCGACCGCGCCCATCAGCATCACCGTGTCGATATAGACGTGCGGGTTCAGGAAGGTGAAGGCGGCCGTGCCGGCCAGCGCCGCGCCCAGGGTGATGCTCGGCTGGTCGGCCAGGGCCAGCGCCTCGGGATTGGCCGCTCGCCGCAGCGCGCCGACCCCGTACCAGGCCAGGAACGCCGCGCCGCCCAGGCTCAGCGCCAGCGACAGTCCCGGAACCAGCGCCAGCACCGCGCCCAGGCCATTGACGCCGGCGATGATCAGCGTGGCGTCGGCCAAGGCGCAGAACAGCACGATCGGCAACACGTGCTCGCGCTTCAGCCCCTGGCGCAGGACGAACATGTTCTGCGCGCCGATGGCGACGATCAGGCCGGCGGAAAGGGCGAAGCCCTTTGCGAAGGCGGGGAGGAGGGCGGTGCTCATAGCCGTCTTGATGACGACGGCGGCGCCTGTAGTCTAACTAATGATCCTAAATCGAAATTAGGCGATCTAATGCTGGACTATGCGTCCCTGGCCGCGGTGGCGGCGGTCGCGCGCGAGGGCGCCTTCGACAAGGCCGCCGCCGTCCTCGGCGTCACGCCCTCGGCCGTCTCCCAGCGGGTCAAGGCCCTGGAGGAGCGCCTGGGCGCGGTGCTGCTGACCCGTGGCCAGCCCTGCCGGCCCACCGCCATCGGCGCGCGCCTCTGCGCCCATGTGGAGCAGGTGAGGCTGCTGGAAGGCGACCTGGTCGCCGACCTGCCGCGCCTGACCGACCTTGCCGAGGGACCGGCGGTGGTCCGCATCGCCGTCAACGCCGACAGCGTCAGCACCTGGTTTCCGCTGGCGGCGGCGCGCTTCGCCGAAGAGACCGGAGCCATGCTCGACATCGTCATGGACGACGAGGCCCACACCGCCGAGCGGCTGCGCGACGGCGAGGTGCTGGCCGCCGTCACCGCCGATCCCGCGCCGGTGGTCGGCTGCAAGACCTATCCACTGGGCGCGATCGAGTATGTGGCCACGGCCAGTCCGGCCTTCATGGCGCGCGTCTTTCCGGAGGGCTTCAGCGCAGAGCGCCTGCGCCATGCGCCGCTGCTGCGCTTCGATCGCCGTGACGGCCTGCAGGCCCGCTGGGCGCAGGAGGCGCTGGGCGTACGGCCCGAAGGACCGGTCCACTGGACCCCGGCCACGCAGGGCATGCTCGACATGAACCTGGCGGGCCTGGGCTGGGCGATGACGCCGCGTACGCTCGCGCAGCCGCATCTCACCTCTGGACGCTTGGTCGAACTGCCGCCGGGCCACGCCATCGCGGTCACGCTCTACTGGCAGCGTTCGCGACTGTCGGCGCGTCTGCTGGATCGCTTGACGGCGGCGGTGCGGGCGACGGCGGGGGAGGCGCTGGTCGAGCCTACTTGCTCTTCAGCGCCCGGCCGGTGACGACGGCGCCAAGGCCGTACTTGCCGCGCAGGGCGTCGATGGCCGTCTCGCTCTTCAGGGCGCGGCGCTCGTCGCCGGCGAAGAAGTCGTCGGCGGCGCCGGCGGCGGGAACGAACTCGGTCAGGCCCGCGCCGATCAGGCGATAGGACCGGCCCGGCGGCTCGGCGGCCAGCAGCTCGCGCGCCACCTGGAACAGGGTCTGGGCCGTCTGGGTGGGGACGGGCAGGGTGCGTCGGCGGGTGTGGATCTTGAAGTCGGGCGTGCGCAGCTTCAGCGTCGCCACCCGGCCCGCCACTTCTTCGCGGCGGACTTGCCGGGCCACCTTCTCGCACAGGGGCCACAGCTGGTCTTCCAGGTCCTCGCGGCGGAAGAGGTCGTCGTTGAAGGTGGTCTCGGCGCTGATCGTCTTGCGCACGCTGTCGGGATCGACCGCCCGGGCGTCCTGCCCATGGGCCAGGCGATGCAGCCGCAGGCCGCCCGTTCCCAGCGCCTGGGCCAGGGTCTTGAGGTCCGCATTGGCGATGTCGCCGACGGTGCGCAGGCCAAGGCCCGCCAGGGTCGAGACGGTGGCCGGCCCCACGCCCGGCAGGATCGACACCGGCTTGGTCGCCAGGAAGGCCACCGCCTCGGCCGCGCCGATGGCCGAGAAGCCGCGCGGCTTGTCCAGTTCCGAGGCGATCTTGGCCAGGAACTTGTTGGGGGCCAGGCCCACCGAGACGGTGAGGTTCTGCTCGGCTTCGATCTCTCTCTGCACCTTGGCCAGCATCACGGCCGGCGGCGCGCCGTGCAGGCGCTCGGTGCCGGAAAGATCGATCCAGGCCTCGTCCAGCGACAGCGGCTGGACCAGCGGCGTCAGGTTCGAGAGGCGGGCCATGATCAGCGCGCTCTCGTGCTTGTACTTGGCGAAGTTGGGCTTCACGACGACGGCGTCGGGGCACAGCTGCAGCGCCTTGAACATCGGCATGGCCGAGCGCGCGCCGCTCATCCGGGCGATGTAGCAGGCCGTGGTGACCACGCCGCGCTTGCCGCCGCCGACGATCACCGGCTTGTCGCGCAAGGTGGGGTCGTCGCGCTTCTCGACCGAGGCGTAGAAGGCGTCGCAGTCCAGGTGGGCCATCGACAGGACGCCCAGCTCCTCGTGGAACACCGTGCGCGGCGAGCCGCACGACGGGCAGCGCGGCGCCTTGCGCTCGCCGGTCCACAGACAGTCCCTGCAGAGCGCCTTCATCGCCCGTCGAGCGCCAGCGCCTCGCGGAGGGCGACCTTGAGGTCGGGCCACAGGTCGATGCGCCTGTGCCGGTCGGGCGCGCTGGGGGCCAGGGGGCGCAGGCGCTCGTCGGTCACCATCTGGAAGCGGCCCACGCTCGGCGCGTACTCGGCGACTGATTCGAGCTGGGGCAGCAGATCGTCGATGAACACCGCGGGTCCTTCGATCCGCCCGGCCAGGTCGGCCGCCGACGGACCCTTGGGGCCGGAATTGATGATCAGCGGATAGTCGAAGCCGTGGGTCTTCAGCCAGCGGGCGCGGGTCTGGCGGCCGTGCTCGGGGGCGTTGGTCAGGATCACCACATTGGCGTCCAGCGACAGGTCGGCCAGGGCGTCGGCCGCGCCTTCGGCCGGAAGCAGGTCCTCGCCGCCGTCGCGGAAGAAGTCGTCGAACAGGGCCCGGCCGGCGATCAGGTCCAGGTGCTCGGTCTCGCCCGGGCGGTAGATGTTCTGGAACAGCGCGAAGCGATCGACGCGCAGCTCGAAGCCGTGCCGCCCGATGAACGCGCCGAAGCCGGCCATGAACTGGGCCAGCACTTCGTCGACATCCACGATGACGAGCGGACGGTGCGCATCCAGCGTGCAGGTCTTGAGGTCGAGAGAGCGGGCGTCCATTTGTGTGCGATCGGTCGTTGGAAACGCGATTAGCGCGGGCTTAAGGATATTCGTGCGATCTGAGGATGAAGAAGCGGCGCGAATCCCTCACGTGTCGCCACGGACCGTATGGTCGGGGTCAGGATGACGAAGAAGGTCCTCATCGTCGAGGATAACGAGCTGAACATGAAGCTGTTTCATGATCTGCTCGAGGCCCAGGGCTACGAGACCCTGCAGACCCGTGAAGGGCTGCAGGCGTTGTCGATCGCCCGTGAGCATCGCCCGAATTTGATCCTCATGGACATCCAGCTGCCCGAGATCTCGGGCCTGGAAGTGACCAAGTGGCTCAAGGAGGACGACGATCTGTCACATATACCCGTGGTCGCTGTTACGGCATTTGCGATGAAGGGCGATGAAGAGCGGATTCGCGAGGGCGGCTGCGAGGCCTACATCTCGAAGCCCATCTCGGTGTCGCACTTTCTCGACACCATCCGCCGACTGCTGGAGAGGTAACAGGCCGTGAGCGCGCGAATCCTCGTCGTCGACGACATCGAGGCCAATGTGCGCCTGCTCGAGGCCAAGCTTTCGGCCGAGTATTACCAGGTCTCCTACGCCTATGACGGCCCGACGGCCCTGGCGAAGGCGGCCGAGGAACTGCCCGACATCATCCTGCTGGACGTGATGATGCCCGGCATGGACGGCTTCACCGTCTGCCGCAAACTCAAGGAAGACGCCGCCACCCGCCATATCCCGGTGGTGCTGGTCACGGCCCTCGATGGACGCGCCGACCGCATCCAGGGCTTGGAGGCGGGCGCCGCCGACTTCCTTACGAAACCCATAGACGACGTCATGCTGTTCGCCCGCGTGCGCAGCCTGACCCGCCTGAAGATGGTCATCGACGAACTGCGCCAGCGCGAGGCCTCGGGCCGCCGCATCGGCGTGATCGCCGGCGCCGCCGCCCGCCTGGACGGCATCGGCGGCCGGGTGCTGATCGTCGACGACAACGAACGCCAAGCCCAACGCGTCGCCTCCGAACTGGCTGTCGAGCACCGTCCGGTCATCGAGACCGACCTGGCCAAGGCCGAGATCAGCGCCGGCGGACCGGTCGACCTCGTCATCGTCAACGCCGCCGCCCGCGGCTTCGACGGCCTGCGCTTCGCCGCGACGCTGCGGTCCAGCGAGCGCACCCGCCACCTGCCGATCCTGGCCGTGGTCGATCCCGACGACCGCCCGCGGATGGTCAAGGCGCTGGACATCGGCGTCAACGACGTGCTGCCGCGCCCGATCGACCCGCAGGAGCTGGCCGCCCGCGTCCGCACCCAGGTGCGCCGCAAGCGCTACACCGACTATCTGCGCAACAACCTCGATCATTCGCTGGAGCTGGCGGTCACCGATCCGCTGACCGGCCTGCACAACCGCCGCTACATGACCGGCCAGCTGTCGGCCCTGGTCAACCGCGCCACCATGGGCGGCGACCCGGTCTCGGCCCTGCTGATCGACATCGACTACTTCAAGAAGATCAACGACGGCTTCGGCCACGACGTCGGCGACGAGGTGCTGCGCGAGTTCGCCCTGCGCCTGGCCTCGAACGTGCGCGCCATCGACCTGCCTTGCCGCTATGGCGGCGAGGAGTTCACGGTGATCATGCCCGACACCCAGCTGGCCGACGCCGTACGCATCGCCGAGCGCATCCGCATGCACGTGGCCGGCTCGCCGTTCCGCGTGGCCGGCGGCCAGGAGATGCTGACGGTGACCATCTCGGTCGGCGTCTCGGCCACCACCGGCGCGGGCGACACCCCCGAGGCCCTGCTCAAGCGCGCCGACAGCGGCGTCTACGAAGCCAAGGCCGCCGGCCGCAACGCCGTGGTCTGCAAGGCGGCTTGAGGGCCCCTTAGTTCGCCACCTTGATCTCGAACAGCCACGGCCAGAACTTGCCCGTGACGAAGATCCTGTCCGCCTTGGCGTCGTAGGCGATGCCGTTCAGCACGTCGGCGCGGCGAGCCTCTTCGGGCGTCAGCAGGCCCGACAGGTCGAGCCGTCCGACCACCTTGCCGGTCTTGGGATCGATGCGGATGATCTGGTCGGTCTGCCAGATGTTGGCCCAGACCTCGCCCTTGATGAACTCCAGCTCGTTGATCTGGTCGACGGGGCGGCCATCGTCGGTCACCTTGACGCGGCCGGTTTCCTTCAGGGTCTTGGGATCGAGGAACCGCAGCTCGTCGGTGCCGTCGCTCATGATGATGCGGCGGTCGTCCTTGGTCAGGGCCCAGCCCTCGCCGGTGTAGCTGAAGGTCGACTTGACGGCGAAGGTCGTCCGATCGCGCACGAAGCCGATGCCGTTTTGCCAGGTCAGCTGGACGATCTGGTCGCCCCAGTCGACGATGCCTTCGCCGAAGTACTTGGGATCCAGATCCGCCTGCTGCTGCACCGCGCCGGTTTCCAGATCCACCTTGCGCACCCACGAGCGGCCTTCCAGGCCCGTGCTCTCGTAGAGCTGGCCGTCGCGCACCAGCAGGCCCTCGGTGAAGGCCTGGCGGTCGTGGGGATAGGTGCGGACCACCTCGTAGCTCTGTACCGGCGCGGGCTGGGCGCAGGCGGGCAGGGCGGCCATGACGGAGAAGGCGAGGGCGAGGCGAACGATCACGCGATGAACCTATTCCAGGGACCGGAAAAACAAAAACGCCCGACGTTGCCGCCGGGCGTTTTCGAGAATCGTCGGTGCGACGAGGCGATCTTACTTGATCTTGCCTTCGCGGAATTCGACGTGCTTGCGCACGACCGGGTCGTACTTCTTCAGCACCATCTTTTCGGTCTTGGTGCGGGCGTTCTTCTTGGTGACGTAGAAGAAGCCGGTGTCCGCCGTCGAATTCAGGCGGATCTTGATCGAAGCCGGTTTGGCCATGGTCGTATCCCTGCGGTGGTCGCGCAGGTCTCCGCGCGGTCGAAATGAGAGGCGCGGAACATACGCATCAACGGGCCAAAGTCAATCGGCGCCTGAACATCGTTTGTAGGGGAAGTCGACGAACCGCGCCTGGCCGCCGATTTCGCCCTCGATCCGGCCCAGAAGCCCGTCCTGGCCCTGGCTTTTATAGATCACGCGCTGGGGGAAGTCGTGGCCGGGATTTTCGAACACCAGCTCGCCCGGGGCGGCGCGCTTCAGCGGGAAGGCGGCCGCAGGCTGGCCCGAGGGCATGGCGAAGAAGGTGAGTCGTCCCTCGGTCTCCTGGATTCGCGTGAACTCGTAGGTGCGCGCCTTGCCGTCGCGCACCGTGCGGCTCATGCCCAGCATCATGCCGCCGCCTGGGGCGAGCCACTGCTCCTCCACGACGCCGTTCGGACGGTCCTGTTTCCAGCAGCCGGCCAGGAAGGCGGCCTGGTCAATGGCTGGCGCGGCCTGCAGGGCGAGGAGGAGGGCGAGCATGGTTAGAGCTCCGTCGGAAGGTCCAGATCATGGTCCGCAATCCTCGCCCTTCGACAAGCTCAGGATGAGGATTTCTACTGCGACGCCGGAATTCGTCCTCACCCTGAGCCTGTCGAAGGGCGAGGTCGCTTCTAAAGCTCCGTCATCACGGCGTTGCCGCGCAGGAAGCGCATGAACGGCGCCGGGCGGCTGGGATCCTTCATGCGCAGGGCCGACTCGCGCAGCACCATGCGGGTGATGCTGGGCAGATCGAGGTCGCGGGTCTCGTCGAAGGTCACCCAGGCGATCTCGTCCAGCTCGCCGCAGTCGGGTTGCGGCTCCAGGCTCAGCAGGGCGCTGGCCGGGGCCATGAAGAAGCGGGCGTCGAAGCGACGCGGGCGATAGGGCGGGGTGATGGCCCGCGCCACGAAGGCCAGCGGCGACAGGTCGGGCAGGGCGCCCTGGGCCAGGAACGGCCGCCAGGCCCCGGCGGCGGGACGGGCCTTGGCCGGCTGGGCCAGCAGCAGGCCCGTCTCCTCGAAGGTCTCGCGCACGGCGGCCAGGGCCAGGGCGCGCGCCAGGCGGGCGGGCGAGGGATGGCGCGGCTCGGTGGTCAGGCGCGCGGCGACCTCCGGATCGAGCTCGGTGGCCGACGGCGCGCCATAGTCGCCGCGATCGACCCGGCCGCCTGGAAACACCCACTTGCTGGCCATGAAGGCGTGGCCGCGATTGCGCCGCCCCATCAGCACCCGCGGCGCCGGGCCGTCGTCGCGCACCACGATCAGGGTGGCGGCGTGGCGGGGCCTTATCACGCCGGATGCGGGGTCCAGCGCCTCGCCATCGTCCTTCGAGTCAAAGGTTGGGGAGTCGAATGCAGGCTCGGTCATGGACGAAGCTTAGTCTTCGCGACGGTTCTGCAAAGCCGTTCCTTAGGTAAAGCGCCGCCGCCCTTGACCGGGCCCTTGACCCGGCACTGGGAACCGCCAAGCTCGCCGCCAAAGTCTTCTCTAGGAGTCGGGAATGGGCGTGCGCGCGAAGGTTTCGGTTCTGGCCCTGATGGCGGCGAGCGCCATCTCCGTCCCCGCATTGGCCGCGCCTGCAGCCGCCAAGGTCGAGGCGGCGGCCAAGGCGGCCCAGCCCAAGGTGGTGGCCTGGCGGCGCGACGTCCACGAGCATCCGGAACTGGGCAATCAGGAAGTCCGCACCGCCGCCCTGGTGGCCAAGGAGCTGAAGGCCCTGGGCCTGGAGGTCCGCGAGGGCGTGGGCAAGACCGGCGTGGTGGGCGTGCTGAGGGGCGGCAAGCCCGGCAAGGTCGTGGCCCTGCGCGCCGACATGGACGCCCTGCCGGTGCTGGAAAAGACCGGCCTGCCGTTCGCTTCGAAGGCCACGGCCACCTGGGAAGGCAAGACCGTCCCGGTGATGCACGCCTGCGGCCACGACACCCACGTGGCCATGCTGCTGGGCGCGGCCACGGTGCTGGCCGGCATGAAGAACGACATCGCCGGCACGGTGGTCTTCATCTTCCAGCCGGCCGAGGAGGGGCCCCAGGCCGGCGACGAGGGCGGCGCCAAGCTGATGATCGCCGACGGCGCGCTCGACAATCCCAAGGTCGACGCCATCTTCGGCCTGCACATCGGCCCCGGCGACGCCCACGCGCTGAACTATCGCCCCGAAGGCTTCTATGCCGGCGCTGACCGCCTCACCATCACGGTCAAGGGCAAGCAGACCCACGGCGCGCGTCCCTGGGCCGGCATCGACATGGCCAGCATCTCGGCCGACATCGTCCAGGCCCTCAACCAGATCGCCGCCCGCCAGATCGACGTCGGGACCTCGCCCACGGTGCTGACCATCGCCACCATCAACATGGGCGTGCGCAACAACATCATTCCCGAAGACCTGGTGATGAGCGGCACGCTGCGCACCTTCACGCCCGAGCGGAAGGCCGAGGTGATCGCCAAGACCCAGAAGGCCGTGGCCGCCATCGGCGACCGCTATGGCGCCAAGGCCGAGGCGGTGTTCACCCAGCCCTACCCGGTCACCTGGAACGACGCGGCCCTGTCGAAATGGGTCAAGGCCTCGCTGGAAAAGGCCTCGCCCGGCAAGGTCGACGACCAGGCCGCCCTGGTCACCGGCGCCGAGGACTTCTCCCTGTACGGCCAAAAGGTCCCGGCGGTGTTCGTCCAGCTGGGCGGCCGCAAGGCCGACGTCCCCGCCGCCGGCGCCCCGGCCAACCACTCGCCCTACTTCGACATCGACGAGGCGGTGCTGGAGACGGGCGTGAAGGCCGAGGTGTTCATGGCCCTGGATTACCTGGCGAAGAAGTAGGGGAAGGACCCCCTCAGTCGGCTTCGCCGACAGCTCCCCC
The DNA here is from genome assembly GCA_966252285.1 of uncultured Caulobacter sp. Classification (GTDB taxonomy): domain Bacteria; phylum Pseudomonadota; class Alphaproteobacteria; order Caulobacterales; family Caulobacteraceae; genus Caulobacter. The sequence goes on from CBINOL010000113.1 coordinate 16,426, forward strand.
AGAGGGGGAGCATCTTGGAGCCGGCGCTTTTAGATCCTCCCCCTCTGGGGGAGG
>CBINOL010000114.1:0-16405 GCA_966252285.1 uncultured Caulobacter sp.
CGGTCCAGAACCTCACCGCCCTGCGGTTCGCCAACGTGCTGTTCGAACCGCTGTGGGACAACAAGTCGATCGACCACGTCCAGATCACCATCGCCGAGACCGAGAAGGTCGGCGACCGCTGGCCCTATTACGACGAGTACGGCGCCCTGCGCGACATGCTGCAGAATCACCTGCTGCAGCTGCTCTGCCTGGTGGCCATGGAGGCCCCGTCGGGCTTCGATCCCGACGCCGTCCGCGACGAGAAGGTCAAGGTGCTGCGCTCCCTGCGCCCCTTCACCAAGGACAACGTGGCGCACGACACCGTCCGCGGCCAGTACGTGGCGGGCGTGGTCGAGGGCACCGCGCGCGCCGGCTATCTGGAAGAGGTCGGCCAGCCGTCCAAGACCGAGACCTTCGTGGCCATGAAGGTGGCCATCGACAACTGGCGCTGGGCCGGCGTGCCGTTCTTCCTGCGCACCGGCAAGAACCTGCCCGACCGCCGCACCCAGATCGTCGTGCAGTTCAAGCCCGTGCCGCACAACATCTTCGGCCAGGTGACGCAAGGCGAGATGCAGGCCAACCGTCTGGTCATCGACCTGCAGCCGGAAGAAGACATCTCGCTGAGCGTGATGACCAAGCGTCCGGGCCTGTCGGAAGAGGGCATGCGCCTGCAGTCGCTGCCGCTGTCGCTGAACATGGCCGCGCCGGGCGCCCGTCGCCGGATCGCCTATGAGAAGCTGCTGCTGGACGCGTTCCGCGGCGACCGCACCCTGTTCGTCCGTCGCGACGAGGTCGAGGCCGCGTGGCGGTTCGTCGACGGCGTGGCCAAGGCCTGGGCCGATGCGGGCATCGAGCCGGCGACCTACGCCGCCGGCACCTGGGGGCCGCCCAGCGCCGCCTCGCTGATCGCGCCGCAAGGCCGCGGCTGGAAGTCGTAAGGGGGTATCCGCAACATGCCCAAGATCGAAGTCTTCCCGACGCGCGAGGCCCTGTACGACGCGGCCGCCTCGACCATCGCCGGCGCCCTGACCACGGCCGTGGCCACCCACGGCAAGGCCGGGTTCGCCGCCACCGGCGGCACGACGCCCGCGCCGGTCTATGACCGCCTGGCGACCCTGACCGTTCCCTGGGACAAGGTCACCGTAACCCTCAGCGACGACCGTTTCGTGCCGCTCGACCATCCGGGCAGCAACGAGGCTCTGGTGCGCCGCCACCTGCTGACCGGCGACGCGGCCAAGGCCGCCTTCGCGCCGCTCTATTTCGACGGCGTCGACCACGAAGCCTCGGCGGCCAAGGCCGAAGAGGGCGTGGCCCAGGCCCTGCCGTTCGGCGTGGTGCTGCTGGGCGTCGGCGCCGACGGTCATTTCGCCTCGCTGTTCCCGGGCAACCCGGCCCTGGCCGCAGGCCTGGATCCCGACACCGACCGCCTGGTCGTGGCCGTGCCGAAAGGCGAGCCGGCCCCCGACCTGCCCCGGATCAGCCTGACCTTCCAGGCGTTGATTCAGGCGTCGCTGATCGTGTTGCTGGTCACGGGCGAGGCCAAGCGTGAGCTCCTGGCCGGGGAGGTCGATCCCGACCTGCCAATCGCCAGGATCCTGAAGCAGGACCGCGCCCCGGTCCGCATCCTCTGGGCGGAGTAAGTTCTGATGGCCCTCAATCCCGTCATCGCGCAGATCACCCAGCGGATCATCGAGCGCAGCCGTCCGACCCGCGAGGCCTATCTGGCCCAGATGGAAGCCGCGTCCCTGGCCCAGCCGGGCCGCGCCAAGCTGTCGTGCGCCAACTGGGCCCACGCCTTCGCCGCCTCGCCGGCCGCCGACAAGGTGCGGGCGCTGGACCCGAACGCGCCCAACCTCGGCATCGTCTCGGCCTATAACGACATGCTGTCGGCCCACCAGCCGCTGGAAGAGTATCCGGCGCTGATCAAGGAAGCCGCCCGCGAGGCCGGCGCCACGGCCCAGTTCGCCGGCGGCGTGCCGGCCATGTGTGACGGCGTCACGCAAGGGCGTCCGGGCATGGAGCTGTCGCTGTTCTCGCGCGACGTCATCGCCATGGCCACGGCCGTTGCTTTGACCCACGACGCGTTCGACGCGGCCATGTACCTGGGCGTCTGCGACAAGATCGTGCCGGGCCTGGTGATCGGCGCCCTGACCTTCAGCCACCTGCCGGCGGTGTTCGTGCCGGCCGGCCCGATGACCTCGGGCCTGCCCAACTCGGAAAAGGCTCGCATCCGCGCGCTCTACGCCGAGGGCAAGGTCGGCCGCGACGAACTGCTGGCCGCCGAGAGCGCCAGCTATCACGGCCCGGGCACCTGCACCTTCTACGGCACGGCCAACACCAACCAGATGCTGATGGAGCTGATGGGCCTGCACCTGCCGGGCTCGGCCTTCGTGCATCCCAACACCCCGCTGCGCAGCGCCCTGGTCAAGGAAGCCGCCCGCCGTGTGGCCGCGGTCACCCACAAGGGCAACGAGTGGATCCCGGTCGGCCGCGTCATCGACGAGAAGGCCGTGGTCAACGGCGTCGTGGGCCTGATGGCCACCGGCGGCTCGACCAACCTGGCCCTGCACATCGTGGCCATGGCTCGGGCGGCCGGCATCATCCTGACCCTGGAAGACCTGGACGATATCTCCAAGGCCGTGCCGCTGCTGGCCAAGGTCTATCCGAACGGCTCGGCCGACGTGAACCACTTCCAGGCCGCCGGCGGCATGGCCTTCGTGGTGCGCGAGCTGCTGAAGGCCGGCATGGCCCACGAGGACGTACTGACCATCGCTGGCCCCGGCCTGTCGAACTACCACCAGGAGCCCTACCTCGAGGACGGCGAACTGAAGTGGCGCGAAGGCCCGGAGACCTCGCTGGACGAGGCCATCCTGCGCCCGGTCGAGAACCCCTTCAGCAAGGAAGGCGGCCTGAAGCTGCTGGCCGGCAATCTGGGCCGCGGCGTGATCAAGATCTCGGCCGTGAAGCCCGAGCACCACGTGATCACCGCGCCCGCCGCCGTGTTCCAGGAGCAGGAAGACTTCATCGCCGCCTTCAAGCGCGGCGAACTCGACCGCGACGTCGTGGTGGTGGTGCGCTTCCAAGGTCCTTCCGCGAACGGCATGCCCGAACTGCACAACCTGTCGCCGTCGATCTCGGTGCTGCTGGACCGCGGCCACAAGGTGGCCCTGGTCACCGACGGCCGCATGTCGGGCGCCTCGGGTAAGACGCCGGCCGCCATCCACGTGACGCCGGAAGCCGCCAAGGGCGGACCGCTGGCTTATGTGCAGGACGGCGACGTCATCACCATGAACGCCGACACCGGCGAGCTCTTCATCCATGTGGACGAGGCGCAGCTCCTCGCCCGCACGCCTGCACCAGTCCCGGCGTCCAAGCCGGGCTTCGGGCGCGAACTGTTCAGCTGGATGCGACACGGGGTCGGCGCCGCCGACGCCGGCGCGTCCGTGCTGTTTGCTTAAAGGGAACGGGAAACCCATGAACGGCGCCACTGCACACGGCCTGGGCCTCGTCGGAGACATCGGCGGCACCAATGCGCGCTTCGCCCTGGTCGACTTCGACGGTCCCGATCCCCGGCTGATCGAGCCCACCGCCTACAAGGGCGAGGACTACGACACGGCCGAGGACGCCATCGAGGACTATCTGGCCAAGGTGGGGGTCAAGCACCCCGACCAGGCCGTGGTCGCGGTGGCGGGCCCGATCGAGCATGGCGCCGTTCACTTCACCAACATCGACTGGCGTCTGTCGGAAGACAGCCTGCGCCGGGCGGGCGGCTTCCGTAACGCCCGCCTGATCAATGACTTCACGGCCCAGGCCCTGGCCGCGCCGCGCCTGTCGCCTAAGGACCTGCGCCAGATCGGCCCGCTGCCGACCTCGGGCGAGGGCGATCTCGCCATCATCGGCCCGGGCACCGGTTTCGGCGCCGCCGGCATGGTGCGTCGCCACGGCTGCGACACCCCGCTGACCACCGAGGGCGGCCACATCTCGTTCGCCCCGGTCGACGAGCTGGAGATCGAGATCCTGCGCGGCCTGCAGGCCAAGTACGGCCGCGTGTCGGTCGAGCGCATCCTGGCGGGGCCGGGCATGGAGGACCTGCACGTCCTGCTGGCCAAGATCGAAGGCCGGCCGGTCGAGGAACTGGCCGCCAAGGCCATCACCGAAGGCGCCGTGGCCGGCCGCGACTGCTGCAAGACCACGGTCGAGCGCTTCTGCGCCATCCTCGGCTCGGTCGCCGGCGACCTGGCCCTGGCGCTGGGCGCGCGCGGCGGCGTGTTCATCGCCGGCGGCATCGCGCCCCGGATCATCGACCTGCTGGAAGCCAGCGCCTTCCGCGAACGCTTCGAGGCCAAGGGCCGGCTGAGCGACTATGTGCGCGACATCCCGACCCACGTGATCCTGCACCCCCACACGGCGCTGATCGGGGCCGCGGTGGCCATGACGCCGGACGGCCAGGCCTCGATTTCGTAGGCTGAGCGGCCGGCGGGGGCGTATCAAGGCGGGCACCGGCGTTCGAGCGGGAGCGCCGCAGCCCGGGAGGCTATGCATGCGACATCGCTGGTTCGCCGCCGCGTTGATCCTCGCCGTGGTCGCCAGCGGCCCCGCCTTCGCCTGCCGGACGCCTCTGCCGATCCGGCTGGAGGACGTTCGCAGCGCCGATCTCGTCGTGATCGGCCGCATCATGGCGTATGAGGTCGTCCGCACGCCGTCGCTCCTGCCGGGGAAGCGGCCCGGAACCCTGTCGGATTACGCGCGGTTTCAGGTCCGGACGGAGGACGTGCTCGCCGGCCAGGCTCCGGCGCAGATGGTCGTGAAGTGGGACAACTCCACCTTCACCGAACCTGCTGCCATGTTGGAGGGGCCATTTCTGATCGCCCTGGACCGGCCCGGCGGCCCGGCCTCCGACCCGGCGGTCTTCACGCTGCATCAGGCGGCGTGCTCGGATCCGTTCCTGTTCGAGGCGGGGAGCGATCGCGCCCGCGCCGTCCGCGAAATCCTGGCGGGGAACGGCAAGACGGGCGAGCAGAAACGGCCATCCGTCAAAAAGGGGTCGCCTTGACAAGGTTGTCATGGCTTGTTGTCTCGCTTGAAGGCTGAATCAACGCCGCGCGAGGCCATTTCTTGAACGCCAAGGTTACGATCCACGACGTCGCCCGCATGTCGGGCGTTTCGATCAAGACCGTGTCGCGGGTGCTGAACCGCGAGCCGAACGTCAAGGCCGACACCCGTGACCGGGTGCAGGAGGCCGTGGCGGCGCTGAACTACCGCCCCAATATCTCGGCCCGCAGCCTGGCGGGCTCCAAGGCCTATCTGATCGGGGTGTTCTTCGACAACCCGAGCCCCGCCTACGTCACCGACGTGCAACTGGGGGCCATCGGACGGTGCAGGACCGAAGGCTATCACCTGATCGTCGAGCCGCTCGATTCCGAAGGCGACGTCGAGGAGCAGGTGGCGCCGATGCTGGCCACCCTGCGGATGGACGGGGTGATCCTGACCCCGCCGGTCTGCGACGACGCTCGGGTGCTGGCGGTGCTGGACGCGGAGGGCGTGCCCTATGTGCGCCTGTCGCCGGACAAGGATCTGGACCGCTCGGCCTATGTGCGGATGGACGACATGGCCGCCGCCTATGACATGACCGCCCACCTGATCAAGCTGGGCCACAAGGACATCGCCTTCATCAAGGGCCACCCCGACCACGGCGCGGCCCACCTGCGCTACGACGGCTACGCCAAGGCCATGGCCGACCACGGCCTGGTCGTGCGCGAAGACCGCGTCGCCCAGGGCTGGTTCTCGTTCCGCTCGGGCTTCGAGGCGGCCGAGACCCTGCTGGCGGGCGAGGACCGGCCGACGGCGATCTTCGCCTCCAACGACGACATGGCGCTGGGCGTCATGGCCGTGGCCAACCGCCTGCGGCTGAACGTGCCCGACACCCTGTCGGTGGCCGGCTTCGACGACACGCCCGGCGCCAAGGTCGTCTGGCCGCAGCTGACCACCGTGCGCCAGCCGATCCAGGCCATGGCCGCCGCCGCCGCCGACCTGCTGCTGAGCGGCGCGCTGAAGGGCGAGGATGGCGTCGCCCCCTCGCGCCTGCTGGACTTCGAACTGGTGGTTCGCGAGAGCACCGGACCGGCGGCCTAGGGCCGCTTGGCCGAGCACAGGCTGTTCGTCAGTCCTTCGGCGGCCACGCCGGCGCAGAACCCCGCCTGGAGCGCGGGCAGCATGGCGTCCTCCTCCTGGCTGGCCAGTTGCACCAGCTGGAGCTCCACGATGAAAATACGCTTGTAGGCCTCCGTGGCGGGGCCAAGGGCTTCGCGAACCTGCCGGAGATCGTCGGGGCTCGGCTGGCCTGGGCCCTCGAGGCGCTTTCCAATGGGCGAGCTAAGCATATCGGCTATTCGCCCCATGTCCTCAGCCGAGGCCTGGTCCGCATAGGCCTTGAGGCGCGCAGCCATGAGGTTGTCCAGGGCCTTGCGCCTGGGGGCGACGGCGACGGCCTCGAATATCTCGGCCTGGCGCGCGGTTTGCGCCTCGGGCGCGCTCTGCGGGCCAGCCCAGTGCCGCGACAATCGCGCCAGTGCGCCATCCAGGGCGATCTCGTCCTGCGACGGTTTCTCCCCGCGCAGGGCCTGCGCCAATCGCGCCGCGACAGCGAGCTTGGTGGAGGAGGCTTCCTCCGCGCGGGCGGACCCGGCCCCCAGCGCCAAGGCGGTCAGGGCGATAGCGGCGGCGATGATTCTCATGAGGCGTCCCGGTCGGTGCGGGATGGTCTTAGCATCGCCGGTACGCAGGAACAGTGACGCTGCGGGGCAGGGGGCGCCTCTCCGTCTTCAGGGGCATATGTGGAGAGCCGCTCGTTGCGGGGTTGAACATCGCGATCGGCACCCCATATTGCAGTCAGCGCTGATCGCCCATGGCCCTCGAGCCGGGCGTCGCCTGCGCTTCACCGCCCATCCTCGCGTGCGTTTCGAACGCCGCCCCTTGGGCTTTTCTCCTACGACTATCGTTCGGGCCCGGCATTTCGCTCGGCCCGCTATCTGGAACTACATGAAGACCAACACTCTCCGCGCGGCCGCCGTTCAACGGAAGCCCCGCACCCAACCGCAATCGCGCACCGTGACGGCGCCGGCCCGCACCGAATGGGCCTGGCCGGGACTCACCCGCGCCGAACTGCGCGAACACATCATCGAACAGATCGGCTGATCACGGCCTGCGGCCGGAGATTTTCCGCGCCGCCCCGCTGTTTCCGCGAAGCCTTTTCCCGCAAGGCTTCGCGGCTTTCAGCCGATAAATCGTACAAATACGGAAAGCGAATTTTGTTACGCGATTGACAGCGTTGTCCATTGACAGCGCTGTCGCGTTACTCCTAGGTTGCATCCGCCGACCCCCGAGAAGGGCCGGAGAACAAGGGAGGATGCGCAAGGCATCCCGAAAAACTGGCGAACTTGCTCACGTCGACACCGTCGGCGGAGATCGGCTCTCTGCGGCCGTAACCTAGGGGAATGCTCATGATTTCGAAGACTTACGCGACCCGGTACGCGCTGATGGCGGCGGCGTCCTCGGTCGTCCTGCTGGGCGCGGGCCAGGCCCTGGCCCAGACCGCCGCGACCGACGCGGCGACTCCGGCCTCGGCTCAGGAACCATCTGCGGTTGAAGAGGTGATCGTCACCGGCTTCCGCGCCTCGCTGCAGAGCGCGCTGTCGGCCAAGAAGAACTCGAACCTGATCATCGAGTCGGTCACCGCCGAGGACATGGGCAAGTTCCCCGACCAGAACATCGCCGAGTCGCTGCAACGCCTGCCCGGCGTGCAGATCGACCGCGAGAACGGCCAGGGCACCCGGGTGCGCATCCGCGGCCTCGACCAGAACGTCACCGTCCTGAACAACGACATCTTCGTCTCGGGCATGGAGCTGTTCCGCCTGGGCGAGGGCAAGATCAACCAGACCAACTCGCTGGAAGGCATCCCGTCCGAACTGATCGGGGGCGTCGACGTCTACAAGTCGCCGGACGCCTCGCTGCTGGAAGGCGGCCTGGGCGGCATCATCAACCTGAAGACCCGCAACGCCCGGTCCCTGCGCGACGACATCACGATCGCCGGCGACCTGCGCGGCAACAAGGCCGGCGAGACCGACTGGAACCCGACCGGCTCGCTGGTGCTGGGCTACAAGTTCAGCGACCGCTTCGCCGTGCTGGGCACGCTGTCCTACGACAAGACCGAGCTGCACACCGACGTGCTGGGCGGCGAGAACCGCGGCGGCTGGGCGTTCAACGACCGGCCGGTGGTCGGCGGCGGAACCCTCGACGTGTGGTCGCCTGAGTACCGCTACGCCACCTATCGCGACCAGGAGCGCAAGCGTCTGGGCGCGTCGATCAACCTCGACTTCGCCCTGACCGAGTCGCTGCAACTGACCGGCGACTGGTTCCACTCGGACCTGAAGATCAAGACCAGCGAAGCCTCGATCAAGTTCCCGTTCGCCAACGAGAACGCCACCTACGCGGCCGGCGCCAGCGTCGACGGCAACGGCGTGCTGCAGAGCGGCACGGTCACCGCCAACTCGGCGGAAGGCACCTCGTACCTGCAGGACTCGCAGGCCAAGACCGACAACTTCCAGGTCGCCCTGAACTGGGACAACGGCGGGCGGGTGACCGGCAGCGTGCGCGCGGCCTATTCCACCGCCGACTACGAGAGCGCCAGCGCCAACAACGACGTGCGCTACACCCAGTACACCGTGCGCAACGGCACGGCTGCGGGCCTGGTGCCCAACGCCACCGCGCCGGCGACCTTCACCTACAGCTACGCCAACGGCGACAACCCGCGCTTCACGCCGGCCAACGCCGCCCAGTTCACCACGCCGTCGAGCGTGTTCGCCAAATCGCACTGGGTGTTCGGCGAGGACACCCAGATCGACAACACCTCGATCCGCGGCGACCTGAAGTGGCGGCCCGAGTTCGGCGAGACCGGCGACCTGGTGATCAGCGCCGGCGTCCGCTACGCCGAGCGCAAGATCGACTCGGAGTTCTGGCAGCTGCTGGCCGACTATTCGGGCAAGGGCGAGCTGAACGGCCGGACCTACGGCCAGGACTGGACCCCGTACGGCTACTTCCAGGACGGCGCCATCGGCTTCAAGTCGTGTGGCTTGCCGGCCGGCACGCCGGGCCGTCCGAACTGCGGCCAGACCGCCACCGACGACGGTCGCTTCGGCGCCTCGCCGGCCCTGATCACGCCCTACCAGACGGCGGCGTCGAACCCCGAGCGGTTCGAGACCCTGACGGTCGGCGGCATCACGGCGCTGTTCCAGAACCGCAGCCAGATGGAGAATCCGGTCGCCTGGCTGTCGAACCTCTATTCCTCGACGCCGTTCAAGAAGTTCGCCGATCCGATCCAGTCGTTCCGCATCAAGGAGCGCACCACGACCGGCTACGGCATGGTCGACCTGGGCGGTTCGGACGATCGCTATCACGTCAACGCCGGCGTCCGCGTGGTCCGCACCGAGCTGACCATCGACTCCAGCGGCACCCCGACCACGCCCTGGTACTGGGGCACCGACAGCTGGAACGGCGTCATCGGCAATCCGGACGCCATCAAGACCACCCGCGAATATACCGACGTCCTGCCCAGCGCGAGCGCGGTGTTCGACGTCAACGACAGCGACAAGGTGCGCGTGTCGGCGGCCCGGGTCGTGTCGCGTCAGGACCTGTTCCAGCTGGGCCAGGGCTCGGCCTTCAACTTCACCCGCAGCTCGACGCCGGGTCCGAACCTCAACCGCTTCCTCTACACCAACGGCAGCGGCGGCAACCCGGACCTCGACCCGTACCGCGCCTCGCAGTTCGATATCGCCTACGAGCGCTACTTCGGGCGTAGCGGCATCGTCTCGGGGGCGTTCTTCTACAAGAGCGTCGACTCGTTCATCCAGACCGACACCGTGCCGCGCACTGTGGCCGACGGTTCGGTCGAGGGGGCGACCCTGGGCGTCTACACCGCGCCGGTGAACGGCGACGGCGGCAGCATCAAGGGTATCGAACTGGCGGCGCAGTACGCCTTCGAGAACGGGTTCGGCTTCAACGCCAACTACACCTTCTCGGACTCCGAGACCTCGAAGTCGAACGACTACGACGACAACCTGCCGATCCCGGGCGTGGCCAAGCACGCCTTCAACCTGCAGGGCTTCTACGAGGGCCACGGCTTCGAGGCCCGCGTCTCCTACGCCTGGCGCGACAAGAGCTACCAGGGCGACTTCTCGTTCGGCTCGGGCGCGGACCGCCACAGCCTGGGCACGTGGGAGCGGGCCTATGGCCAGCTCGACGCCCAGGTCGGCTACCAGGTGACCCCGGCGATCAAGATCGTGCTGGAGGGCATCAACCTGACCGAGGAGCCCACCGGCCGCTACCTGCAGTGGGAGAACCTGCCGTTCCGCTACGCCACGGCCGATCGCCGGATCGTGCTGGGCGCGCGGTTCAAGCTGGGGATGTAAGTCCTCTCATGCCGGCGACGGACGGTCTTGCGAGCCCGTCGCCGGCTCTTTTCCTGACACGCGCTCCGCCAGAGGGCGCGAACGGGGAGGAAACGCCATGGATCGCGCCATAGGCTCGATCGCCATCCTCGGCGGCGGCACCGCCGGCTGGATGGCCGCCGCCGTGCTGTCCCAGGTGCTGCGCGGGACCAAGACGACCATCACCCTGGTCGAAAGCGCCGCTATCCCCACCGTCGGGGTGGGTGAGGCGACCATCCCGCCGATCGTCGACTTCCTGCGGCTGCTCGAGATCGACCAGGGCCAGTTCATGGGCGCCACCGAGGGCAGCTTCAAGCTGGGCATCCGCTTCGACGACTGGCGGACGATCGGCGAGCGCTACTGGCATCCGTTCGGAACCTTCGGGCCGTCGGTCGACCGGCGGCCCTTCCATCACGTCTGGCACCGGCTCGCCGCGGCGGGCGACGATCCCCGCGTCGAGGCCTACAGCCTGGCCACGGCCCTGGGCGACGCCGGCCGCATGGCCTTCACAGACGGGCAAGGGCAGGGGCCCCTGGCCGGCATGCGCCACGCCCTGCATTTCGACGCCGGCCTGGTGGCCCGGTTCCTGCGAACCTATTCCGAACAGCGCGGCGTGCGCCGGCTGGAGCGACGCGTCGAGGGCGCGACCCTGAAGGACGACGGCTTCGTCGAGGCCCTGGTGCTGGACGGCGGCGAGCGGCTGGCGGCCGATCTCTTCATCGACTGCTCGGGCTTCCGGGGCGTGCTGATAGAGGGGGCGCTGAAGACCGGTTACGAGGACTGGAGCGAGTTTCTGCCCTGCGACCGGGCCGTGGCCGGCCTGACCGTGCGCGACGCCAACCCGCCGCCCTTCACCCAGGCCGCGGCCCGGCCGGCCGGCTGGCGCTGGCGGATCCCGCTGCGCCACCGCACCGGCAACGGCTACGTCTATTCCAGCGCCCATGTCAGCGACGACGAGGCCCTGGCCGACCTGGAGCGGGAGGCCGGCAAGCTGCTGACCGAGCCGCGCGTGCTGAGGTTCACCGGCGGTCGCCGCAAGGCGTTCTGGAACCGCAACGTCGTGGCGCTGGGCCTAGCCTCGGGCTTCATCGAGCCGCTGGAGTCGACCAGCATCCACTTCGTGACCAGCGGCCTGATGAAGCTGCTCGACCACTTCCCGGACAAGTATTTCGATACGGCCAACATCGCCGACTACAACAGGGCCCTGATCGCGGAGTACGAGGCCGCGCGCGACTTCATCGTGCTGCACTACCAGCCTACCCGGCGCGACGAGCCGTTCTGGCGTGAGCGGGCGGCCGCGACGCTGCCGCCGGACCTGGCCGAGCGCCTGGCGCTCTATCGCGGCACGGGGCGCATTCCGCATCGGCCGACCGAGCTCTTCACCGAGCTGTCGTGGTTCTACGTGCTGGAGGGCATGGGCGTGCGGCCGCAGGCCTACGATCCGCTGGTCGATCTCTCCAACCTGTCGCAGGTGCGTGAGGGCCTGGCCGGCTGGCGGCGGCGCGTGGCCGAGATCGTCCAGGCCGCGCCCCTGCACGACACGGCGCTGGATCAGGTGGCCGGGCAGAGGCGACCGGCCGCCTGAGGCAGGCCAAGCCCGCGCAACGAAACGATACAAAAAGAAGATAGACAGCGCTGTCAAGAAATGGTGTCTGATCAATGTGACCGCTATCGCCACGCACCTCCAAGGGGCGGCGGGCAGGGCGGCCGCACAACGAAACCAGGGAAGGAAACCGCTTTGGCCGATCGGCGCGCGACCGCGCTGTCGGGCCTCGTCTCCGCTCTTCGTCATTCATCCCGCTCCAGCGTCGACGCTGTTTCGTCGACGGGATGCCGCCTTCGGCTGTTCGGTCCCCCCTCTGGCCGAAGGCGGTGGCTGGAGGCCCCTCCTGCAAGGGGTTGCTCCCACTGCGGCGCGGCGGGCTCGCCGCGCCGATCTTTTCCGATTTTCTCGCTTTCAAGGGCCCCGTCATGAACCTTCGCCGTCCGCTCCTTCGCGCCTCGTCGCTGGCCCTGACCGTGGGCCTGGCCCTGCCGGCTCTGGCCGCCGAGCCGAGCCTGATCGCGACGACGCCGCAGACCACGGCCCATCCCGAGCTGTGGCCGACGGCCAAGAGCCCGGCCAGCATCACCGACGCTAGGACCGAGGCCTTCATCACCGACCTGATGAAGAAGATGACGATCGAGGAGAAGGTAGGCCAGACGATCCAGGGCGATATCGCCTCGATGACCCCGGCGGATCTGGCGACCTATCCGCTGGGCTCGATCCTGGCCGGCGGCAACTCGGCGCCCGACGGCAATGACCGCGCCACGCCCAAGGCCTGGACCGACCTGGTCGACGCCTATCGCAAGGAGGCGCTGGCCAAGCGTCCGGGCCGCACGCCGATCCCGCTGATGTTCGGAATCGACGCCGTGCACGGCCACAACAACATCGTCGGCGCCACCATCTTTCCGCACAATGTGGGCCTGGGCGCGATGCGCGACCCGGCCCTGATCGAGCGCATCGGCCAGGCCACCGGCGAAGAGGTGGCGGTGGTCGGCGGCGATTGGACCTTCGGACCCACGGTGGCCGTGCCCCGCGACGACCGCTGGGGTCGCTCGTACGAGGGCTATGGCGAGGATCCCGAGATCGTCGCCAGCTATTCGGGCCCGATGACCCTGGGCCTGCAAGGCAAGCTCGTCTCCGGCAAGGCGATCGCGCCGGGCCGCATCGCCGGCAGCGCCAAGCACTTTCTTGCGGATGGCGGCACCCAGGACGGCCGCGACCAGGGCAATGCGGTGATCTCCGAGCAGGAGCTGGTGGCGGTTCACGCCCAAGGCTATCCGCCCAGCATCGACGCCGGCATCCTGACGGTGATGGCCTCGTTCTCCAGCTGGAACGGCCAGAAGATCACCGGCAACAAGACCCTGATCACCGATGTCCTGAAGGGCCGCTTGGGCTTCGAGGGCTTCGTGGTCAGCGACTGGAACGCCCACGGCCAGCTTCAGGGCTGCTCGAACGTCTCGTGCCCGCAGGCGATGAATGCGGGCCTCGACATGTACATGGCGCCCGACAGCTGGAAGGGCCTCTACGAGAACACCGTAAAGCAGGTGAAGTCGGGCGAGATCCCGATGGCGCGGCTGGACGACGCCGTGCGGCGAATCCTGCGGGTGAAGGTCAAGTCGGGCCTGTTCGACCGCGTCGCGCCGCAGGTGCAGGGCAGGTTCGACCGCCTGGGTTCGGCCGATCACCGCGCCATCGCCCGCGAGGCGGTGTCCAAGTCGCTGGTGCTGCTGAAGAACGACGGCGTGCTGCCGATCAAGGCCGGGGCCAACGTGCTGGTGGCCGGCGACGCAGACGACATCGGCAAGGCCTCGGGCGGCTGGACCCTGACCTGGCAGGGCACCGGCAACAAGAACAGCGACTTCCCCAACGGCCAGTCGATCTGGGGCGGTCTTAAGGAGGCCGTCGAGGCGGCCGGCGGCAAGGCGACCCTGGCCAAGGACGGCAAGTTCGTCGGCGCCAAGCCCGACGTGGCCATCGTGGTGTTCGGCGAGGATCCCTATGCCGAGTTCCAAGGCGACGTCGCCAACCTGGCCTACCAGCCGAACGGCAAGACCGATCTGGAGCTCCTCAAGAAGCTGAAGGCGCAAGGTATCCCGGTGGTGGCGGTGTTCCTGTCGGGGCGGCCGCTGTGGGTGAACCCCGAGATCAACGCCTCGGACGCCTTCGTGGCGGCCTGGCTGCCCGGCTCGGAGGGCGGCGGCGTCGCCGACGTACTGGCGGCCGGCAAGGACGGCAAGTCCAAGCGCGACTTCACCGGCAAGCTGTCGTTCAGCTGGCCCAAGCGCGCCGACCAGGGCCCGCTGAACCGCGGCCAGCCGGGGTATGACCCGCAGTTCGCCTATGGCTACGGCCTGTCCTACGCCAAGCCGGCCAAGGTGGCGCTGCTGTCGGAGAGCGCCGGCGACCTCGGAACCGCCGCCAGCGTCGACCGCTATTTCGTCGCCGGCCGGGTTCCTGCTCCGTGGATGCTGAGCTTCTCGGGCGCTGGCGCGGTCAAGACGATCGACGCCGGGGCCCAGGAAAACGGCCGCCAGGCGACCTGGAGCGGGGAGGGCGAAGGCCTGCTGGCCGTTCAGGGGCCGCCGGTCGACCTGTCGCGCCAGACGACCGGCGACATGGCCGTGCTCGTGCGGTGGCGAGTCGACAAGGCGCCGGTTGCGCCGGTTTATCTGACTGTCGGTTGTGGCGAATCCTGCGGTGGGAGGCTAGACGTAACGTCAACGTTGTCAGGCTCGAAAATCGGCGAATGGCGTTCAGCCAAGATCAAACTTTCCTGTTTCCAGGCGGCGGGCGCCCAGATGGCGCACGTTTCGTCTCCATTCGGCCTGAGCACCTCGGGGCCGCTGACGATTTCGCTCACCGAAATCCAGTTGGCGTCCAACGAGGGCGACGCTTTCTGTCCCAAATAATCCCCCAAACTGACAAAGGAGCGGCCGCATGATCCGCGCGCGTCGTTCCCGCATCGTCGCCACCATCGGCCCGGCCTCGGGTTCGCCGGAAATGATCGTCAAGCTGGCCAAGGCCGGCGCCGACGTCTTCCGCCTGAACTTCAGCCACGGCGCCCACGAGACCCACGCCGCCGTCTACGCCGCCATCCGCGCGGCCGAAGCGGTGGTCGGGCGTCCGCTGGGCATCCTGGCCGACCTGCAAGGGCCCAAGCTGCGCGTCGGCAAGTTCGCCGACGGTCCGGTGCAGCTGAAGCCCGGCCAGGCCTTCCGGTTCGATTCCGATCCGACCCCCGGCGACGAAACGCGGGTTCATCTTCCCCATCCCGAGATCCTGACCGCGATGAAGCCGGGCGCGACCCTGCTGCTCGACGACGGCAAGCTGCGGATGACCGTGACCGAAGCCGGCCCCGGCTACGCCAACACGACGGTCGTCAACGGCGGCAAGCTGTCGGAGCGTAAGGGCGTGGCCGTGCCGGACGTCATCATCCCGATGTCGCCGCTGACGCCGAAGGACCGCGAGGACCTGGCCTTCGCGCTGCGCCTGGGCGTCGACTGGATCGCCCTGTCGTTCGTGCAGGCGCCGGAAGACATGGCCGAGCTGCGTCGCATCGTCGAAGGCCGCGCCGCCGTGCTGGCCAAGATCGAAAAGCCGCAGGCCCTGCAGACCCTGGGGCCGATCCTGGATCTCTGCGACGGCGTGATGGTGGCCCGCGGCGACCTCGGCGTCGAAATGGCGCCCGAAGAGGTGCCGGTGGCGCAGAAGGAAATCCTGCGCGCCGCCCGTGAGCGCGGCATTCCGGTGATCGTCGCCACCCAGATGCTGGAGTCGATGACCAGCTCGCCGACCCCGACCCGCGCCGAGGCCTCCGACGTGGCCAACGCCGTCTACGAGGGCGCGGACGCGGTGATGCTGTCGGCCGAAAGCGCCGCCGGCGACTATCCCGAAGAGTCGGTGGCGATGATGAACCGCATCATCGAGCGCGTCGAACGCGACCCGCGCTGGCCCGAGCTGATGCAGGCCGAGCAGCCGCATGTCGACGAAGACGCCGACGTGCTGGTGGTCGCCGCCGCCGGCGCGGCCAAGTCGGGCTCGACCAAGTGCCTGGTGGCCTTCACCACCACGGGCGCCACCGCGCGTCGTCTTGCCCGCGAGCGGCCGCTGCAGCCGGTGCTGGCCCTGTCGCCGAAGATCGAAGCCGTGCGCCGCATGGCCCTGGTCTGGGGCGTCGAGCCGCGCGTCAGCGCTCAGCCCGACAGCCTGGAGGTCGTCACCACCGACGCCGCCGCCCGGGCCCTGGAACTGGATCTCGCCAAGCCCGGCGAGCGCATCCTGATCGTCGCCGGCACGCCCTTCGGCGCCCCCGGCGCGGCCAACCTGCTGCGCCTGGCGCACGCGCCGTTCCCGGTGCGCAAGCGCTGATCCCGCTCCCTCTCCCCTTGCGGGAGAGGGC
>CBINOL010000115.1:0-16342 GCA_966252285.1 uncultured Caulobacter sp.
TTTGGTGTTTTCCTCTTGGCCCGGCCCCGCGTGCCCCCCTCGCGTGGGGGGTGGGGTGGGGCCCCCGGCCGGGGGGGGGGGGGGGGGGGGCTACGCCGCTGGCCGGCGTGCCGGCACGCCGTCTTCCGTCCCTGACCCCTCATCCGACCTGCTTCGCAGGCCACCTTCTCCCTCCAGGGAGAAGGATCCTGAGCCCGGACGAGGATTGGAGTCTCAAGATCAACCCCAGCACGGTTCTCCCCTGCTTGGTTAAACCGCGTTCACCTGTCGTCAATTCTATCGCGTGTTTGGTCGTCGTGAGCTATGACACCGCCACGCAGGCGGGGCTAACGAGACCTAGGGTTACAGATGGCTAACGGCGCCTTCGGCGGAAACAAGCCGGCGAAGACTCAACGCACGCCCCTCCAGGCGCTGCTGTACTGGACGACGGTTCTGGGCGTGTGGGGGCTGATCTTCGTGGTCACCTTCTTCGCGGTGTTCGCGCGCGACCTGCCCGACACCTCCAAGCTCTACGACGTCACCCGCCAGCCCTCGATCAACTACCTGGATCGCTCGGGCGCCTTGCTGGCCGTGCGCGGCAGCCAATATGCGCCGCCGGTCGACATCGACGCCCTGCCCGAATACGTGCCGGCCGCCTTCGTCGCCATCGAGGACCGCCAGTTCTACCACCACTTCGGGTTCAACCCGTGGGGCATCGCCCGCTCGCTGGTGTGGAACATCACCCATGACGGCGGCCCCCAGCGCGGCGGCTCGACCATCACCCAGCAGCTGGCCCGGAATCTGTTCCTCAGCCCGGCCCAGAACTACAAGCGCAAGGCCCAGGAACTGATCCTGGCCGTCTGGCTGGAGCTGAAGTTCAGCAAGAAGCAGATCCTGGCGCTCTATATGAACCGGGTCTATTTCGGCGCCGGCGCCTACGGCATCGAGGCCGCCTCGCAGCGCTACTTCAACAAGCCGGCCAAAGACCTGACCATCGGCGAGGCCGCCCTGCTGGCCGGCATGATGAAGGGCCCGGCCCGCTATTCGCCCGTCAGCGCCAGCGAGCGCGCCGCCCGCCGCGCCACCGTCGTGCTCGACGAGATGGTGCGCCTGAAGGCCATCACCCCCGAGCAGCGCGACGAGGCCTTCAAGACCCCGGTGCAGGTGTCGGCCACCCTGGCCAACCAGCGCGCCCAGTACTTCACCGACTATGTCGACGCCCAGGTGCGCTCGCTGGTCGGCGAACCGACCGAGGACCTGGTGGTCGAGACCACGCTGGATCTGCCGATCCAGGTCGCGGCCGAGCGCGCCGTGCAGCTGGGCGTCGAGGGGCACCTGAAGCAGGGCGTCCAGCAGGCCGCCCTGGTGGCCATCGACGGCGAGGGCCGCATCCGCGCCTATGTCGGCGGCGAGGACTACGGCCAGAGCCAGTTCGACCGCGCCACCAGCGCCCGCCGCCAGGCCGGGTCGGCCTTCAAGCCGTTCGTCTATCTCACCGCCATGGACCAGGGCCGCAATCCCAGCGTCATGGTGGTCGACGAGCCGGTGAAGATCGGCAACTGGGAGCCGCGCAACTACACCAACACGTTCCTGGGTCCCATGACCCTGCAGACGGCTCTCGCCCAGTCGATCAACACGGTCGCCGCGCGCCTGGCCAACGAGGTGGGCACCAGCAACGTGGCCGCCACGGCCCGTCGCCTGGGCATCACCAGCAAGATCCAGCTCGACCCCTCGATGGCCCTGGGCGCCGTCGAGGTCAGCCCGCTGGAAATGGCCCAGGCCTACGCCCCGTTCGCCAACGGCGGCTTCCTGGCCAAGGGTTACGGCATCGAGCGCATCCGCACCGCCTCGGGCAAGGTTCTCTACGACCACAGCGTCGACAAGCAGCCGCGCCCGTCGGTGATCGGCTCGCCGTCGCTGCAGTACATGAACCAGATGATGCGCCAGGTGGTGAACGGCGGCACCGGCGGCCGCGCCAAGGTCGCCGGCTACGACATCGCCGGCAAGACCGGCACCACCAGCGACTACAAGGACGCCTGGTTCGTCGGCTACACCGGCGGCTTCGTCGCCGCGGTGTGGACCGGCAAGGACGACAACACCGCCATGAAGCGCGTCAGCGGCGGCGGCCCGCCGGCCGAGATCTGGAAGGTGTTCATGAGCTCGGCCCTGCCGCGCCTGAAGGCCACCCCGATCCCCGGCGGCGTCGCCGAGGTTCCCGCGCCCGTCGAGGACCCGATCGGCGACATCCTGGGCGGCGGCGAGACCCCGACCGCCGATCCGGGCGCGACCCCGCCGCCGGCCGGAACCCCGCCGGCCCAGACCGCGCCGGAACTGCCTTACTAGGACGACCCATCGCCCCGGATGTCATCCGACGTCCGGGGCGATCCTTTTGCGGGATGCTCCGAGGGCGTCTGGACGACGGCTCTGCGGTCTTCGATGACCTGCGTCGCCCGGAGTCCGGCCGGGAGGAACCCGGCCCTGAAAGCGCGCGCGTAATGGGTCAGGGCCGCGTCGTCTCCGACGCAGATTTCGGCCAGATGGCCGCGGACGAAAGGCAGTTCGCGAATGGCGCCGGGCGCGCCGGCCGGCGTCGTCTCCATCGCGGCAAGCCGCGCGTCATAGGCCTCGTAGTGCGCGCAGATGTCCTGGTCGGCGGTAAGTTCGGTCCACAGCTGGACGTATCGGGCCACGGGGTCCTGCCCGTTCGACAGCAGCGGGGCGCAGTCGAGATCGACGGTGTAGTCGGGGATCGTCATCCGAGCGGCGTCCAGCCTGCCCATCGCCGTATTCAGTTGTTCAGCCGAACAGCGCTTGGCGGCGTCCGGAAACTGGTAGCTGCAGACCCCGTTCTGCAGGGGCGGCGGACGAAGCCGCATGCTCCGTCCCTGCGATCCGTCGCGCCGAAGATAGCTGACCATGCGGCCGGAAGGCGTAGGCGAGGCTGGCTGGATGGGCGTGTAGGTCGCGCCGGCGCCGAGCGCCGTGGGAGAACAGGCGTCGGTCGCAGTCGCCGATGCGAGCAGAGCCGGCGGCTGGGAGTTGCAGGACGTCGTCGACAGGGCCACCGCGATCCATGCGATGACGGCTCTCATCGACCAAGCTCGCCAACGCCGCCTTGTTCCCACACGCGCCGGCGGGCGTGCGAAGGCGCAGGAAGAAAAGCCAAGACGACCGCCCCCGTTACAGACACGCCGCACCCTATGAGAGTCACCCGAAGGCTGTAAATCCGGGTCGCTTCTCGTCCCTCTCTCCATGAGAGAGGGTTTCCTTGGGCGGCTTTAGGACCTTAGCCGGTGTCTGCGAACACTCTCGCCACGAGCGGGGCGGGGAAGGGACGTCCTATCGGGCCCCAATCCGACCAACAGCGTAAACCGTTGTTAAGGCTCACTGTTAAGGTCTGCGACACCTCTCCGAAAGCCGGTGTTTACCCCCTGCCTGTATCACTCTGAACCAACAAGAGTCGCTCTCCACGTGGGCGCGGCCGGTTCTGGTGGATG
Source organism: uncultured Caulobacter sp. (assembly GCA_966252285.1). Taxonomy (GTDB): domain Bacteria; phylum Pseudomonadota; class Alphaproteobacteria; order Caulobacterales; family Caulobacteraceae; genus Caulobacter. The sequence continues at coordinate 3,477 of CBINOL010000115.1, forward strand.
GCCTTCAATGACCAAGACGGTGCTCGTCGTCGACGACGATCCGACCCAACGTCGACTGATCCAGGCGGTGCTGGAGCGCGAAGGTTTCGCGGTCTGTCACGCCGAGAACGGCGACGCGGCCATGGCGCACCTGGCCGCCGGCGCGCCGGCCGACGTGATCCTGCTCGACCTCGTCATGCCCGGCCTGCCCGGCCAGGAGGCGCTGAAGGAGATGCGCGCGCGCGGCTACGCCCAGCCGGTGATCGTGCTGACCGCCAGCGGCGGCGTCGACACCGTGGTCAAGGCCATGCAGGCCGGGGCCACCGACTTCTTCATCAAGCCGGCCAGCCCGGAGCGGATCACCGTGTCGATCCGCAACGCCCTCTCCATGGGCGACCTCAAGGGCGAGGTCGACCGCCTGAACAAGCGCGTCGCCGGCCGCACCACCTTCTCCGACCTGATCGGCGCTTCGCCGGCTATGACCATGGTCAAGCGCATCGGCGAGCGCGCCGCCAAGAGCGCCATTCCCGTGCTGATCACCGGCGAAAGCGGCGTCGGCAAGGAGCTGATCGCTCGCGCCGTGCATGGCTCGTCGGATCGCGCCGGCAAGCCGTTCGTGGCCGTCAACTGCGGCGCCATCCCCGAGAACCTCGTCGAGTCGATCCTGTTCGGCCACGAGAAGGGCAGCTTCACCGGCGCTACCGACAAGCACTCGGGCAAGTTCAAGGAAGCCGACGGCGGCACCCTGTTCCTCGACGAGGTGGGCGAGCTGCCGCTGGACATCCAGGTCAAGCTGCTGCGCGCCCTGCAGGAGGGCGAGATCGACCCGATCGGCTCCAAGCGCTCGGTCAAGGTCGACGTGCGCATCGTTTCGGCCACCAATCGCGACCTGTCGGCCGCCGTCGCCCAGGGCCTGTTCCGCGAGGACCTCTATTACCGCCTGAACGTCTTCCCGGTGGAGGCGCCCAGCTTGCGCGAACGCCGCGAGGACATCCCGGCCCTGGTCGAGGCCTTCGTGCGCCGCTTCAACGTCGAGGAAGGCAAGCGCGTGGTCGGGGCCTCGCCCGAGACCCTGCAGATCCTCTGCGCCTTCGACTGGCCCGGCAACGTGCGCCAGCTGGAGAATGCGGTCTATCGCGCCATCGTGCTGGCCGACGCGCCCTATCTGCAGCCCTACGACTTCCCGGCCATCTCGGGCGTCGTGGCCCCGCCGCTGGAGCCGTCGCCGATCGAGCCGTTGCCGGTGATGATCCAGGCCGCCGCCGTCCACGCCGAGACCGGCGCGCTGGGCGACGCGCCGGTGCGCATCCTCGACGGCCACGGCCATCTGCGGACCCTGGAGGAGATCGAGCGCGACCTCATCCAGCACGCCATCGAGGTCTATGCCGGCCATATGAGCGAGGTCGCCCGGCGCCTCGGCATCGGCCGCTCGACCCTCTATCGCAAGGTCCGCGAGCAGGGCATCGACGTCGACGTCAAGGAAGCCTCGTAAGAGGCGGGGGCAGGGCGCCTAGACGCGCCCGCCCTGGCCCCAGCGGGCGACCAGGGCGATCGGCGCGCCCACCAGCACCAGGTGCGCGGCCAGATTGTTGATGAAGCGCGGCCAGGCGAAGGCTGCTGCCGGGCCCACGTGGCTGAGCGGCAGCACGACGTAGTTCATGACCACATAGGTCGCCGCGCCATAGGCCAGGCCCATCAGCAGCGGCCGGCGGACCAGCACGGGCAGGCGCCGGGCGGCCAGCACGTAGAGCGCGGCCATCACAGACATGATGAAGTAGTGCAGGAAGAGGCCCAGGGCCGCCGTCCCGCTTCCGCCCTGGAAGGCCGCCTTGCCCAGCAGGCCGCTGGCGATCGACTGCAGGATCCGCTGCGGCGGCACGGCCTTGGTCACGCCCCAGAAGGTGAAGGCGTCCAGGATGTCCAGCGTGCCGGCCAGCAGGGTGGCGGCGGCGATGACGAGCAGCACCGGGCGCGTCGCGCCGCGTTGGATGGCCATGAGCGGTTCCTCCCCCGTCCTTGGCGGCGAGGCTAGTCCGGCGAACGATGTTCGGCAATCACGCGCCTTCCAGGTCGTGCTTCAGCCGGTTGAGCAGGTCGGCGGCGGCCAGGGCGTAGGGACCGATCCAGCGGTCGTGGATGTCCTGGAAGGGGCCGGCGTCCAGGTGGTTCCAGCGCACCCGGCCCTCGCGCCGCACGACGATCAGCCCGGCCCGCTCCAGCACGCCCAGGTGCTGCATGACGGTGCAGCGGTCCAGCGTTCCGGAAAAGTGCTCGCACAGGTCTCCCGTGGTGCGCGGGGCGGCCTTCATCAGGTCCAGCATCTGCCGCCGCCGGGAGTCGGCCAGGGCCTTGAACAGCAGGTCGTCTTGGGCGGCGCTTGACATGTTATAGAATTATAACCTTACATGCCGGCGTTCGCCAAGGGAGGACCGCCATGTCCAGCGACGCCCAACTCAACGAGACCCCGCTGGCCTTCGAGGTGCAGCTGAAGATCCGCAAACCGGTCGCGCAGGTGTTCGACGCCGTCGTCGACCCGAAAAAGCTCAGCGGCTATTTCCTGCGCGAGGGCAGCGGCCCGCTGGCGGCCGGAACCACCGTGCTGTGGCAGTTCCCCGAGTTCGAGGAGCGCTATCCGGTGGTGGTGCGCGAGGTCACGGCGCCCGAGCGCATCGTGCTGGAGTGGGGCTCGGCCATCGCCGGCGACCCCGATACCCGGGTGGTGATGACCTTCGTGGCGCTGGATGCGGAAAACACCATGGTCAAGATCAGCGAGTCCGGCTGGCCCCACACCCCCGAGGGCCTGAAGGCCTCGCACGGCAACGCCGGCGGCTGGATGCACATGATGGCCGCGATGAAGGCCTATCTGGAATACGGCATCAACCTGCGCGAGGGCGGGGCGTTCTAGGAGCGCTATTGGCTCCGACCCCCAACCTCCCGTCATTCCCGCCACAAGGGCGGGAACCCATGGTTCCGTTCGCACGTGAAGTGAAAGCGGCGTGCTCGGCACGCCGCCCCATCTGCCCTTGCGGCTGACAGAGGGGTTCCCGCCACAAGGGCGGGAATGACGGGCGTGGGGGGAGAGCGTGAGCAATCGCCTACCCCTCGTCCTCGATCTCTTCTTCCACCGCCGGTTCCGGGCGGCCCTTGCGCGCGAAGCCCTTGCCGCGCTTCATCGGCTTGCGCTCGCCCTTGGCCTTGGCGGTGATCTCTTTCAGCTTGATGGTCTGGTTGACCGACAGGGCCTGGCCGGCGCCGCCCTTTTCCGGGTCGCCGAATGCCCGGCCGTAGGTCTCGATGCGCTGGGCCACCGAGCCGAGGAATTCGCCCTCCCAGTCCGACAGCTCGATCCCGCCCTTGTCGGCCATGCGCCTGGCCTTCTTGAGGGCGCTCAGCGCGGCTTTGCGGGCCTGGGCGCGAGGGTCCGGCGCTTTTCGATCGGGCGGCTTGGCGCGCATGACGACCAGCCTAGCAAAAAGGCCCTCTCGGGGGAGAGGGCCTTTTCAAAATCAGATCTCGCCGATGGCCGAGAGGTAGAGGTCGAGGATGGCGTCCTCTTCCTGGCGCTTGGCGCGGTCGGTCTTGCGCAGGCGGACCACCTTCTTGAGCACCTTGACGTCGAAGCCGTTGCCCTTGGCTTCGAGGTAGACTTCCTTGATCTGCTCCATGATCTCGGCCTTCTCGACCTCGAGGCGCTCGACGCGCTCGATGATCGACTTCAGCTGGCCCTGGGCGGTGGAGTTCAGAACGTCGGCGTGCGGGATGGCGTCGTCGGCCATGGAGATCTCTCGCGAAAAGGGGCTGAAAACCGGAGCCGCGGAAACTAGTTCGGACGCGCCCCGAGGGAAAGCCGATTCAGAGGGAAAGATCGGCGACGGCGCGGCGCATGCTTGACGCGTATCGGCGTCGACGGCAACCAATGCGGCGGCAATCCGGGTGGGGTCTTCCATCCGTGACCACGGGGGAGTCATGTTCAAGAATATTTTCCGCGCCGCGGTGTGCGCCGCCGCGCTTTGCGCCGGCTCTGCTCAGGTCGCCCAGGCCTCCGACCTGTCGAACTACGAGTCGATCGGCGAGGTCCTGGTCCTCAACGGCGGCGTCGTGCTGTTCTTCACCGGCAACTCGTCGCGGTCCGCGCCGCCGGCCTGCCACACCATGACCGGCCGCTGGGCCTTCGACGCCAGCACGCCCGCGGGCCAGGCCAAGCTGTCGGCCCTGATGACGGCCTATGCGATGAAGAAGAAGGTCAAGGTCCTGGGCCTGTCGACCTGCAACGTCTGGGGCGACACGGAAACGATGAACTACATCGTGCTCGAGCCCAACTGAGTCTCTCAGGCGGTCGTCGGCGCCAGCAGCCCGTGCGCCTCGACCGCCGGACGCAGCGCCGCCGGGTCGGTGAAGTGGTGGACGTGGAAGCCCATCGCCCGCGCGGCTTCGATGTTGGCGGCGCTGTCGTCGACGAAGAGCAGGTCCGCGGGCGACAGGGCCGTGCGTTCCAGCACGATCTCGTAGATGCGCGGATCGGGCTTGATGACCTTTTCCTCGGCCGAGACCACGGCGTCGCGGAAATGGCGGAAGGCCGGGCTCATGGCCTGCACGCCCGGCCAGCTTTCGCTCGACATGTTGGTCAGGGCGAACTGCGGCACGCCGGCGGCGGCCAGGTCCTCGATCAGGGATTCGGTCTCGGCGATCGCGCCCGAGAACATCTCGTCCCAGCGGTCCCACCAGGCGGCCAGGGCTTGCGCGTGCTCGGGGAACTGCGCGGCGCGCAGGGCGATGTTCTCGCCGAAGGAGAGGCCGCGATCGGTTTCGCTATGCCAGTCCAGGGTCCCGACATGCGAAAGGAACCGGTCGAGATCGGCCGGTTCCTTGAAGATCTTCGCGTAGAGCGTGCGCGGGTTCCAGCGCACGATGACGTTGCCGACGTCCCAGAGCAGGGCCCTGGGCGACGCAGGCGGCGTCATTAGCCCTGCTTGGCCTTGAAGCGCGGGTCGGTCTTGTTGATGATGTAGATGACGCCCTTGCGACGCACCATCTTGCAGTCGCGGTGGCGACCCTTCAGCGACTTCAGCGAGCTGCGAACCTTCATGACCGTCTCTGTTGTCAGCGGAGAGGTTCGGGCGCGCCTTAGAGCTCGCCGGAACATCCGGATGTTTCGGAGGGCGTGCGTATAGGCAAGACGGGGCGATGAGTCAATCGGCCAAGGCCCCGCTGCGCGCAGGCGTCGCGCGGTGTTGCGCTCAAGCCTCCGTCTGGGGCGCGGGCGCAACCGCCGGCTTGAACGACAGTCCCTTGGGCGGCGGCGGTCCGAAGCGGTTGTCGGCGCCCTGGCCGGGCAGGCCGCCCAGGACCGACAGCAGCACCGGCAGCACCAGCACCGCCACGCCCAGCACGTTCTGGTAGGCCTGGGGCGGGATGACGAAGCCGCCGCCGAAGAACAGCGCCATCAGGGCGATGAACACCCCGCCGGCCCACCAGCCGGTGCGGCCAAGATCGTGCAGGCGCGGGACGGCGGCGATCAGCATCACCACCAGGGCGGCCGGCAGCGGACGCATGAACACCAGGGCCGAGACCAGCATGGCGGCGATCGCCACCCCGACGATGACCCAGTAGCTGGCGCGGTTGATGCGGCCCTTCAGCAGTTGCACGTCGAACTCCTCGCGCCGACCTCGTGCGGCCAAAGCTTTCTAGAGCAAAGCTTGTGGAGAGGCGATGCGAACCGGGAACTCACTTTGTCCTGGCGTCCTTGTGATTGAAGCTTTCGCACGAACCCCGGTAGCCTGCCCGCTATGGATAAACGCGTATTCCTCGTTCTGCTGCTGGCCGGTTGCGCCGACACGACCGTCAACGCCCCGCTGGCGCCGTCGACGCCGGTCGCCCCGCCGCCGGTCGCTTCCACGCCCGCCGCCCCGACCCCGCCCTCGGCGGTCACCGCGGTGGAGACGGGCGGCCAGGTCGCCGCCTTCAACGCGTGGCTGGCCGAGTTCAAGCCCAAGGCCGTGGCCGCCGGCGTGCCCCAGGCCGTGGTCGATCGCGAGCTGAACGGCCTGACGCCCAATCCGCGCGTCATCTCGCTGGACGGCCGCCAGCCGGAGTTTTCCAAGCCGGTCGGCGACTACATCAAGGGCGTGATCAGCGACGACCGCGTGGCCGTGGGCCGCGGCAAGCGCGACGCCTTGCCGTTCCTGCCGGCGGTCGAGCAGCGCTACGGCGTGCCGCGCGACATCCTGCTGGCCGTCTGGGCGATGGAATCGGCCTTCGGCAAGATCCAGGGCGATTTCGACGTGGTCCGCTCGATGGCGAGCCTCGCCGCCGACGGCCGCCGCCGCGGCTGGGCCGAGGGCGAGCTGATCGCGGCGCTGAAGATCATCGCCTCGGGCGAGGACACCCGCGACCAGCTGAAGGGCTCGTGGGCGGGCGCCATGGGCCAGACCCAGTTCCTGCCGTCCAACTATCTGTCGACCGCCGTCGACTTCGACGGCGACGGCCGCCGCGACATCTGGCGCAGCGACGCCGACAGCCTGGCCTCGGCCGCCAACCTGCTGGCCAAGGGCGGCTGGAAGCCGGGCGTGGGCTGGGCCAAGGAAGTGATCCTGCCGGCCGGCTTCGACTACAGCCTGGCCGAGGGCCCGCGCGAGCTGCCCGCTTGGTGGGAAGCCAAAGGTGTAAAGAGAGCCGACGGCCTGCCCTGGACGGCCGCTGACGCCGCGTCTCCGGCCGGGCTGATCCTGCCCGCCGGCGCGGCTGGTCCGGCCTTCCTGGCCCTGCCCAACCACTTCGCCATCCGCAAGTACAACAACTCCACCTCCTACGCCCTGGGCATCGGCCTGTTGGCCGACCGCTTCGGCGGCGGCGGGCCGCTGGTGGCGTCCTGGCCGGTGGAGCAGCCGCTGTCGCTGGCCGACCGCATGGCCGCCCAGATCGCCCTGGCGCGCCTGGGCTTCGACCCCGGCCCGGCCGACGGCGTCATCGGCGCCGGCACCCGCAAGGCCCTGCGCGCCTGGCAACAGAGCCGCCAGCTGCCGGCCGACGGCTATCTGTCGTCCGACATGGTGGGCAAGCTGAAGGCCCAGGCGGCGATATCGTAGATATGGAAAAGGGGGCGCTAAGCCCCCTCAGTCGCTACGCGACAGCTCCCCCAGAGGGGGAGCATCTTGGCGTCCCAAATCCTCCCCCTCTGGGGGAGGTGGCCCGGAGGGCCGGAGGGGGTCTTACGCCGCCTGGCTGACCTGCGGCGGGAACACGTCGTCCATGCGCAGGTAGGTGATCAGGCGGGTGTCGACCGACAGGATGGCCTGCACGAAGCGCAGCTCGTCGGCGCCCATGTCAGGGGCCGGCTGCAGGTGGTCGCGGGTGATGGTGAAGGTCTCGGAGACGGCGTCCACCAGGATGCCGGCCAGGCGGTCGTGGCACTCGACGACGACGATGACGTGGCGGGTCTCGGGGATGGTCACGCCCAGGCCCAGGCGGTTGCGCAGGTCGATGACCGGCATGATCGCGCCGCGCAGGTTGATGACGCCCTTGAGGAAGCCCGGCGCATGCGGGATCGGGGTCGCCGGGGTCCAGCCGCGGATCTCGCGGACCGTCTTCACGTCGATGCAGAACTCCTGCTCGCCGATGCAGAACGAGATCAGCTCGAGGGCCGGTTCGGCGTGTTCGGTCATCAGGAAATCCCCGGGGTCTGTAAAGGCTGGCGCGGACGTCTCCGCTCGCCTGCCACAAGAGCCCGGGCGCCGTTTAACAACGGTTAATGCTGAAGTTTCTCGTGGCGCGCGAGGGCGAGACCGATTGTCGCGGGGCAGGGCGCCTCGGGGATGATCGATTTGCATGCGCCTTGCCGACCTATCACCGAGCTTCCCCGCGAAGGCGGGGATCCAAGCCGAGGTCGCGGATGATCCAAGGCGGCGCCAAGCCATGAAAGTCAGCTTGGGTCCCCGCCTTCGCGGGGATTGGGCGGATTATGGAGCGGCAGCCCGCGATCCGCGCCTAGCCCGCAGCAGCGCGCGTGCGCTTCTTGAGGAACATCGCCGCGTCGGCCTCGGCCAGCGAGGTCTCCGGCTCGGCGCCGGCCTCGATCTCGCGCACGCCGAACGAGACGTGCAGCGGCGCGCTCCATTCGCCGAACTGCACGGGCACGCCGCGGATCGCGCCGGCCAGGCTTTCGCCCTTCATCTCGGCGGTGGCCTTGTCGGCCTGGACCAGCAGCACGGCGAACTCGTCGCCGCCCATGCGGCCGACGATGTCGCTCTCGCGCACATTGGCCAGCAGGCGCTCGGCCACGGCCTTCAGCGCCGAGTCTCCGGCCGCGTGGCCGAAGCGGTCGTTGACGGCCTTGAAGTTGTCGAGGTCGAAGAACACCAGGCTGGCCGGCGAGCCGTAGCGCTGGGCGAAGGCCGAGACGCGGCGAACCTCGCGCAGGAAGGCGCGGCGGTTCAGCACCGGGGCCAGCACGTCCATGTCGGCCAGGGTCTCGGCCTCGTTGAGGCGATACTTCAGGCGCGAGACCTCGGTGCGCAGGTCCTCGACCTCCGACATCAGGGTCTGCAGGGCGGCCTGCACCTTGGGCGTCAGGTCTGCGGGCTCCAGGCCCAGGAACCCGGCCTTGTCGACGGGCACGGTTCCGCGCGGCGCGGCCGAGACGCCGGCGGCGTCGGCGAGCGCCCGGCGGCGGATCGCGGAGAAGGTTTCGGTGCGGGCGCCTGAGATCTTCATCGGAGGGGCGGCGAATCACTTCTGGTCAAGCTGGAAAGGAAATCTGCGTTTTCTCATTAACCATGACAATGCCGGTGGTAACCCGGTGCCAATAAGCCGCAGGTGGAGGGCGAGGGCGCGCAGGCCGAACGGCGGTCGAAAACGTCCGAGAACGGGCTTTGGTCTGGAAGGGCGACCCGCTATAAGGCGCGCGATTCAAGGGGCCGCCCCAGGCGCCTTGGCATACCCTTCGTCGTTCGAGGAAGACGCCGATGACCACGCCGCCTGTCGCCATCGTCATGGGCAGCCGCTCCGACTGGCCGACGATGAAGAAGGCGGCCGACGCCCTCGACGAGCTGGGCGTGGCCTACGAGGCCAAGATCGTCTCGGCCCACCGCACGCCCCAGCGCCTCGTCGAATTCGCCACTTCGGCCAAGGCGGCCGGCTATCAGGTGATCATCGCCGGGGCCGGCGGCGCGGCGCACCTGCCGGGCATGGTCGCCTCGATGACGCCGCTGCCGGTGCTGGGCGTGCCGGTTCAGTCCAAGGCCCTCAGCGGCCTCGATTCCCTGCTGTCGATCGTGCAGATGCCGGGCGGCATCCCCGTCGCCACCCTGGCCATCGGCGAGGCGGGCGCCAGGAACGCCGGCCTGCTGGCCGCCCAGATCCTGTCGCTGGCCGACCCCGCGCTCGCCGCCCGCCTGGACGCCCAGCGCGCGGCCCAGACCGACAGCGTCGCCGAAAGCGTCGAGGACTAAGACCATGACCGCCTCTCCGGCTCTTCCTCTGCCCCCCGGCTCCACCCTTGGGATCCTCGGCGGCGGGCAACTGGGCCGGATGCTGGCCCAGGCCGCCTCGCGCCTCGGCTTCGACGTGGTGATCCTCGATCCCGAGGAGAACAGTCCGGCCGGCCGCGTCGCCGCCCGCCAGATCGTCGGCGCCTATGACGACCGCTGGGCCCTCAAGCGCCTGGCCGAGGCCTGCCACGTCGTCACCTACGAGTTCGAGAACGTCCCGGCCGAGACCGTGGCCGAGCTGACGGCCCTGGGCTGCGAGGTCGCCCCCGGCGCCCGCGCCCTGGCCGCCGCCCAGGACCGCGTGGCCGAAAAGACCTTCCTGGCCGAGATCGGCGTGCCCACCGTGGCCTTCGCCCCGGTCGACGACGAGGAAAGCCTGCTGGCCGCCGTGGCCAGGATCGGCGCGCCCAGCCTCCTGAAGACCCGCCGCGAAGGCTATGACGGCAAGGGCCAGGCCTGGATCCAGCGTCCGGGCGACGCCATCGCCGCCTTCGAGAAGATCGGCCGCCAGCCGGCCATCCTCGAGGCGCCGGCCGATTTCGGCCGCGAGCTGTCGGTGATCGCCGCGCGCGGCCGCAACGGCGAGATCGTCTGCTATCCGCTGTCGGACAACCACCACGAGGGCGGCGTCCTGCGCCGCACGATCGCCCCGGCCAAGGCCACCCCGTCCGAGCGCGACCAGGCCGAGGCCATCGCCGCCAAGATCCTCACCGCGCTCGACTATGTGGGCGTGATCGGGGTGGAGCTGTTCGAACTGGCCGGCGGCAAGCTCTTGGTCAACGAGTTCGCCCCCCGGGTGCACAACACCGGCCACTGGACCCAGGACGGCTGCGAGGTCGACCAGTTCGAGCAGCACATCCGCGCCGTCGCCGGCTGGCCCCTGGGCCCGACGGCGGCCCTGGCCCGCGTGGAGATGACCAACCTGCTCGGCCCCGAGGTCGACGCCTGGAAGAAGCTGGCCGCCGAGCCGGAGACCCGCATCCACCTCTACGGCAAGGGCGAGGCCCGCCCCGGCCGCAAGATGGGCCACGTCAACCGCCTGCGGCCGCTGGAGAGCTGAGGGGGGCTACGCGATTGCCCCGGGCCGGAAAGGCCTTAGTTTCGAAGTCTCCTACGCTCGTCATCCCGGCTCTGCGGCCCGCCAGGCGGGCCTCCGGCCGGGATGACGAGCGTCTTGCGGTGTATTGAGCGCCCAACCCCCAGCGAGACCCCATGACCCTCACCATCGGCCTGATCGGCGGCATGAGCTGGGAAAGCTCGGCGCATTACTATCGGCTGATCAACGAGGCCGTGCGCGCGCGGCGCTGGCCCACGGCGTCCGCGCAGTGCCTGATGTGGTCGTTCGACTTCTCGCGGATCGAGGCCCTGCAGCACGCCGGCCGCTGGGACGAACTGGCCGAGCGCCTGGCCGACGCCGGCAAGGCGCTGGAGCGGGGCGGGGCCGATTTCCTGGTGCTGTGCACCAACACCATGCACCGCCTGGCCGGCGAGCTTCAGGCCGCCGTCGACCTGCCGCTGCTGCACATCGCCGACCCCACCGGCGAGGCGATCCAGGCGGCCGGCCTGCGCAAGGTGGGTCTGCTGGGCACGGCCTTCACCATGGAGCACGCCTTCTATCGCGGCCGGCTGGAAGAGCGGTTCGGGCTGGAGGTGGTGGTCCCCGGCGAGGCCGACCGCGCCCTGGTGCACCGCGTGATCTACGAGGAACTGGTGGCCGGCGTCGTGCGCGACGAGTCCCGCCAGGCCTATCGCGAGGTCATCGCCCGGCTGGTCGCGGCCGGGGCGGAAGGGATCATCCTGGGCTGCACCGAGATCATGCTGCTGGTTGGCCAGGCCGACAGCCCCGTGCCGGTGTTCGACACCACGACCCTGCACGCCCTGGCGGCCGTGGATCGGGCGCTGGGCTAAGATCCTCCCCCTCTGGGGGAGGTGGCCCGCAGGGCCGGAGGGGGGACGTTTTCAGCTTTCGGGGCGGTGGGAAGTCATCAGCGACTTCCCCCTCAGTCGCGGAGTTTATCCTCGGGCCGGCCCTTGGTCGGACCCGGGGGCGACAGCTCGCCCTTCAGGAGGAGCATCTACGATCGCGCGTACCGCATCTTCGCCAGCGCGCTCAGGAACTCCGCCGCCAGGTTCGGGGCCTTCACGCCGGCCTTCCACTTCTCGAAGGCCATGACGCCCTCGATGCGGGCGTCCAGGTGCTTGAGGGCCGACTCGCGGCCCGAGGCCAGGTCGACCGCCAGGGTCGAGACCAGGATCCCCGACAGGATGGCGCGCTTGGAATAGTGGTTCTCGTCGGTGGCCACATCGCCGGCCCAGCGCCACAGCTGGTCGGCGCTTTCCCACAAGAGCGACAGCGCCAGCGGAAGGTTGGTCGGAAACGCCAGGAACGAGGCCCAGCGTCGCACGGCCTCGCTGTCGTGGGCGGCGGCGTCGATGCGGGCGATGACGCCCTCGCGGATCTTCTGGCGGATCTTCAGGGCCGCCGGGTCGAGCTTTCCAAGCGATTCCATCGCCTTGGCGTCGTGGCGGCGGGCCAGGATGGCGGCCAGGTCGCGCGGGCCCTGGGGCAGCAGCAGGTCGGTTTCCCCCGGCGACAGCTGGGCCGCCGCAGCGGCGGCGCGGACTAGGCTGGCGTTCCAGCCCAGGCGCGGCGACAGGCGCAGCGCCTCGTCCAAAACCCGTTGTTCGGCCTTGTCGGCCCAATCCTGCGTTGCTTCGGCGGCGGTCTGGCTCATGAATCCGAGTCTACACCGGTGTTTAGCGCTCGTCGCGCATGGACACGCGGCCTTCGCTCTGCTATCTGCCGCCCCTCGTCGCCCGGAAGCACCCCTTCCAGGGCGTAAGGTTTTTATTCGCCCGCCCGGCCCCTCAAGAGGGACTTGGGAAATTGGTCGGGCCGTCGAATGGAGAGTCACCCCTGGTCCAGATTTTCGTCCGCGACAACAACGTCGATCAAGCCCTGAAGGCCCTCAAGAAGAAGATGCAGCGCGAAGGCTCGTTCCGCGAGATGAAGCGCCACGTCCACTACGAAAAGCCCTCGGAAAAGCGCGCCCGTCAAAAGGCCGAAGCCGTCCGTCGCGCCCGCAAGCTGGCCCGCAAGCGCGCTCAGCGCGAAGGCCTGCTGCCGATGCCGAAGAAGGCTTCGCGTTAAGAGCGCCGTCGAGGCGCGGCTCGTCGCGCCTCCGCGTTCCACGCACCCGAAAACAGACGAAACCCGCGCCGGGCGACCGGCGCGGGTTTTGTTTTGGCCGATAGGCTGGGTGGCGGTGGACAGGCTCCTCCTCCGCTTGCGGGGGAGGGGGACCCCGAAGGGGTGGAGGGGGCGAGACTGGGCGCCGTGCCGGCCGGGGGGGGGGGGGGGGCGGCGCCGCGGCGCCCCCCGGCACCGCCCCCCCCCCCCCC